>NZ_JBWYHD010000004.1:0-538784 GCF_056711665.1 Bacillus sp. Medicinal_06 | reverse complement strand
ATGCTGTCAGCAGATTCAATTAACTGATCTCTTTGTTGGTATAGATATTGCGAATGTTTACCACTAATTCCAAAATTAACAACATCAGCAGTTTTAGGGATTTTTAGACCTTGAATATATATAGAATAACCTGATGCACCAGCATTCTTTCGGTTTGTTTCTCGAATTTCAACTAAATGATCTCCTAGTGTCAAACCAGTAATTTTCTTTTCCACATTGTCGGCATATGTTCCGTAAGTGTCTAATTCTCCCCATTTCACGCCATCTACATAAATATCCATTATACCGCCACCGCCAACAGTAGCATGGTAAATACTGAAGTGATCACCATAGAAAGTGAACTGGATACCGTTATTTGTTGTTGTATTTGAGAAGAAAGCTTGCCATTTAAACGTGGTAGCGTTATTCTCTACAATTTGATGTGTTGCAGCTAAGAAAGAAATATTCGGATCATTTACTGAAACATCGAACTCACGATTATATTCAGATATAACATGATCTCTCAGCATATTCGCCCAACAAACCGCAGTTGTTACGTTCGTCTTATATCCGGTGTTTCCAATTGGTTTATCCGTTGCACTGTAGCCAGTCCCACACAGTCCTGCTGTGATAGAGTCACCAATAAGCTTGATAATTGTTCGAACAAATGGATTGTTTAAATGTTTATGAATGATTTCCTTAATTGTTAGGATCTCACCCATTTCCCCTATTACCTTAATAAAGTTTGTATTTTTCCCTAAAGGAATGTTGTTGTAATAATAGAATAATAGTCTTTTATTTTTAAACTTTGTCTTGTCGTTATATACTTCAAACGAAACAGTAAAAGGAGATTTTGTTATATCTAAAACAAACGCATATAACTTTGCATCGGTAGGGAGATCGATATAAAGGTTTGTTCCTGTCTGATTTAAATTAAAAATATCGTTACCCATAGTAGAAAATGTATTTGGTTTAATGATTGCTTTCTTTCTTTTTAAATCAACAATAACCTTATCTTTTTCTATAATTGTTGCTTCATACATATTAATTCGAGTGTAATCTAATGCATCTGCAGCAACGTTTGCATTTGTAACGGTGATTTTTCTATCAGCTAGATAGTTGTAATTATCATCATCACTAACAAATGTAATGAATTCGTAGTTTTGACCGTACACTTTCTTCCCATAGAGGCGTGCAATTGATAGTTCGTTATCTCCTGCTGAAGTAAAAGGTTTGCAACTCAATTCACCTGTACGGTGGTTGTAAACTAATAAATGCAATACACCATCATTACTTTGATCTGGTAATGATAATTCAATTTGTGATGGTGATATATTAAATGCATACTTTTCAATAGATATAGAACAATTCTTTAGAATCGTAATTTTTCGAGTTTTATAGTTAACTTCAATATAGTTCCTATTAAGTATTTGAGCTTCAGGAACATACATTTTCTCGAAGTTAACAGCATTATCCGCAATTCGATCTCGTGTTGCTGGTTTTGATAATCCATTTATAACATCAATAGCTTGATTTATCTTTGGTGTTCCTTGCCATAACTTGTCTGACTCTAATAAACGAGGTACATCAGCCACGGTATCACCGCCTTCTTACATATATTTTGCGTGAAATTCAAATGAAATTTGAAAATTTAAGTTTGTACCAGTAATAGAAATCGAATTTTCACCTGGAAGTAACTCTAAAAAGTCTCCTGTCATCTTCGAAATATAATTCTGTCCATCCCTAGTGACCGCATAGTGTTGGCTATCAATTAAAAGATTGGCACCTTCAGGAAATGAGCCCAAAGAAAAACTCTTACCATTAGTGGCAAGAGTCATAGAACTAGCACTTCCAGTTATCCTGATGATAGGACGTACTACAAGTGAACCCACATTTTCAATTTTCAATGTTGTTGGTGCGGTAACATCGTACATATAATCACCAATCCCAAACGGTATATCTGACATAAAAGGAATATCACTTCCCCATAGTATGTCGTTAGTAGTATCAAATACCGAATATGCATATGGATCAAATGCTGTTAATGGAAAAACAAGGTTAGCCATTGTTTTATAGCGACTTGTGTCTAAACTACCGCTATATCTAACCTTGTAGTATTTATCCGGTTCATAATCAAAAGTCAATCTCACTGTTTTCGTTTTCCCATATGGATCAAAAAAGGTTTTCATGATTTCTCTTATTTTTCGTGCTGATAAAGCTTGGCTTGGTTGCGGTTTAACCAATAATGGCAAAGTAAAAGGCCTTGGTTCTAAATCCGCCCCAAAATCATATGCACCAGGTACTCCTGGAATTGAAACTGTATAATCACGAGTAGAGGGTGCCGCTGGATGTTCATGCCCTGGTAAAAGCGCTAAACCTAATTCATTTAACGTTTTCCCATCTATTGTTAAACTCATACTTATCTCACTCCTCTACCTGATCCTTTAACAAGATTATTTATTTCCCTTGCTAGTTTTTGTATATCCACTTCTTCTCTAATTACAAATGATGAGCCTTTGAACATCTCAGCGAAATTATATGAAATATTACCATTTGATTTAGAGGAATTACCATCCACAGTTGATTGAGTTGTATTTCGATTCATAGCTTGTAAACTATTTGATAGGCTGCTATAAACCCCACTCATTACACCTTTTAAATCAGATAATTGATTCAAAGAACTAGCCATTGTATAGCTCATATCACCAATTAATCGGCTCATAGTGCCTGTGATACCAAGCGATTTTTCACTTGAAGATAATGGAGTCACAGAAACACGATTTCCACTTTTAGTGAATAATTCCGGTCCAGCTTCCCCAGCTATAAATTGTCCATCTCCAAGAACATGTCCACCTGTTGCTAACATTGGAATTGTAGAAATATTAGCTGAGGAACCACCGATACCCGGAACCCAATCAGGAACAGAAACACTATTAATCCCTTTTATCATTGCATTTATCATTGAAATAACAGCATTTATTGGAGCCTTTGCTGCCGCTTTAATACCTTCGAACACTCCACTAAAAATTTTAACTATACCATTCCAAGCTTTTTCCCAATCACCTGTAAATACACCACTAATAAAATCTATAATTCCGTTAAGAATTGGCTTTAAAACATTCTTCCACACACTTTCAATCCCTTTGAACGCATCACCCACAACACTACCAATTGCACCGAATACGAATTGAAATGCTGGTAAAAGGACTGTTTTAATTATTGTTACAAGGACTGAAAACACAGGTGATAATATTTCATTCCACACACGCTGAATGATTGTGAATGCATCCTTAACAATATTCTGTATCACTGAAAATCCTTTTTCGAATGCTGGCTTTAAAGTTTCATTTATGGTGGCTACAATTTGATCTACCGTCGGTTTCAAATACTCGTTGTATACACGCATAATTTCATCGCCAAATAATATCAAAATGGCAATAACTGCGGCTATTGCGTCAGCTATTAATGTGAACGGACTAGTTAATACAGCCATGACTCCTGCAAAGGTTAGTGCCTGAGTTGTTACTAATAAAAGTACGGGAGTCAGTGCCACCAGTGCCGCCATAATAATTCCAATTGCTGTAGCAATTACAGTAATAGTTGCTGCTAATGTAGGGTTATTCTGAATCCATTCGGCAATTTTACCCACAACTTGAGCAATAACCAATAGGACTGGCTCAAGTGCTATTTTTAAATCAGCCATAGCTTGTTGCATCATTACAGATGGATTTGCATCCATTTTTTTGACGGATTCATTCAATTGATCTTGGTTATTCTTAAAGTCTATTGATTTTTGAGACGCATTTATCAAAGTATTGGTTATATTTGACCCTTGATCTTCAAACATAGTGGCTAGAACTTTAACTCCAACTTGGTTTCTTTTTACAGGATCTTCTATTCCTTCAATCGCTTTGGCCACCTCTACCATAGCATGTGACCCTTCTTTTCCACCAGCCGCTACAGCTGCTCCCCATTTTTCTATTTGTTCAGTCGCAATACCCGAACCATCAAGAGCCTCTTTTAAAGCTTTATCCGCCCCTTGAGCAAACTCAGCTAATTGAATCCGACCTTCCTTCAAACCATCTAAAAGATTATCAATCATTTATATTCAACGTGATTCGCAACGTCACGCCCGTTCTCTTACGAACTGCTATACGTCACCGCATAGATTAGACTATATCTTCAACTACTTGAGTTGCTCCCCGTTTCGAGTGTCATTTGCTTACACCCTACGTCTTTCGACTAGTCGTTGCACGTTCCTTAATAAAAAGGCTTCGCTCAGTATTGTCTCATTTGAGAGTTTCACTGAATTAAAGGAGTTTTTCATTGTATGTCGCCATACAAGGGAACTATAATCTAATTCCAAGTGCCTGTTTCGACTCCTGCTTCCATAATTGCCTGTATTTCTTCAGCTTTGAAACCCGCTCGAGTTAACTGTCCTCCATATTCAGCAATGATATCTAATTGTTCAGGTGGGAATCCGGCTTTTAAAAGTGCATCAGCCATAGCTATTGCATTTTCTTGAGATATCCCTAACTCATTTCCAATTTCATACGTCTCTTGAATTAATTCAGTAAAATCTAAGCCAGCATACGAATTAGCAATAACAGCAGCCTGTTTAGCAATAGCTGTATTTGCTTCGTCTGAAGCGTTTTTATTTAGTACCCATTGGCGTCTTACTCCTTCAAGTGATGCTTCTGCATCGACAACATATGTTTCTACACTTCTAACGGCTTCTTCTACTGACTTTTTCGATTCCTCAGGAACATCAAAAGTAATATCAATTTTTGTTTTTAATTTAGAAGTATCAAGTGCGGTTTCAAGCACTTTACCTATGCCAGCACCAGCCGCTGCAGCGCCTAACATGTTTTCTAATTCAATATTCAAATCATTAACGTCATTTTGAGCTCTTTCAGCCTCTCGTGATAAATCTCTTAATTCATTTCTCACATTTTCAATTGAATTCCCATCATCTAGAGAAGATAGCGCACGTCTTAATTTATCAATATCCGTATCGGTTCCTAAAGCTTCTCGTCCTATACGTTCAATTGCTTCTTCTAATTGTGATGATGTAGCTGTTCCATTTCGAATTGCTGTTGTTAATCGACCACCTAATATATCAGCGAATTGATCAACGCTTGTTCCTGTTGCATCAAAAAGAGTATTTAATTCACGAGTTGAACGTGCGGCTCTTTCTTGCTCATCTTTCATGTTCTTTAATTGGTTTTGAAGTCCACCTAAGGAACCTTCTGTATACTCAAGTTCACGCCTAAACGCTCGATATTGTTCTTCACCAATATCACCACGCTCAAATTGAGCTTGTACCTGTTGTTCAGCTGCTTTTAATTGGCTTAACTTTTCAGTTGTTGCTTCAATACGCTGAGTTAATAGCTGTTGTTTTTGTGCTAATGCTTCCACGTTACCTGGATTAAATTTTAATAATCGCTCAACATCTTTTAACTCTTTTGCTAAATCGTTACTGCGTTTATTTACATCTTTTAAGGCGTTCTGAAGTCCAGTGGTTTCGCCACCGATTTCAACTGTAATACCTTTTATTCTACTTCCTGCCATAGTCTCACCTCTCTTTCTTAGAAGGCGTTAAAGTCTTTTTGAGTAGCATTTCTTGTATTTTGTTTTTCCTTTTGCGGATTCTGCATTTCAACATATTCGTCAATGTAATCTAAGCAGTCACCTATCGTCATATCCTCTAAATCTATTTTTGAGAGTTTGCATGAATAGCAAAGAGCAAGGAATGTATCAACGGAAAAATCACCGTCATCTCCTTGCTCTTCTTGCCCATTACTTGTTATTTTTTTTTGATTGAACAGTACTTTTAATTAAATCTTGAATTTCAGTAATAATCTCAGCAATCGGAAACTCACCAAATGTATCAAGCCATGATAATGGATCTGGAACACTTTTATCTGCTGTCTTAGCAAACGCCCAAACTAAGTTATATATAACTTCAAAATCTAATCTACTCAAATCCGCTTGAGTAAAGTCGATATTCTCCTGCTCGCCATTAGGGGAAATCAATGAAGAAAGTACACCTAAACTAAGAATATCCGCGAACATGTCACGTCTAAATTGAGACTTATAACGGATAGCTGTACCAGCGGTACTTTTTAAAAGTACATTTTTATCATCAATTACAATTGTTTTTTCCATCTATTTTCACGCTCCTGCTTTTTCATAAGGTTTTGTATACCAAGCATCATAAACGCCAGCTGGTGTACCCACTGTTGTTGATGTCTTAACTTTAGAATTAGATGGATGTTGTGCTGCCACAAAATTCAATTCTGTTGTGCTTGGTTCTGTTTTATCACTCTTTGTGGAAGAAGAAACACCAGGTCGTGACACAGATACGTTATAAAGTACATGACGTGTTGCTTTCACATCTCCATCAAATTCAAACATAAGAGCAATTTTTTTAATTTTAGCGTTCGAAACTTCTGTGAGAACTTTATCCGTTTCATCTAAGATTTCACCTAAAACATCAGTACGAAAAGCTTCTGTGATATTAGCAATATTTAATGTACCTTCATATCCTTGGTTACTTGATTCTGTGTAGTAATTGCTATCATCCGCATAAAAGTCAGTTTGTTCACCTTTTGGCTCTAATTTCATTTCTACCGCACCAGGTAATTTCCCAACCGTACCATATGTGATTTTTCCAGTATCATCTTCAGTAATTACGCTGTAATGCACCTTTTTTAAACCAAATACAACTTTATTTTCAGGCATTTACATCAACCTCATTTCATATATTTTTTGATATAATTTTTCAGATTCAATAAAAGCCTCAAATGATTCGTAAGGTATCTCAAGATCATCTAAGACTTTCTCTAACTTGGCTTCTGCAGCCAAATCTTTTCTTAATGTATAAAGTTCAATACTGACATCATTTACTTTTTGATATACCTTGTTATCAGCCATGAGATTGGCTGAACCGTTCACAAGAAAGCAAATATAAGGTGGCTCAGGTATTGTAATATCTGGAGTGGCTGTGAAATGCGAATAAACCACAGAATACCCTGTAGCATCAAGAATTTTCTTTAATTCAGCTAATGTCATTGACTAGCCGCCCTTTCAACACGTTCTAATAAATCAGCTATTGCTCTTTCTTCAGCTGGAGCAATATGAACTTTAGCCGGAACACGACCGCCACCTTTTTTTGCATGACCTTTTTCTAACAAATGAGTTAATTGATAGTGGGTTTTATTATGGATAATATATTTCTTTCCTTCTTTCTTCTTACGCCACCCTTTACGATACTTACCAGTCCTTTTTGGACTATTTTGTTGTAAGTCATCTACAAGATTATCTGAAACTTCTTCTGTAGCTTTCTCAACACCTTCTTCAAGCGCGTTAGAATATCTTTGCAGCTCTCTTGCAATCTCATTTGCAAAATCGTTAATACTAGACACCGGCTTTCACCTCACAATACAATTCAACCTTTTCATCTTCTCTTTCGTATGTGCGGTAAATACTATACGTTTTCTCACTATATTTCACTTTAGTTTCTTCTTGATAGTCCAACGAATGAACAATCAATGTACAACTAGCTTTAATTCCACTTTGCCCAGCTTGGAAAAATTCCGATTGTGGAACAGACTTTTTCTTACAAAACACTTGTCTACTAAATGTTTTGATTTCCTCTTTTTGTCCTAGTTCATCTTCAATAATTGTAACAACTGGGAAAAATAAAATATCGTTCATTTATAATCACCTGCTAAAGTTAGGTGGTTTCTAAGCATGTTATAAGATAATTGGAATCGTTCTGCTTCTTTTGCATCTGGAATAAAATTAGCTTTTACATAAGTAATAATCGCTCGTTTAATAAGTGGATCAGTGTCCACATTCACTTTTGTAGAAGCAACGCCCGACAACATTAAGTCATGCCGGGCTGCTTCAATTAGATCTGAAATTTCATCATCAAGAGCATTATGAGAAATACGCAATGCTTTCTTCATGATATCAATCATCTTTCTTCACCGTTTTCTTAGGTGGTGTACTTACATATCCTTCTTTAACTAAAAAGGTGATACGTTTAGAATCTATTGACTCGTACATATCACCTTCTGAATATCCTATTTGTGTATCTTTATCGATAAACGGCTTAATAACTAAGCTTTTCATCTGCTATCAGCCCCTTAAACTGCTGCTGCCTTTTTAAGAACTACAAGAGAGTTAACATTTACCGCTTTACCATCGACAACCATAATTGCTTTTGTTACCATATCATCTGTTAAGTTATCTTCATATTTTTTAACACCCATTTGATAATTAGTGTTCAAAATATAATCACTGAAATTGAATAAGAAAGCGAATGGTTTACCAACTACCGCCGTTGAAAAGCTATCAATATAGTTGCAAAGCACAACTTGACGTCCTAACAGAACTCGTTCTGTTTTTCCATTAATACCATAGTTTACTCTTGCGATAGGTTGTCCATTTGCATCTACCATCCCAGCATAAGACATAAACGTTTTCTTTGTCATGCACCAAACTGCACCATCTTCATATTCAAGAGGTAACGCTGCTTCTGCATCAACTAATGTTTTATACTCAATTTTAGCAATATCTAACGATTGCCCTGCAACAGGTGTTTCAGTCAAAATACCTTTTGGTTGACCAGAACCAGTTCCGTTGATAATTGATTGCTCAATCGCTTTTGTCATTGCTTCCACAACATTGTTGATTAAAGTAGATTCAAAGACCGATAGTGCCATAGTATCAACTTCTAAAGAAACTGCTACAGCACAGCGTAATTTGTAGTAATTAAATGTAATGCTACCAGTCGTTTTCTTTTGAGTATCACTTCCAGCTCCTTCAGCTACCCATGTTGCTACTGGTTTAACAGAAGAAGTCGGAATGCTCACTCCACCTTTAATTGCAGTACGTGTAACAAGTGGAAGAATCATTCCTACAGCTTCAATTTTTTCAATAATTTGATTCAATACTGTTTGCGGAATAACAGAACCAACATCGCCAGTTTTTGTAATCGCATTTGCACGAATTTCAGCAGGAATTGCTTCACCACGTAACACATAATTCATGAAAGCATTACGATATTCCAGTGAATCTGTTCCGAATTCGCGTTCTTCAGACTGTTGAGTGTTAAAAGTGTGAATTGTACGAATTTCAGGTGCGCCACCTTCATTAATAGCACTCGCTTCTTGCAATAAACGTTGACGTGTCTCAATTCCTGTTTGTTCTTCGCTTAGTTCGCGTAATTCGGTTTCTAATGCTACTAAATCAACTTCTCCATTACCTTCTAATGCTGTGCGGATTTCCGCTTTACGTTGTAAAATTTCTTGTAAACGATTCATATATCATTCTCCTCTATAAGTAAGTTTTTAAGATTAGTTTTTTACGTAATTCTTCTTTCTGTTTTCTTTCTTCATGATGTTTATATGGGTCGTAACCCCTCGCACTAACTTCTGAATCAGGATAAGCAGGAAAGGCGACTGCGCTAACCTCTAATAACTTAGCTTTGGTTACAGTTCGCAACATAAGATCATCGTCTGGTTCGTCAATTTCCTCGGTTATCATACTAAAACCAAAGCTAACGCCATCGACATCACCACGCTTGATTGTTTCATATGTGTCGTTTCCGAGTGTTGTTTTAGGCAATGTCAATTCAAACCTTAATCCAATGGAATCTTCCGCTAATTGCAAGGTGTTATTCTTTGTTCTTCCTAGAACCTTAGATGTATCATGTGACCATAAGAAACGTTGGTCATCCTTTTGCAATGACTCTAAGAATGCACCTTGTCGGAATTGTTCGCGGAATTTTCGATAATAACCCATCACAACTGAATTTTCACCCCACTTTACAGCGTATCCTGAAAGAATTTTATTCCCATCGGCATCTTCTCTAATTTCCATTCCCTGAGTTACTATTTCCCTCATTTCCGTTTTGTCCATTATTATCACCTCCTTCACCTGTAGTTTTACCGTCCTTAACCAGAGCTGTGTCTAATCTGCGGATCGGTTTATCTCCACCTTCAATTGGGCCAAGAGAAAGAATTGAACGCCATTCATTTGGTGTCATTGCTCCTCTATCTACCATTTGAACAAGGTTCATTTTTGTGGACATAGAAGCATATTGAAGACTTGCCGCTTCAAAAATTATCTTGTTACCAAATCCACGTTCACGTCTTGTGAACAATTTTCGTGTAAATTCACCACTTAATTGTAAGGATAATGGTTCAATTTCGCTCTCGAAGTAGGATATCCATTCATCTTCTGTATACTTACTTTGTATAATTTTTTCGTTTGTATTGAAGAAGTTATATATCCTTTGAGTTGTTTCTTGCATTTGTTTAGAATCTGGAACAAACGCTTCTGGTTTAACTTGTTCTAAGTCATAACGTGGATCAGATGAAGCGGCTCCACCATTCACATTATCGATACTTAAATAATTGTTAACAAAGTTTTGTACTTGTGTATTAATATCCTCTTGTTTTAAAACAGATTTGAATTTCAAGATCCATTTCACTACTGCGCTATTTTTAATTGCTTTTACAATCCCTTGATCAGTAGTTGTAACTATGTCCATCAATGAGGATAGTGATTTTCCCGGATGTTCTCCAAAAAAATCATCTTCATTGAAGTCTTTTCTGAGATGAATTACATCCACATATGGAACAGTCATTCTCTTTCCGTTTTTAAAGTAAAATCTTAAGAAAATATCACCTTGAACTCCTTCCACAACTTCTACAGTTACACAAGGAATAGGATAAATTTCAGTAGCAAAACCTAGCTCATCCCGTTTAATATAAGCAAATGCATTATGATTCAGTTCTAATTGAACTGTCATTTTTTCTTGAAATATTTGTCCTGTCATTAATGGATTCGGCTCTTCTAAAATAAACCTCATATATGGATCAGGATTCACTTTAAATTCATTTGCATTATCCCTAATATGTTTAGCAATTAATTTCCCTACCGCTTTTGCTTTAGGACGTATACAAGCTCTAATAATATCACTCTCATAGATACTTCCATTCCAGGAGAAAAAACCTCCTCCATTGTCGTTTATCATTTCAAAACGAGTTGTGGTAGGTGATTGTTTCTTGCCGAATATCTTATCAAATAACCCCAATTTCTCACCTCCCTTAAATCATATTCAAATAATCATTACGCTTCTCTTGAAGTACTACATATGCATTTAAAAGAGCTGCTGTACCATCAATACGACGTCGCTGATTATTTGTTTTGTTCGGCTGTATATTAAGGTTTTTATCAACATCAATAGCCGTATTTGATAAGCACCATTTATCGATAGGATTGTTATTATAATTCACTAATTTCGCTTCTAAATCAGCACTCAATAGCTTCATAGGACTAGATAAAGTTTGTTTCCCTTGTGCAATTGGGACCATCGCTTCCTTACCAAAATATCCTTCCATTTCTTCAACCCAATACTTTGCAGACCATCTATCGTAACCAATCCAAGGGATATAAATACCTAGTTCATCTCGTACTTCTAAGAACCATTCGGTAACAAATTTATAATGAACTGAATTTCCTGGTGTAGTTCTTAATAATCCCTGTTCACACCATAAATCATAAGGGATTTTATCTTCTTTACTCCTTTGTTCAAGTAAATCTTCTGGAAGCCAATACATTTGTTTAACATAGATATGTGGATCGTTTTGAACCATAAAAATAACCTTCGCCGCGGTTAAGTCAGTTGTGGAAGATAAGTCACAACCGCCAATACCATAAGAAGGTTTTAATTTCGCTATATCAAAGATAGCTTTATTATTTAATTGTTCAAACGTTAACCATGCTTCTGTACTTGTCTCACGTATATTAAAATCTTTCGTTAATAGGTTTTTAACAAGTAGTGGATTAGCTTTCGCTTTATTTACCTTGGTTTCTAATTGGTCAACCTTTTTAATGGTCCCAAGACCCGGATTAGCTTTTTTCCAAGCCTTTTCATCCGTCCACTCTTCTCGTTTGTCTAATTCATAAATAATAGGTAAAAACCTATCGTCTTTATAACCGTCTGGATCATCAAAACCATTTAAAAGCATTTCAGCTTCTTCATATTTCATATCATAAACGGATTCATGAATAGTTCCAGCTGTTGTAATCATAAAAATCATTGGCTGTTCCCTTGCGGAAGTACCATCTACTATAACATCGTATAAGTTTTTATCTTTCCAAGCGTGAATTTCATCCATCATAGCACCGTGAACGTTAAGACCATCAAGAGTTTCTGAATCGCTCCCTAATGGTTTAAATGTACTATCATTAAAATCTGCATTCAACTCACGAACAAGCGGTTTAATTCGTTTTAATAGCACTGGTGACTTTTTAACCATTCTTTTCGCATCTAACCAAACTAATTTCGCTTGGTCTAATTTAGTAGCTACAGCATAAATCTCTGCCCCAGGTTCTCCATCTGCTACTTGTAAATACAAACCGATACCAGAAGCAATTGTTGATTTACCATTTTTACGAGCCACAATCAATAAGACTTCTCTGTACTTTCTTGTACCATCAATCTTATGAACAAAGCCAAACGATGCAGCTAAAAATGCCTTTTGCCATAACTCTAATTCAATCGGCTTACCGCCCCACTTGCCTTTCGAATGTTTGCAAAAATTCTCAATAAATTCAATTACATGATTTGCTTTCTTAGAATCATACTCGAATACAGAAGAAGTATCATAAACATCGTCAACAAGCTTCTTATATATTCGTCTAACTTTACTAGATACGATTACTTCCCCAGATTCGATTTGATTGTAATACTCAATGATTGGATTATAAGCTAACGGATACTGCTTTCTTACTCGTTTACTCATTTATCAGCCACAAAATCATCGAATCCGTCATCATCTTCTTTAGGTTGTTCTTTGGGAAGTAGATCTATCAATTGTTTCATAACTTGGGCATGGTTTTTCGTCATATTGTTATGCACCTCTACATCGGAGGACTTTTTAGTACCGAATTGATTGGCTCCATTTTGATATTGCTCTGTAGTACCATTCTTATTAATTTTCTCTTGCAGGTCTTCTAAAGTGACGGCCATAAAAGCAGCATTCTTAATGAGTGAAGAAACTGCTCTTTTCTTTTTTGGTTCTAAATTTTTCAATAAGCTGTTTAATCTTGTTATTTCTCGCTTAATTCTTTTTTCTATTTCTAAAACTTGATCGTTACTCATAAGTAATCACTCCTTTCATGACCACACCCCCCACGCGTGCGACCCATGTGTTACGTGAAGCTCCCCCCTCGGTCCCTATCAGACTTAAAAATTTATTTTTAAAGGGGGGATTATTATTTTTATTTTCTTCTAAAAGAATCCTGAATGATTTTTTTACATTTCTTGATATGAATAGGATATTCATTAGTATTTTTACATGGATAAACATACAAGAATAAGAAATTGTTTTGCCATAAGATAAAATAAGCCTTTTAATTTTTATTAAAGGAGTTGATTTTCAATGCATTCTCATAATAAAAGCCATTGCAGCCCATGTCCTTGTCCTGTCCCTGATCCTGTTAGCATTCCTATTCAAAGTATCCAAGGACCTCCAGGACCACCAGGATCGCAAGGAATACCAGGGCCGCAAGGAATACCAGGGCCGCAAGGAATACCAGGGCCGCAAGGAATACCAGGAACTCCAGCACCAGGTATCATAGAATCTGCGTTTAGGGCTATAAAAACTGAGGGTGGTGGCCAAACTGTCCCTACGCTTACTGAGGTAACTGTTACTTTTCAAACTGAACAATTCGATTTGGGAAATGAATATAACAGTTTGGATACTTTTATACCAAACCAAGATGGAATATATTCAATTGTTTCAAATATCATTTTTATTCCAGATGATTTTACTGTTAATTATTCTATTGGATTTGCAGTTTTCGTCAATGGTATTACTGTCGCAACTGCTGTAGAAACTACCCCTGGTGACCCAGAACTTGAGCGTGCTACGGTTCTTGATATTTCAACTATTTATGGGTTACATGCAGGAGATGCTGTGACCATTGTCGTTTCTAGTTCTACTAGTGGCTTAGTTGTTCAATTTATTGATGATGAAACAACTCATTTTGCCGCATCGAGATTTCCTTTTACGAGTCCAGTTCCTTTTGCTTTTGCACGATCTTCTTCGCTCCTTAGCCGTATTACAAGAAAAGCCACAAATACTAAAACATCTATCCTAAAAAGAATGACACCTTCTTAATTTTACTGGAGTAGCAACAATTTCCACTTTTCCTGTCAATTCCCCTAACACAACCGATAGCCCTAATATTAGTATTATTCTTTGTGCGTTAATCCCCCTAATTTTAAAAGGTTCTTAGATTTTCTGTACAGATCTACTTTTATAGATTTAGTAACTATCGATAATGAGATGTTATATGAAATAAACATGAACAAGCATACAAGCGAAAAGCTCCTTTATACAATACATATATTATAAGTATTGTATAAAGGAGTTCGATTGTTTATGTTTCCAAATAACCGAAGAAATTCCAACCCTTCTGCGGTCCCTTGTCCTGTTCCTAATCCTGTTAGTTGTCCGATTTCCCAAGGATCACAAGGACCCCCAGGTCCACAAGGAATACCAGGTCCACAAGGAATACCAGGACCTCCAGCGCCAGGTATAATAGAATCTGCATTTAGAGCTAATAAAAACCAATCCTCCCAAAATGTTGCTGATAATGCTACTGTAACTGTTACTTTTGAAATCGAACAATTTGATTTCGGAAATGAGTATAACGGTGTTGATACTTTCAGCCCTAGCCAAGATGGAATATATTCAATTATTGCGGGTGTTTTGTTCCTTCCACAAAATTTGACAGTTATCTATAGTACTGAATTAAATGTGCAAGTCAATGGTATTACCGTCGCTTCTGATATGAAAACTACACCGGATTCAGGTTTCAATACAAGATTAAATATTTCTACTATTTACGGACTGCATGCAGGAGATATCGTGACCATCACCTTCTTTAGTACTAATGGTGGTGTAATTAGTCAATTACCTCCATCTCTAACAGTAAACTTTGCAGCAGCAAGACTTCCATTTACAAGTCCAGTACCTCTATAAACACTTCTATCCTACAAAAAAGATACCTTCTTAATTTAAAAGGTGTCTTTTTTAAATTCTAGCAAGAACACTGGATAGATTCTAAAGAATTTACTACATAATAAATTCACATCTGTTATATAATACCAATCCTTCATTTTCATCCATCTCTATCCCTCTTAATCAAATCACCATTGCTATCAAACATTACATCTTCTCTAATCAATACAGACTTACCAAACGTCTTTGTATTATGACAAGGTAAGCATAAGTATTGTAAGTTCTCATGATTCAATGTTATATCTGGATTGTTTATATTATCTGGTGTGATTTCTACAATATGGTCAACGATGTATCCAGGCTCTTCTTTGCAGTGCTCACACATTCCATCTAATGTTGTAGCTATGTATAATGCTCTACACTTCTTCCATGCTGTTGATTTATAAAAGTGCTTTGCATATTTTTTGCCATTCAACCACCTCTACAAAACTATGTAACTTTTCCATAATAAAAAGGAGCAACCACATATCAGTTGCTCCTGCTATAAATACGGTAAATGAAGTTTTACTTTTAAAAAGCAGAAAACTGCTATTCACCAGAATAACAGCTTTCTAAAATAGACAAGTCGTGTTTGTGTATCGCATATTTCATTTAGTTTGGTTAAGGTGTTTTCACGCCTCTTTCAACCGCTAAACAGTATATGTCTTTCCCTAATACATGTGTCTCTGCATTAGCGACTGAAAGAAGAGCAAAAGCCCTTCTTCATTTTCAAAGCATGTCACGCAAATCACTGTGAATTATATGAAACGGCAATCCATTCAACCCACAACCATCATCCATTTGGTGACGATCTATATAAACGTAGGTGTGAGCCGTGTTTTCCACCACTCTCACAATACAAATATATCACGTTGAATCCAAAACAACCGGCACATTCCCTGCCAAAAAGCGGTCACAACTCTGCCACTTATTTTTCTTCTTCCTCATCTGTTACTCTTATGTATTTTCTTCTAATGAATTATCCATATCTTATATTTTGTGTAACTGATCCAATCGCTGAACCCTTTGGTATTCTTAACTTTATAAGGCTTTCTATTTTGAGTTACACAATACAATAATAATGGTTAATTATAAATAAAAAAGAAAAAGACCGATTTCTATCGGCCTTTTAAAATCCCCTTATATTAACGCTCTCTATTAGGACCTTTTTTTTCTAGGACCTACAATTAATTTGATCGCTGTTTTTTCTTGATTATTGATAGAAACCTCCTGAAACGCTGGAACAAGAACCAAGTCAATGCCACTAGGAGCTACAAAACCTCTTGCAATAGCAATTGCTTTAATCGCTTGATTTAAAGAACCAGCTCCAATCACTTGGATTTCTACATTACCACTTGCTCTTAGTACACCTGCAATTGCACCTGCAACTGAATTTGGACTTGATTTTGACGATACCTTTAATATATTTTCCATGTAAGTTGCTCCCTCTGTTATTTAATGGCCTTTTTTTGTTACAGATTGGAATGTAATTAACGTATCTTTGACTAATATTCATACCAAAAGCAAACAGTACTATTTAAATACATTCATTCGATACTTTTTGTCTTCTTCCTGCTCAGCTGTATAAATAAAAAGCGATGACTAGATTTTAAACTTAGTCATCGCTTTATCCATTGCATCCTGGTTCACACCAATATATCTTAACGTAACTCTTTCAGATGAATGATTAAATATCTCCATAAGCAAAGCGATATTCTTTGTTTGCATGTACATATGATATCCAAATGTTTTACGTAATGTATGAGTCCCTATTTCTTTTAATCCAAACTCTGCTGCTGTGCTTCTAAGTATTTTATAAGCCATGCTACGCCCAATCGGTTTATTCTTTCCTTCTCGACTTTTAATCAAATACTCATTGTCTTCTCTTTCTTCAATATACCAACGTAATTCTCTTTTTAATGATGGCGTTAATTGAATACGCTTCTGTTTACCTGTTTTCTTTTCTCTCATCGAAATATGACTACTCTTTAAATCTCCTACTTTCAATTTGAGAATATCACTAATACGTAATCCTGTATTAATCCCCATTACAAAAAGAATATAATTACGTTCACTCTTTTCTTTTAGGGATTCTTTAATTTGTTGTATTTGCTCTGGATCTCGAATAGGTTGGACAAAGTTCATAGGTCATCCCCTCCGTAATGTTCTTCTGCCTCATATACTTCTAATCTAAGAGCAAAAGCTAGTTTATAAAAAGCATTGGACTGATTACGTCTATATGTACGCTCACTCATGCCAATCTCGTTATAGACCATGTAATCAAAGACTTCTTCATCTTCTAAATAACGTTTTACGATAATGTCCCTTTGATTCTTACTGAAACGACTTAATGCCTTATCAATCTGAAAAGATAGACGTTTCAATCTCTCTTCTCGTTTACTCAATTCTAAATTAGCCAAAGCAACATCCTCAGCTGGTTTGCCTACAACATTTGTTGGGCCATAATATCTTACTTCACAAGAAGCTGTAACCT
Organism: Bacillus sp. Medicinal_06; assembly: GCF_056711665.1. NCBI lineage: Bacteria > Bacillati > Bacillota > Bacilli > Caryophanales > Bacillaceae > Bacillus > Bacillus sp. Medicinal_06. Next base: position 521,222 of record NZ_JBWYHD010000004.1, on the reverse strand, counting down.
TCATCTCATTTCTAATCATCCCAAACTGTCTATAAATACGAACGTCTTCAAGAATCTTTTCTAAACGTGCCTGCGTTGCTTTACGATCAATCTTTGGCAAGAAAGTTAATTGAGTCATATATAAACACTCCTTGTCTATTTTATTAATGAAATAAAAAAAGCGGACATCAAACTACAGAGCAATATTGCTAACGCTCTTTGCAGTTCGATGTCCGCTGGTTCTTCCAGTAGGACTGATAATTCAATTGTATCTATTATACCATTTTCTTCTTTTTGGGTAATTTATAAAAGGATTATTTTGTTTAAATTTTGCTTAATTCTCATTGCTAATCATTTAAATATTTAAAATTCGTTATATAATGAATTCAACTTATAATTAGGAGTGATTAAAATGCCAGATATGATAGAAATCGTTCTTTTCATTCTTATAGCAATTAGTGCTGTTTTTTATTTAATAAAAGAATTTCAAAAACCTGAGAAAAAAGCACTTTGGATTTCGCTAGAATTTTTAGTTCTTTTCTGGGCAGTATGGGAAATAACGACTATCATAATATAATTTGTAGATTATAAGCCTTTTGAATAAATCTAAATATTCCGTATATAATGTATATAGGCGATAGCCATAACTCATTTAAATGAATCTCAAGCAGTGTTAGTTCCCATCCCTAGAGGGCAGTTAGCTTTAGCTAGCTGTTCTTTTGGTTGTTTGAATAAAATTCCAAATCCCGTTAATGCTATAAGTAGGCTGAATAGCCATAACTCATATTTGTAATACCTAAACTCTTTCTCCCTACTCCTTGGGCTGAGCAGTTAGCTTTTGCTAGCTGCTCTTATTTCTCCATCTGTTGCATGTCTTAAAAATTCGATATGAGCAAACCGCTCGCTATTATCTACATAAAGGTAAATCCAAACTAACGCTATTTCTTCCGATGCCTTTGTAACTTTTGCTAATCCTTGAAGTTCTGGATAATCCGGATGAATAACCATTACCAAATCATCTTTATAAAACCCCAATCGAATCTCCTCATTTCTCTACAAAATGAAATTTTTATTAATTTCTCTAACATTCGTGAATACTTGTTCAAATATCGTGCAAATTATAGATAGGCCACCAGCCATAATTCTATTACCGTGAAATCACGCTAAATTCTAACTCCTTAAGAGACAGTTGTGACAATCGAGCAGTTGGTTTGATGAGCCAGCTGCTTTGTTGTATAGATTTTCAATGTAAGTACATACTACCTTTGTAGAGCTTGATTAATTGTCATCTGAGAGGTTCTCTGGTTTACCCCACTTCTGTTTAGGAGAATAGCTTTAAAAGCTGTTCTCCTCTATTTAGTGGGACAAAGTTTTTGTTCTCAAGTTAAGTTTTATTAGGTTCTTTCAATCCCGTATAATATTTCAACTCCCGTTTAAACTATAGCTGTAACTTTAGGTTACAAATCATTGCTGTAAGCGCGGCGCTTCTTTTGTGCAACAAGTAGTTAGCTAATTGAGCTAGCTGCTTTGTTGTGCAAAATAACTATTTTGTTATACAGTCACTGCTTCTACTGCAGGTTTGTTTTTCTCTAATTGTTCAATTGCCATTTGCAATCCTAACCAGTAACCAATTAAACAACGCGGTAACCTTTTACCGAAATTCCAAACATCTTCCATCGTGTCAGAATCTAATGAGCTATTATGATAAACATCACTTAACCAAAAGTGGTAACTTTCCATAGATGAACTCTCATCAATCGCTGAAATAATGCGATCATATACTTCTTGTCCGCTTTCTGTTGTTTCATTCATATCGTATTCTTTCCAATATTCATCAAGTTCCCTTTTAGCCTTTTCTTCATCGAAATTCCAACGTTCTTCACAAAAAGCCGTTAACTTTCCAGTAAAATACCCTAAATCGAATCCTTTGATATTTTCTAATGTTGCTGGACATGTAAGGTTGTACACCGCTTCACCAATATCACCAGAAACAAACACGTTATATCCTGAAAGAGCAAATTTAGTGCGATACATATTCGTCCCAGGCTTGCCCCAATAAATAACCTGTAATCCTTCTTCACCTTGAATTTCAGACACATGATCTTCAAACCAATTCTCTTTAATGTCTTTAGTTGCTTTTTCAATATATTCCATCTCTCATTCTCCTTTACGAATAATCTTTTTTGTATTACACATACTACCTCTGAGCCGGCTTCCCTACGGCTGTACTCTTTCAAAACGGAGCTCTCTCCTCCGTGTCGTTTAAGAACAGGCGGGTAACTTAATTGTTGCCTGCCTTTTTTGTGTATAGACGTAAAAATATTGTCCATACTTATTGGTGAAGACATTGTTAGCTATTCGTAGCGACCTCCAACAAATGCTTCTTTCAGGACCGTTCTCATAAAAGGAGCGGTCTTATTTCATCTCCGCATCCCCCATTTCGATTAAAATAACGCTTTTGTTCAATTTAGTAATTTCTTATATAATAGAAGTTAACTAATCCAGAAGGGACTGAATTATGCGCAGATATCAATATTTTTAATCTACCCATCACAACAACATAATGGAGGTAAAAGTATTGATTACAGAATTACAGACACAAAGATTACATTTAAGACAAATGAAGGAATCTGATTCATTAAGCATGTTTAAAATATGGTCTGATCCTGACGTTACAAAATTCATGAATATAAGTAATTTCACTGATGAAAACCAAGCGAAAGATATGATTCATTTTCTCAATGAACTTGCTCAAAATAACAAATCTCTCCGTTTTACTATTATTGAAAAAGAATCTAATCAAATTATCGGTTCATGTGGCTATAATTCCTTGGATTTCGAAAACTCAAAAACAGAGATTGGTTATGATATTTCGAAAACATTTTGGGGCAAAGGTTATGCCCCTGAAGCGATTTCTGCTCTATTAGATTACGCTTTTACACATCTGAAACTAAATCGTGTCGAAGCAAAAGTTGAACCTGAAAATGTGAACTCCATAAAAGTATTACAAAAATCACAATTCACTTTTGAAGGGACTCTAAGAAAAAGCGAAAAATCAGCTGGGAAGCTTATCGATTTAAATATTTATTCGAAATTAATAACCGATTAATTTTAGTCACTCGGCCTATACTATATTGAAGTATAGGCTTCTTTAATTTTTATACAAAATTCAAATTTGGTATTAAATCAACTGCGTTTTCCGTTCATCCATACGAGTTACTTTTCCACTTTTATATACAAAGGACTGTTCCCCGTGACCACTTGTGGGTGGCTCTATTGGATGAACTTGTCCATCTTTCACAACATAAATCATATTTTCCGCTAATGAAATTTCAGCCTTCATTTCTGCAATGTTTTCCTTAATAATTGCCACCGGAACCACTCCTATTTGTGTTATAATTACTTTGTCGAATAATTATGTCGGGAGTAATCCCGGCTTTTTTATTTGCCTATAAATATTGCACAACATTCTCTGGAATGAACGGTTGTTCAATAGATAAGTGAAGCCGTATCGAAATTGGCTTTTTACTATCCCTTGCTCGCCTACACATTTCTTCCGCTTCTTCCCACTCAAATTGTTTATCCTCAGCTCGTTTATAACGCCAAACCCAATTGCGTACTCTTCAAATAATTCATAACGATCATCTGGTGCTGTCGTTGGTTTCAATTCATCAATTGCTTTGGCTTGACGAGGTATTTGCACGACTACATCAACAAAACGTAATTTTGAATTCAATCGATGAACATTCGCTTTATTAAGATCAAATGAAACAACAGGCTCAACATCAAAAATCGTTAGCTGCTTCATAATCTTCACTCTTTTCTTTTTTCATCATCACAACATAGCAAGTATCAGCATCCGTTTGTTTAAAACTATAATTAGCTGTACTAATCTTTCCGTTCGTTCGCTTATGAATGAATTCCCTCAGCCGCTGCACTAACGATCTAATCGGATGAACACATGAATATCCTCTTTTTTCTAAATCCTGTACGACATGTAGGATATCATTAAATTTTTTACGTTTGAGATGAATCGTATCTCCATTACGCCAATTTCTTGTTAGAATCATTTTTTGTTCCCTCCAGCACTTGCAAGCTTGCTGCTAAAATCCCTTCAAGCTGCGTTAACGTTAATTGGTCTAATGTTTGTCCGTTTATTTCAGATAATCCTAAGTCTAGTAATTTACGAATAATAAACAATTTTCTTCTTTCAACTTCCCGTCGTAATAACATCATCTGGCCTCCTGCTGCTCATTAAATTTACGTTCTAAGTTAACAAACTTACTAAATTTTTTAATGAATGCCAGCTCTACTGTACCGACAGGCCCATTTCTCTGCTTGGCCAGAATAATTTCAGTTATGCTTTTATTCGCTGTTTCAGCATCGTAATAATCTTCACGATATAAAAATGCAATCAAGTCAGCATCTTGCTCAATTTGCCCTGTCTCACGTAAGTCGGATAACAGAGGACGTTTATCTTGTCTGCTCTCAACAGCACGACTTAATTGTGATAAAGCAACTACACATACATCTAATTCTCTGGCCATCAATTTCAACTTACGACTAATCTCACCAATCTCTTGCATACGATTTCCTCGATGCTTTGGATCACCAACAATAAGCTGTAAATAATCAATCGCTATTAATACCTTTTTATCTGGATGTTTACGTTTTAGTTTTCTGGTCTTTGCATAAATTTCTTGCATTGTTACATTTGCTTTATCGTATATTTCCAGCGGTAAATTATTTATCAGCCCCATCGCTTGACTAATATTTTCCCAATCTTTGATATTGCAAAGCTTCTTAGGGTTTTTCATTTTGGTTGCCTCAACATTACCAGCACTAGAAATCATTCGCTTGAGCAATTGTTCTTCTCCCATCTCTAGTGAAAAGACTCCAACTGCTGTATCCGAACTTGCAGCATGATAAGCAACGTTTAGTACAAACGCCGTTTTTCCCATTGCTGGACGTGCGCCAACAATAATTAAGTCTCCTGTCTGTAATCCGGAAGTCATTCGATTAAAATCGTTATATCCAGTGTTTATACCTGTTAAATCGCCAACATCGATTTGCATCTTCTTATATAGCCCAACAAGCGTTTCTTTTAAATCAAACTCACCTGAATAACCCGTTTCCTCTATCGCATTTAGTTCATCGATTGTATTGCTGATTGCACTAATATCCTTGTCTTTCTGAAGACGGTTATATAAATCACCAGCAACCTCTTGAGCATGTCGCATTTTCTATGCTTCTATTACGAGCCCTTCGTGATATGAAAAGTTTTTTGTTGTCGAAACGCCTTCGGCTAAATTAACTAAAAACTGAATACCACCAATTTGGTCCAAAAAGCTATCTAATTTTTCAACTACAGTTACAAGATCTATAGGACTTTCAGCATCATCAAGTTCTTTCATCGTCTTAAAAATAACTTGATGCGTTGGAAGAGAAAATTGATTTGGATTTAACTGACAATCTTTAATTAAATCTCCTTCAACAATAATGCTCCCTAAAACGCTTTGTTCCGCCTCTACATTACGAATGATGTCGTTACTCATTATTGCATCCATCCATTCTGTTGATTAAGTACTGCAAGTTCTTCGTCTGTAGGAATGTTTCGTTGCCATGATTCTTGTTGTTGTAATACTTGCTTAGTAGATTCAGACATAGCGACAGGTTGTTGTGCTGGTTGTTGGTTTACTTGTGTTGTTCGTTTAGCACGAAACTCTTTGTCGGCTACTTCAACATCCGTTACTGTTTTAAAGCCCTTAACATGCCAATCTCTCAAAATTGAATTTACATAAGACATGTTTCTTGTATTTTTTTCTAAAGCGATTTCCATTGCCTTAATAACTAGCTCTGCATTTAAATCATCAACCCATGCAAGAATTCCTTCTGCGATGAAAGGAGAAATAACTCCGAAGTTTTGTTCATAAAAAGAAATTGGATTAACTTCAACAACTTCTTCCGCGTTCGCGCATTTTTCTTCTTGTTGTTGTTCTTCTTCTTTTTCTTCTTCTTTTTCTTGCCCACCTGTCGTTGACGTATCGTCGTTAGCAAGGAATTCTTCAAAAATAGCACGGATTTTATCATTTTTAACTTTTGGAGCGACTAAACTAACAAGACTAATATCAACTACCCCATCCAGTTCTTTGCGAACACAATCCTCAATTGGTTTACCTCCTCTATTAAGGTTGTATTTCCCCCAGTTGATAATCGCTAGTTCGCGTGTTTCTGGATTATATTTAACTAATTTATGGTGATTTTCAAAACGATCTAAGAGTGAATTAACACTTTCCATGGAGTAACCTAAATCAAAAGCCATTTGCTTTTTGGTGATTTGGTACACTCCGATTTGTGTAGTACATGGATTTGTAAGAAGATACAGATTAAATAATTTATCTTCCGGAGTCATCTCTTCAATAACTTTTGCATCCTGCCAAAATGAAACTTGTACTGGTCTGAAAATTGCCATGTTATTCATCCTCCCGTTTACATATCGCAAATCCGTCTTCTATACGTAATAAGCGATAATTTTTATAAGCTTTTTTAAATATTGTTCTACTAAATAAATAAGGTGCTGCTCTGATGTCGATTGCTGAAGTAATTTTGGATTCAGCAACACTTTATGTAATGATTTGTCCAAAAGCATGTAGCACCCTCCATTGTTATACCAACATCAGTTTGGTATAATTAACCTAAGTTAAATTTGAAAAGTAACTTTCTTCTATCGCTCGGCAAAGCGATAGATTTTTTTATTTTCTGCGAGTTACTAAGGAGACATTAACTCCCTTTGCTTGAAGACCTTTGATTATTACTCGATAGCTTTTCGATACCTCATGTTCTTCTTTTGCATCACGAAGCATTTTAAATTCTTCAGCGCATCGATTAAGTTCATCTTCCCAACGATTTGATTCTTCAACTGATTTCGCATTAAACATGTTATTAATGCATGCAATCATACAGTCGTGAAGTTTATTCGCAAATGAAAAATCTCCTGGAAGAACAAGATCATGAAGGCGATTGTATTTCGCTGTCATAGATTACACCTCATTTCTTTTTAAACTGATGCTGTACGCATCGTTACAACCAGAAAGGAGAATCATTTTTAAGGGGATGGGGGTAACAATCCCTTTCTAGTCATAACGACAAGCACAGTGCTTGTCCAAACAAATAATAAAATGTTATAATTGCTTTATCGAATTTATTGCGAGCTACTGTTGTCTAGGCGGTAGCTTTTTCTTTTGCCCATTTATGCTTTAAAGTGAAGGACGCTTCGATAATTTTGATACGAATACCCACTAACTTCTTCTCTTGATTTAACTCTTCAAACTTTCTATTATCAGCAAATGTTTTAGCAATTTTCATCTCACCAGTTAGCTTTGCATCATAACGAATAAGTTCCTTGTACTCTTTTAAACTTGGATTTTTGTAATCTACTGTCATTTGTATTCTCCTTTCGCCTCAGTCCTTCTATACAAAAATCATTCAATTAATTTTCTGTATACCGCCTTGCCCTTAAGGACAACCTCCAATATTTAAAAACCTCTTTCATTGAAAAATCATGCCGCTCACAAAGAACAGCTACTAAATTTGTCATCGATGCCGCCGCATCTAAAATTTCATGCATAACTTTATTCATTTCTTGTTTTTCTAAATCTGATAAAGCTTGAGGAGGTTTAAACCAACAAACTGTTTCTAGTTGTTCAAGAGCCTCCGCCGTTTCTTTTTGAACCATGTACTTCATGCTAGTAGGATGCTGATCTATATATTCTCCGTCTAAATATGGAATACTAACTGTTCCAGCCGCTTCTCCCCACACTTGGAAAAAGAATTGTGGATCATCGAGTGCTTCTGAAAGATGCTTTTGCATATCTTTCGGTAAAATGCGATTTTCTGTTTCATATTTCGCTAGTGACTCACGACTAGCTGGAATACTAGATGAAAGTTCTTCCTGCGTATAACCTTTTCGTTTTCGTACCGACGCTATTTCTTTTCCTATATACATTTCCCTCACCCTTTTTGTACCTAAATCGGTATTTGTTTGTTACAAATATATCCATTACAATATTTATATAGCTTGCTGAGAACGTGATTCTAACCAATTGAAAAATGCATCGCGCCCTACCCTTTTCTGACGTCCGACACGAACCAGTGGAAAATCCTTGTATTCCATAATTTCGTACGCAACACGTTTAGAAATTCCAAGAATTTCCGAAACATGAACTGCTGTAAGAACTAATGGATAATCATTGATTGTTTTGTTTGACATTATCTTCTACCTCCTATTTATCATTCTGAAACTTTGCAAACTGAATAGCGTGTAGGTAAAAAAATCTCTTCTTTTTTCTTCCCATATAGTTTTGCAATTTGATCTGCTCGTTCAGTACTTACTTGACGTTGGCCCTTTTCAATTTGCGATAAATATCCACCCGAAATGCCAAGTTTCTTTGCAGCTTCTTCAATACTAATTCCCAATTTCATACGCATCTCTTTTGGTCCGTTCACTTTTATCACCACCTAAACTTTGCAATTTGTGTTGTTAAACAAAATATACTACGCATAACACAAAGTGCCAACGCATTTTGCAAAGTTTTTATTAATTCATTTTAAATTTTGCACTTTGCAAAGTATAATTAAACTTAGAAGATGAATAGGAGGATTCCTATGATTGGAGAACGTTTACGAAAGTTAAGAAAAACAAACAAACTAACTATGAAAGAATTAGGTCAAAAATTAAATCTTGCAGAATCCACAATATCTGGATATGAGAATGGAAACAGAAAACCTGATTATGACACCTTAAATAAATTTGCAGATTTTTTCGAGGTTTCAGCTGATTATCTCCTAGGACGAGATTCAGTAAAAAATACCGATAAGAATGCTACTATTGATAATCCTTTAACAGATCCAAATTTAGGTCTTTGGTTCAAAGACATCAAAGATGCTTCTCCTGAAAAACAGGAAGAACTTAAACAATTTTGGGAGTTCATTAAAGCTAAGGAGAAAAACCGTAAGCCTGGGGAGAAACAACATTAATTGAATAGGGTATATATAAATGCACTTTTCAATGCATATTTTTTTAGGTCTACTCATTGACTATAGTTGATGAATTTCACTCTAGTTTTAAATTATTAATTGTAATACTGCATTTGCAGATGAAATAGCTGGGAAGATTAGCTAAATATATAGGATGTTTTTACAAAAAAGTCACTTCGTGGCTTTTCTTTTTTGTTATAATAGGAACATATGTTTGTGTAATTAGTAATGGAGTGAAACAATATGCATAAAACACAATCCTACTACACAACACAAATCGAAGACTATATTGAGAAATTGTACCACTCACTATCTATCTTTGTTCCTGAACAAATTGATATGATAACGATTGCTCAAAAATTAAATATTTGGTTGCATTTCGCACCATTCAGAAGTCGTGCTATTTGTAGAGATGATTTACCTAGTATTATTATCGATAGTCGAAAGGATATTTACCATCGTTGGGAAGATTTTAGCCACGAACTATGTCATGTTCTATTTCATGTAGGAAATCAGTTACATGTGCCGAAAATGTTTTTAGACTATTAAGAAGCTAAAGCTAAAAGTTTCATGTTACATTTCTGCATTCCTACTTTTATGTTGAGAAAACTGGATTTTCCTGAAACACAAATAGAGACGATATGTCTAATCGCACAAACTTTTAATGTTTCATTTAAAATTGCAAAGCAACGTTTCTTACATTATGAAAATCAATTATTAGCTAGTCGCCTGCAGGATATATTTTCAAAAATGTGTTTAATTGCACAGTGAAACTTAGGAGGCGTTAGAAATGAAAGGATATTTTCGAAAGCGCGGTACCAAATGGTCTTTTACTGTTGATTTAGGAAAAGATCCTACCGGGAAACGTAAACAAAAAACGATGTCAGGTTTCAAAACAAAAAAAGAGGCTGAAAAATCTTGTAATGAATTAATTAACCAACTCAATAAAGGGACTTACATTGAACCTACTGAAAAAACAGTGGCTGATCTTCTCATGGATTGGCTTGACCTTATCGCTAGCCAATCCCTCCGCCCTTCTACTTTTCATAATCGAAAAGATTTAATTGAAAAGCGTATTATTCCAGCTATAGGACATTACAAGCTGAACAAAATACCCCCTGAGATTATACAAAAGTTCTATAAGGATATGGTACAAGGTGAGGGATTAAGCCCTGATTATGTACGAACAATGCACAGTGTATTACGAAAAGTTTTTAAACAAGCTGTCATTTGGAAACTAATCAGTCAAAACACCATGGAGCTTGTGCAACCCTCCTCGTATCGAAACAAAAGATATTCAAACTTGGTCATTAGAAGAAGCCAATCAATTTCTTCAACATACCGAGAATGAGCGTCTTCATATCGCTTATGTTTTAGCTATTTATACTGGAATGCGTCGCGGTGAGATTCTAGGGCTACGTTGGAGGGATTGTGACTTGGAACAAGCTAAAGTAAGTATTCGACAAACATTAGCGCGAGTGGATGGAAAACTAGTTTTCCAAGAGCCAAAAACAAAAGGATCTAAGCGGCGGATTACAATTACTGAAGAAGTCATTTCAGCGTTAAAAAAGCACCGCTCTGAACAAAATAAATACAAACTATTACTTGGCCCTGGTTATATCGATAATGACCTCATAGTTTGTACAGAGGATGGGAAACCCATTGACCCACGAAATCTTTTGCGACATTTTGCAAGGATGAAAAAAGAGACCAATGTTCCAGAGCTTCGCTTTCATGATTTAAGACATACCCATGCAACGATTTTATTATTACTTGGTGAAAATCCTAAAGTCGTTTCTGAGCGTCTTGGACATAGTCGTGTTGATATTACATTGGACATTTATAGTCATGTGCTACCTGATATGCAAGAGAACGCGGCGAATAACTTCGAACAGGCAATGAAACAAAAGAAAAACGATGCCACGCATTGACCACAATGACCACATTTTTGACCACACACTTATATAAAATAGAGTAAATTAGAGTAAAAACAGATGTTTGGGAAGAGAAGTAAAACCTTGATTTCATGCACTTCTCTCCCATTCCATCACATATAATTAATACCAAACGCTATTTTGACAGGGTGGAGGTCGTGAGTTCGATCCTCTCCGGGATCATATCTTTTTATGAAGTTCAAACCCAACCATACCAAGGGTTTGAACTTTTTTATTTACTTTATAAAAACATAAAAAAACTATTAAAATTTAAAAATCGCGACAATCAAAACTATAAAATGAAGCATATAATAATAGAACTTATGAATTTGGTAACACATATTCTGGAATAGGTTCAGATGGTATAAAGATTAGCATGTATATAGATGGAAATGGGAAAATCATCTCTGCTTTCCCATCGGAATAAATTTTATTTTTAGTATAAAGGAGTACAATAGTAATGAAATATCCATATAGCTTTGAAGTACTTACCAACGGAAAATTAGTTATGAGGCTTCCTCAAGAAATTAAACTTATTGAGACTTTTTTAGGCGTTGAAGTTTCTGTGTTTGGAGATTGGATTTTAGAAGAAATACATAGTGTTTTAAATGGGAAAGAAAATTACGTAGTAGTAAATGGAAACATTTGCGGTTTAGAAATTCGGAAAGATACAACTACTGTCCTAGACAATTTGGCTGAAGATGGTAAGGGAGATTTTTGTGAGATAGAAACGATTGAATTAGTAGATTTAATTCATATTTGGCTAGATAAACAAAAAGAATTTAAAAAAGAGAAAAATAAAGAATTGAAATAATAGCTAGAGCTGACTTCTTATAGAAGTCAGCTCTAGCTATTATTTCACATTCCCCCCATTATCTTATGTTTTAAAGTCGTTTTCCCCAGAGAATTCCCAACGAAATTAAGTATGTAAACCCTATGCAATACAAATGCATTCAAAACGGCTTACATATCATAAAACCTAGCGTATTATCTCGTAAATTAGACCCGAAGTTTTAAATTTTGCGCGGATTTTTCAAACGCCTGGCGGAACAAAAACAACTCATTCTTTATTTTCCCTAAAGAATGGGATAGAGTAGAAATGATTATAAAAAATAATGAGATAATAACCGCATATCCTGTTTATACAAGGAGGGAAAAAATGAAATACACATATGAATTTTATCGTGATGGGCTTGGTGGATTAAGAATACGCTTGCCAAAAGAAATTCCTATTATTTCTCATTTTCTAGAAGATATTTTAGATGATGAGGCAGATGAATATATACAGATTTTAGATAATGTAGTAGATAAAAAATTCCCGCAATATGAAATAGAGGGGAACGTGGCAGCTGTCTACATCGAACCTAATTATACAAGTGCTATTAACTTTTTTATGAGTCCCCCAAATAACCAATGTAAAATTGAGACCCCTGAGTTTAGAAAACTACTAGTGTTGTGGAGAGATAAAGTGGTAGCAGCGGAAAAAGATATAGAAGCGTAAAAAAAGACCGCCCTTACAGGCAGTTTTCTTTTACGCTTTAAACCTATTATTTCCTATTTTATAGTCGTTTTCCCTAGAGATTTATCAGCGAAATTGAGTACGTATATTCGAAGTAATACAAATACATTCAACGCGTTTTACATCCTGTAAAATGTTCATTTTGTAGACCTGAAGTTTTTGAGGCACATCCGTCGTGAAGGCGTCGGCTAATAGAAGAAAGGCACAAAACGAGTTTCTTCTAATTCACCTAGTGTACAGCAAGTATGAAGCTTCATGTCATTTCAATATCCCTTATTCAATATCAATTACATCGATAAATGTAAACCTCTTCTTATAATGAAATGCATCCGTACATATTACTTCTTTTTTTAAAGGATCAATATCGACAACGGTCATATAACTAGTAAGTACGTAACCATCCTCATAGTATGTAATTAATATTTCTTCTTCGGTTAATAACGACATTAGTAGACGATTCTCAATTCGTTCCTGGGAGTCTTGCGTTACGATTGGTCGTGACACTTTTGCATTTTCTCTAATGATTCTTCTTATACCGGCAAATTGTTCCGGCATACTTGCAAACGGCTGCCATTTTACCATACCTCTTCCTTTTGGCATATTTGCGTTATTCATGATTTGTGTCCCCCTAGTAGTGTGTTTCGATATTTCGCAGTTGCATTTTCTGTATAGGAAACGCCTCGTAAAATGCTATTTTTTCCGAAACGTGTTCTAATTTCATCCATGACCTGCGTAAGTCTCATTTCTTTTTCTCGTTGTATTACGTTATCAAATAACGACATCTGTTCTTCACCTTCTGCGACTAGATTCGTTAGTGATATACGAACCGTTCGAATTGGCTCACCAGTGTATAGTGTGTGTAAATAATATGTACAAACGTGATACACATCCATCGTTAAATTGGTCGGCCGGCTGAACGTGTGCGTTTTTCTAAAGCCACCACCGTACCCTTTACTGCTACCTATCGAAAGTTGGATTGTTCGAGCGAGTTTCTTTTGCATGCGTAATCGATAGCACACTTCTTCTGTATGCTCGAGCAAAATGATCGGAATCTCATCTATCATATAATCACGTAATAACATCTGGCTCTTAGCGATAGATTTTTCTGCCTGGATATGTTTTTCCGATATACGACTGAAATCTATACCGTTACTATGTAAGTGTAATTCTTCTCCGAGTACCCCGAAGTTTTGTTTTAAATATTTCAGTGGATAGTTCGCTAGATCACCGATTGTATAAATTCCTTTTCGGTTTAACTTCGCTTCTGTTTTGTACGATATACCCCAAAATTTACTAAGCGGCCTTATGCTCCATAACTTCTCGGGTATATCGTCGTACGTCCATTGTGTAATCCCGGTTTTGTTCCGCTTTGCCTCACTATCCAGTGCTACCTTACTCATTAATAAATTGGGACCAATGCCGATTGTGCATATAATACGCGTACGGTCGTAGACTTCACGCTTAAAATTTAGTGCAAATTCGTACGGACTAGCTGCAAACAAATGAATACTAGCCGTCATGTCCATGAAAAATTCGTCTATTGAATACTGGTGAAAGTCTTCCGGTGCCACGTATTGTAGCGCTAGTTTCTTTATGTAATTCGAGCATTTCATATACGTATGCATAATTGGATTAACGATAAGTATATCTGGTCGTTTAGGTATTTCGTATAACCTTGTCATTTTTTTAACACCCAAAGCTTTTAGCGGAGGTGTCGCTGCTAGTACTATCGATCCACTTCGATTTACATCACCCACTACCGCAAGTTTTGTATATCTTGGATCTAGTCCTCTTTTGATACAACTGACTGATGCGTAAAAGCTTTGTAAATCGACGCATAGGATGATTCGATTAGGCAAAAGAGAATATTCGTACAAAATAATCACCCCTAAAATATAGAACGTTTGTTCTTATTATATACGAACTTACGTTCTTTTAGAAGGGGTTTTTAAGAAAATATTGGTTAAAAAGAATTCCCAATACTACATGAAATGATGAAACTATTCTTAAAACCTAAAACTAAGTCGCTCAAAGTAAGGCATCACGAGTTACAAAAAGGCTACTTCCAATCTGCTACTCCAATGACTCAGAAGCAGCTTTTTTCACGGTCTAGATTAATAGAGAAAAGATTTTATAATTTTCTTTCCTGCATATTCTCCGCTACATTACTTCATATTTCTGCACAAAAAAATAAAGCAAGGATTTCTCCTTGCTCCTGTTCGTCTTTTAATTTAAAAGATCAACCACCAGTATCTCCATCTGCCATGCTTTTCACTAGAGTAATAGCTTGCTCTTTATCTACCGAAGTATCTACGCCAAGTGTTAAAGTAAAAATCGTTACAATTCCCATTAAACTAAGTATTACCTTCTTCATTTTAGTGCCTCCTTCTTGTGAATCTCCTTTTTAGCTTCATAACTCAAATAAAAATACTTGCTTCCTTGTTCAAAATTGCCCTCAATATGATAATGAACGGCTACGGCTTCAGTATATTCTTGAATATACTCCCATAGTTGTTCTCTTTTAAAGTAATCTATTCCTGCTAAAACTGCTTTTTCTAATTCCTGAGCAGAAACTTTTTTATTCATTTCTCTCAGAATTACAAAACGATATTTGTATTGTTCATTCTCTAAGTTCATACAAATACTCAAACCTTTTTCAATTAGCTCTGCAGCTACATTTGTTTCACCTAGTTTAAAATGTTCTCTAGCTTTAATAAAAATAGCTTTATAATGATTCGGTGAGTTTTCAATCACCTCAGAAAGATAACGAATAGCTACAGCTGAATGATCTTGACTTCCATACATTAAACCAAGATTATGTTTCACCATCGTAATAAACTTCTTTTCATCTATCTTCTGAAAAGTATTCATTGCAGAAGTCAAATACTCCTCAGCTAATTCCCATTCTTTTAAATGAATACACGCTAATCCATAAAGATTACTACAAAAAGCCAAGTTTAATTCATTACCACTATGTTTAGAAAATATCTCTTTAGCTTTCGTTACATAAGTAATCCCTAACAGTGATTGATAAATATGATAATGGAAAGTCGCTAGTTTATAATAAAACTCAGCATGTTCAAGTTCATCAGAAATATATTTTAGAAGTGATTCAGCCTTCTCATAGTGCTCTTTTGCCAAATTATATTCACCAATTGCATTTGAGTGAATCGCTTTAAAAAAATGATAATAGTAAGCTAGTGACTGATTTGTCGGTACACCTAAAGAATCAATTTCATCAAAACTATCTTTAGATACCCCCAAATTATCCATCAAAAAATCATATCGAAAATTCAGGAGTAAATAATGCTGAAATAGCTCCTTGTTTTCTTTCATCTCATTAACTTTTGTATCTACTTCCTTTTTTAATTCGGTAGCTTTTTCTAAATGTCTAGAGCGAATCTCTAAATACCATTGATTTAATAATAGTGTAATTTGTTCATTCCCTTTTGTTTGAACGTTCATAAATAACCCTCCCTCTTCTTTTTTCTATAAAAGCTCCCTATACTAAACAATACCAAAATTCCAATAAACAAAAAGTATATATATTTATTTCTCAAGAATATTCTGCTTTTAGAGAAAATAAAATAATTGTATTTACATAAAACAAAAGAGCTCCTCCAAGTCTATACTTAAAGAAGCTCTTTTTACTAAAAACTATCAATATAGCAATATGTACATAAACTACAATCAGTTTTAAGGTAATACATATACCTTTACTGTTCTAACTCCCCAGTTCCAAACATCTTGCTTGGAAGGAATGAATACATCTATTTTATTCCCTTTAATAGCTCCACCAGTATCCCTCGCTCCAGCTGGACCATACCCTTCTACATATACATTTGATCCAAGTGGAATAACTTTAGGGTCGACAGCAATCACTTTTAAATGTGGATTGGCTGTTAAATCATCCCCCATTTTCGTGTAAACATGTTGACCAGGTTTCACACCATTTTCTGCTGGATCGTTTGAGTATGCTGTTGATCTAACTGTTAACTCACGTGTATTTACCCATTGTCCACTATTTTTGAAATAATTCATTTTTGTATCAATCTTATTCCAACCTGTTTTCATCGTTCCACCGGACGCTGCATCTAAGTAATACCAACTACCCCATTCGTTCAACCATCCTGTTTTCATTGCTCCACCAGTTGCTCCATCCAAGTAGTACCAACTACCCCATTGGTTTAACCAGCCCGTCTTCATTACTCCACCGGCTGCTCCATCTAAGTAGTACCAACTACCTCCTGTTTTTAACCAGCCTGTCTTCATTGCTCCGCCGGCTGCTCCATCTAAGTAGTACCAACTACCTCCTGTTTTTAACCAGCCTGTCTTCATTGCTCCGCCGGCTGCTCCATCTAAGTAGTACCAACTACCTCCTGTTTTTAACCAGCCCGTCTTCATTGCTCCGCCGGCTGCTCCATCTAAGTAATACCAACTACCTCCGTATTTCAACCAGCCCGTCTTCATCGCTCCACCGGACGCTGCATCTAGATAGTACCATTGATTATTTACTGAAATCCATCCTGTTTTTTTACTACCATTTTGATAATAAAACCATTTCCCATTTTGTGATTTCCATCCATTTTGCTGAGGAGCCGCTTGTGTTATCGTATTTGATGTTTCTGCTAAACTACTATTCGGTTGGAAACCGAGTCCTAGAGCCGCAGCTAAAGTAAGTGCTATAATTTGTTTTCTCATAAATTCCTTCCTTTTCCTAAATTTTATCATTGACTAAACATATGTACTATGTATAAGTATAGCTATTTCCAAGGTAAGTTTAAGAGTAGTAACACAATTGTAATGAAATTTAAATAGAATGAAATCCAGATTTAAACTTAGTGCATACTAGACTTATTTTATTTTTATATTTAAATTGAAAAAAACAAAAAGGCAACTGCATAATCTCAGTCACCTACAAGAAATTAGAAAAGGATAGATGAACTTGCGAAAGTCCATCTATCCTTTTCTACAAACCTTAAAACTCTAGGTCAATGCCTATTCTGCCCTACACCATCTCTAGAATTTCTGAATCACCAAAACAATCATCACAATAATTCCTATAAACATCACCGCTAAACATCCAATTAGTTTATAAAAACCTCTCTTTGTGAGCGTATTATCTTTCGTAATATCTTTACGAACGAAGAAATACATGAATAGAACTAAAATAATACTGATACCAAATGCATAAAGAAGTTGCATTTTTTCTCCTTCCTATATAAGACCTATTTATTATTTTCCACTTAACATCTTTTAGATAAAACAACAAACGAAATAAAGACTGTACTAATTGTTAATGCAGCTAAAATATTAAGTAGTTCTCCAGCGGTCAATATAATGATTTCTAAATGTAAGCCAATTGAAAAAACAATAAAATATATTAATAATGCAAAGAAAGAATAAAACATTCCTTTTTGACGAATCAACTTCATTCGTTCATCTTTTTCTTTAAATTGCGGATGTAAATAACTTAAGCAAAAGCACATAATCATTATCGATACTAATGTATAAGTCGGAGTGGGTGGTGCAGAATGTGTCATAACCCCTGCCAACATCATGAATCCGCTCATGATTAAAAAGAACATGCCAATAATCAAAAAGTACTTCTGTGAATAATTCATTACTATTCCCCCTTCTCTATCATCCCTGTTCTTTCTCCTCATAAAGAAATACATTCTCAATGGTTGTCTGGAATGTTTTCGCAATTTCAAATGCTAAAGGAAGCGATGGATCGTATTTTCCTTTTTCAATTGAAATAATCGTTTGCCTAGACACGCCAAGCTTTTCAGCTAACTTCTCTTGAGAGAATCCAAATTTCTTTCGGTATTCTACCATTTTATTTTCCAAGAAATTTATCCCTCCTTACTTACATATAGTATAAAAGTAAAGGAAACTTTACGTCAAGTATCCTTTACATAAGATGCAGTTTATATGAGTAAATCTTTTGCACTCTACTCCAAAGTTAGATTCCGTATTTACTGGAATGTCCTCTTTATCATGACTATTTTTATAACCAAAGTGGGAAAGTATAACAAATGAATATAACCAAAATATTAGGTTTCCTACTTATTCCTGCCCCCCGTTCTCTTTATTTTCACTTAGCATGAGGCAGAAAGAGGCTCTGACCGCTTCTAGGCATGGACAAATTCTCTCTCGCTTGACAAGGACGGTTTTATACTTTTTCAGGTGGGAAGTTTTCGTTATATTAATCCTCCTCTAATTTAAAAAATTAATATAGCTATATGCACGTTATTTTTTTTACATATACAAATTTTCTTCCTATTTGTATGAAATGAGCTATCGTTTTTGAGCAGTTTTCTGCTATATTTGCAAAAACTAACGATTTATAAGCCATTTTTAAATCATAATCATCACTTATAAGCAAATTTTTCTTTTTTCCTTTCAATATTTAACACTACCGAAATAAAGTTTACGATAAATTCATAATTTTTTATTTTTTATACTATATTCTGTTATATTGTTGTATAATATTCTTGAAAGCGCTTATTATTTTAATATACATAATTCAAATGAGTTTTTAACGAAAAATTCTAACAATTACCCTTAGACTTTCATCGGGATAATCTTTTCCAATGATGGATGTATCAAATGAAATCACCTATTTTTTCCCTAAAGTTACTTTATAACATGAAAGATTAACTTAGGTGATAAGTAATTGTGAATGTTTTTTTACAAAACGGATAAGTAATAATGTTTGGTATTATGTAAATTATTGTAATAACATAAGAGTAAAGATAACATTTACATTCATTACTGGTTCATCAATTATGAAAAGAGTGAAATGCATCCTTTTCACACGAAAAAAGGAATATATGCATTGGGAGGTTTAAACAAATGACGAGGAAGAATACAGCGACAAACCCTTGGGCCAAATTCCATGGTCCGAACCTTGGCTATGTTATTGAACAGTATGATCGTTACGTGACTAATGAAGGTTCTATTGATCCGGAATTACAAGAGCTTTTTGAAACTTTTGGAGCTCCTTCATTCCAAGCTGATGTCGTAACAGGGGACAACAAAGAAACAAATTTTTCTCCTCAAGGTACAGGAAACATTGAAAAAATTCTTAAAGTGGTGCAAGTTGTAGAAAGTATCCGTTCATTCGGGCATCTATCCGCTCATATTAATCCGATGGAAGATCCTACTGATGGACAATCCCTTATTCATGCAGCAATGCAGGACTTGAGCGATGAAGATTTGAAAGCGATTCCAGCAAAAACAGTATGGCCAGATGCACCAAATGGTATTCACACAGCTCTTGATGTAATTAATAGATTAAAAGATGTTTATACAAAATCTTTAGCCTATGAATTTTCTCATATACAAGATAGTGAAGAACGTGCGTGGTTGCATCAAATGGTGGAATCAAATTCATTGCGTCAACCACTACCAAATAAAAAACGAACTGCTCTTTTAAAACGGTTAACAGCAGTTGAAA
This sequence comes from Bacillus sp. Medicinal_06, assembly GCF_056711665.1. NCBI lineage: Bacteria > Bacillati > Bacillota > Bacilli > Caryophanales > Bacillaceae > Bacillus > Bacillus sp. Medicinal_06. Next base: position 501,292 of record NZ_JBWYHD010000004.1, on the reverse strand, counting down.
GTTTCGAGCAATTTTTGCATAAAACGTTTGTAGGTCAAAAACGTTTCTCTATAGAAGGTGTTGATATGCTTGTACCTGTACTGGATGAAATTATTTCAGAAGGTGCTAAGGGCGGCGTAAATGACGTTATGATCGGTATGGCTCACCGCGGCCGTCTTAGCGTACTCGCTCATGTATTAGAAAAACCATATAGTCACATGTTTGCTGAGTTTAAACATGCAACAATAGAAGGTGTAAATAGTAATGCTGGCTGGACTGGCGATGTGAAATACCATTTAGGTAGAGAACAAGTCGTTGGCTCTGAAGAAGCTAGCACACGCGTTACATTAGCAAATAACCCGAGTCACCTTGAGTTTGTTAACCCAGTTGTTGAAGGTTATGCACGTGCAGCTCAAGAAAATCGTAAAAAAGCTGGTTATCCTGAACAAGATGCTTCGAAATCATTCGTAATTTTAGTTCACGGTGACGCTGCATTCCCTGGTCAAGGTATCGTATCTGAGACTTTAAACTTAAGCAGACTGAATGCATACCAAACAGGTGGAACGATTCACATTATTGCAAATAACTCGGTTGGCTTTACAACAGATAGCTATGATTCTCGTTCTACAAAATATTCAAGTGACCTTGCAAAAGGTTTCGATATTCCAATCGTCCATGTAAATGCTGACGATCCAGAAGCTTGTCTTGCAGCTGCTAATCTGGCAATTCAATATCGTACGCTGTTCAAAAAAGACTTCTTAATCGATTTAATCGGTTACCGTCGTTACGGACATAACGAAATGGATGACCCAGCAGTTACGCAACCACAAGTTTATAAGAAAATTAAAAAGCACCCTACTGTTAGAGCAATCTATGCAGAGCAACTACAAGCTGCAGGTGTTTTAAATGCTGAAGAAGTCGAAACAATTACACAGTTTACGCAAGAACAATTAAAAGCTGAGTATGCACAAGTACCACCTGCTGATACGAGTGAAGCAGCTATACACGTGAAAGTTCCAGACGTAGTTGCAAGAGGTATTCAACCGATTGATACTGGTCTTCCGCTTGAAACACTTCGCGCAATTAACGAAGGACTTTTAACTTGGCCAGAAGGCTTTAACGTATATCCGAAAGTGAAGAAGATTCTTGAGCGCCGCAAAGATGCTCTTGAAGAGAACGGTAAAATTGAATGGGCACTTGCCGAATCTTTAGCATTCGCCTCTATTTTACAAGAAGGTACGCCAATTCGTTTAACTGGTCAAGATTCACAGCGCGGTACGTTCGCACACCGTCATATCGTATTACATGATACAGAAACAAACGAAACATATTCACCGTTGCACCGATTACCAAATATCAATGCATCGTTCTCAGTTCATAACAGTCCGTTATCTGAAGCTGCAGTTGTCGGTTATGAGTACGGTTATAACGTGTTCGCTCCAGAAACTCTTGTTATGTGGGAAGCGCAGTACGGTGACTTCTCAAATACTGCACAAGCATTATTTGATCAATATGTTTCAGCAGGAAGAGCAAAATGGGGTCAAAAATCAGGTCTAGTTCTTCTATTGCCTCATGGTTATGAAGGTCAAGGACCAGAGCACTCTAGTGCACGTCCAGAACGTTTCTTGCAACTAGCTGCTGAAAACAACTGGACTGTTGCAAACTTAACAAGTGCGGCACAATACTTCCATATCTTGCGCCGTCAAGCATCAATCCTTGGTACAGAAGCTGTTCGTCCATTAGTTATTATGACGCCAAAAAGCTTATTACGTCACCCACTTACAGCTTCATCAGGTGACAAGCTAAGTGAAGGACGCTTCCAACCTGCTTTAGAACAAGAAAACCTTGGTACGAAACCAACGAAAGTAAAACGCCTTGTTTTAACAACTGGTAAAATGGCAATTGACTTAGCAGCAGAAATCGAATCTGGTAAACATGAGTACAATTTAGATGAAGTTCATATTGTTCGCATTGAGCAATTGTACCCATTCCCTGCTGAAAAAGTTCAATCTATTATGAAACGCTTTAAAAACTTAGAAGAAATCATTTGGGTACAAGAAGAACCAAGAAATATGGGCGCATGGCATTACATGGCTCCAATTCTGTTTGAACTTGCTGGCGATAAAGTAAAAACAGGTTATATTGGACGCCCAGACCGTTCAAGTCCTTCAGGTGGCGATCCACATGCGCACCGAGCAGAACAAGAACTTATCGTGGCTCATGCATTAGATACAAAGTATAACTTCCGTCAAGACAAACAAGAAATAGAAGTTTATAGCAACTAAAAAATCGTTTTACTCTAGCTCATTTGGGCAGATTTCCTTAACTACTAGGTTGTAGAGAATTTCTGCCCAATTAAGCTGGAAAAGATGGAGATTACCGAAGAAAAAAGAAGACAAAACACACCGTTAGGCAAATAAGGGGAGGACATTTAAAATGATCGAAATTAAAGTACCTGAGCTTGCAGAATCTATTTCAGAAGGAACTATCTCACAATGGCTTATCAACGTAGGCGACAAAGTTGAGAAAGGTGGCAGCGTTGTTGAGCTTGAGACTGATAAAGTCAATGTAGAAATCATTGCGGAAGATTCAGGTATTGTATCGAAGCTATTAGGAGAGCCTGGGGATACAGTTGAAGTTGGTGACATCATTGCAATTTTAGATGCAAACGGCGCTGCAGTCAGTACACCTGCTCCAGCGGCACCAGAACAACCTAAACAAGAAGTTACTGAAGCACCAAAAGCTGAGGCTCCAAGTGCTACGCCAAATAAAACAGCTTTACAAGGTCTTCCAAATACAGACCGTCCTATCGCATCACCTGCTGCTAGAAAAATGGCACGTGAATTAGGCATTGACTTAAATGAAGTACGTAGCACTGATCCACTTGGCCGCGTAAGACCACACGATGTACAAGCGCATGCTGCTGCACCAAAAGCTGAGCCTAAACAAGAAAAAACAAGTCCAAAACCAGCTGCAGTGACTGAATTTGAAAAACCAGTTGAACGCGTAAAAATGTCCCGCCGCCGTCAAACAATTGCAAAACGTCTTGTAGAAGTTCAACAAACATCTGCAATGTTAACAACATTTAACGAAGTTGATATGACTGCAATCATGGAATTACGTAAAGAACGTAAAGACGCATTTGAGAAAAAACATGATGTTCGTCTTGGCTTTATGTCATTCTTTACAAAAGCAGTTGTTGCAGCATTAAAACAATTCCCATTGTTAAATGCTGAAATCCAAGGTGACGAGCTTATCATTAAAAAATTCTATGATATCGGAATCGCTGTAGCCGCTCCAGATGGCTTAGTTGTTCCAGTTGTACGCGATGCAAACCAATTGAACTTCGCTGAAATTGAAAGCGAAATTCGTGAACTAGGTAAAAAAGCACGTGATAACAAACTTACATTAAAAGAACTACAAGGTGGTACATTTACAATTACAAACGGTGGTGTGTTCGGCTCCCTTATGTCAACACCAATCCTAAACAGCCCACAAGTAGGTATTCTTGGAATGCATAAAATTCAAGTAAGACCAGTTGCAATCGATGCAGAACGTATGGAAAACCGTCCGATGATGTACATTGCTCTATCTTACGACCACCGCATCGTCGATGGTAAAGAAGCAGTTAGCTTCCTTGTTGCTGTTAAAGAAATGCTGGAAGATCCAAAATCATTATTATTAGAAGGTTGATTAACCTTCTAACTATACAAGGCTGTAGAAAGAATCGATACATTCGATCTTTCTACAGCTTTTTTTATAACGTGAAACTTGAATCAATGAGATTTTTCTTCATCCCCACTGATTATTCCCCTTCACCAATCGGGCTTTTACGGGCAGCTCGTCTCCCCCCACCTATGCTGAATTTTAAGGTAGGAGTCTTACTCCCCCTAAAATAGCAGGATAAAAATAAAACTATATTCCCCCCTTCTCTCCTACTTCCGTTATAATCAATCAGCTCCTACGCTTCCTCTATTCATGAATGAAAAACACTTTCTGTACTTAAATAGGCATTACAATCAGTAACATCCGCAGGGCGGAATTCATAGGTTGATGTGGAGAGCGCACAGAAAAATACAATTTCTTCCACTCTTTTTCACTTTTAAATAGCCCTATCTATGACTAGGAGGTTTAACATGTATCATTTCCAAAATGAAATTCAATCGTTAGGCTTGAATGATTTTCAAACAGGTGAGGTCACTGTTTGGGACCCTCAAACTCAGTCCTATTACATTACGCGCCCACAAAACTGTGGTGGGCAAAACTGTGGTGGGCATCACTGCGGTGGGCATCACTGCGGTGGGCATCACTGCGGTGGACATCACTGCGGCGGGCATCACTGTGGCGGACATCACTGCTGGAATGGACACCACTGCGGTGGACATCACTGCTGGAACGGACACCACTGTGGTGGACACAATTGCGGTGGACACAATTGCGGCGGACACAATTGCGGCGGACACAATTGCGGCGGTGGTGGCCGATAAAACCACTAAGCAGCATAGTTACTTAAAGAAAAAAGATTGCCTCTGCAACATCCACTGTAGAGGCAACCTTTTCTAACTTATCATAAGGGACAAATCAAAGTACATACACTGATAATGTGCGCTTAAAACGAACTGACTGATAAGGAGGAATAAAATGAGTAATCTGCGGACTTCCACAAAGCTAAAGATGAACAAAGATACATTTTTCATTCCCGATCCAGACGGAGGTGTTTATTTTAGAAACAACTCCAGTTCATTCCGGATGCAAGGAAGTGATATCTACCAATGGATTGAAAAATTGATGCCTATGTTTAACGGAGAACACACGTTAGAAGAATTAACAAATGGGCTCTCCCTTCCTTATCAAAATAGGGTATTTGAAATTGGCGAGATCTTGCACCAAAATGGTTTTGTTCGAGATGTGAGCCAAGGTGCTCCCCATCAATTAGAGAATGCATTACTTGAGAGATATGCATCACAAATCGAATTTCTAGAAAACACCTCCCAATTGGGGCCCCTGCAATTTCAAATGTATCGACAAGCTAAAGTGTTAGCAATTGGATCTGGATCTTTCTTTACTTCATTAGTTTCTTCCTTGCTTGAATCTGGCTTACCAGAGTTCCATTGCCTTATTACGGATCCCGCAGCAACAGATGATGCGCGACTTGTTGAGCTTGTACAAAAGGCCTATACTGCCGATCAAAATGTACTTGTTCAAAAAATAGATACAACGGTAGATTGGCCTTTACGAGAGATTTTCCAATCATTTGATTGGATTCTATATGTATCTGAAAGTGGTAATATTGAAAAATTAAAAATGCTCCATGAGATTTGTAGAGAAGAAAAGAAAAACTTTCTTCCAGCTCTTTCTTTACAACAAGTAGGATTAGTGGGCCCTGTCGTTACTTCAGATTCTAACGTATGCTGGGAATCAGCTTGGCGACGTATCCATGAGCCAGTTCTGCAAAAAGATGGTCCGCTAGAGCCTTTCTCGCCAATTGCCGGAGCTATGTTAGCAAACATCGCTGTTTTTGAGTTATTCAAAAACGTTACAGGAGTTACCAAACGAGAACAACAGAACCAATTCTTTTTACTAGATTCCGAAACACTAGAAGGCGAATGGCATTCTTTCATTCAACATCCACTTATCACGACTGAAAACTTGTACAGAGACATCATCCACAATCTCGGTGAAGTACTCGATCAACACTCTAATCAAAATCGTTCCAATGAGTTATTTCACTTTTTCGACCAGTTAACTTCAAATAAATCTGGAATCTTTCACACATGGGAAGAACAGGATTTAACACAATTACCTTTATCCCAATGCCGTATTCAAGTTGCCAATCCATTATCCGAAGGACCAGCTGAGCTCCTACCTGATATCATTTGCGGAGGTTTAACCCATGATGAAGCACGACGAGAAGCAGGATTAACCGGAATCGAGACATATGTATCACAAATGGTTGATTTCCTTATTTCCCCTTCATTCAGTAGAGAACAAGACGAATGCATGGGAATTGGAGCTGGAGAAACAATGCTAGAAGGTGTGTATCGCGGATTACAACACTATTTAACAGCTACCTTGCAGAAACGACAATTCCTCCAAACAGAAGAAATTTCTCCCTTGCAAGTAACCGAAATCAACGACACACACTGCCAATTTTATTTCAATGCACTCTCAACAATGTACGAAACACCCCAAATTGGAATTGGTGAAGAAGTGTTAGGGTTCCCTGTTGTTTGGACCCGCATGCACAATCAGTGGTATGGTAGTACCGATTTAAATATAACATTAGCGTTAAGAAACTCATTACAGCAAGCACTACTGCACGCGCAAAATCAACAGCTCCCTCTTAACTCCTATGTATTATTAGATTCAGCTATTTTCGTGCAGGACACAGACTCATTTAGAGTTGAAATACAAAGCGAAGAAGAGGTCCCTCAATTAGAAACCTTACAAGCAGCCTTACTAAATTTAAAAGAAAATAATCTTTATCCCGTCGTTTTTGATTTAGCCATCGAACCCTTTTTACAAGAAGGTTTGGGCAGTGTAGTTGGCGTGCTAATAAAAGAGGAGGAAAACTGATGGATACAAATATATTGCTTGTAGGAAAAGGTCTCCTCGCTGATTATGTAGATCAACAATTATCCGTTCACTATTCTGTCATTCGTCAAAACAATCTTGAAGAAACGCTTCCTGAAAATATTCACCTTGCTCTCATATTACACGATGGTTGCTCCCCTTCTATTCACCATAAAGCGGAAGAAATATTTCGATCCGCTAATATCCCTTGGCTTAGGGGCTTTATTTCATTTGGCGAAGGTATCATCGGTCCTTACATTAGGCCCGATCAACCAGGGTGCTCCCATTGCGCTGATGCAAGGCGACTCGTAGCTGGTTATGATCGAAAAGAAATGTGGGAACTGCAGCGAAGACTTTTAACGGAACGCGATGACAGTGTAGAGCGGGATATATATGCAACACAAAACGGCATTTTACAAATGAGCCACCTCATTTATGCAGAAACAGAGAAAATATTAACAAAGCATCATGCAACTTTACAAGAAGAGCTCCTTTTATTTAACATGCAAACATTTCAATGTTCACGCCATTCATTTCTCCCTGATCCTCTATGCCCGATGTGTAGCTCATTACCTGATGATACTGAATCAGCTGCTCATTTATCACTACAGCCTTGCTTCAAAACGAGCAGTGACAGCTATCGTTGTCGTTCCATAGATGAATTAAATACTTTTTTAACGCAAGATTATTTAGACTATCGAACCGGACTTTTAAACGGAAAAATGCAAAATTCCCGTTTACCATTCGCTGACGTCATTGTAAATATGCCCTTACTTATGGGAAACGAAGGAGTTGCAGGCCGAACACATTCTTATACAATTAGCGAATCGACAGCGATTTTAGAAGGATTGGAACGATATTGCGGAATTGCTCCTCGCGGGAAACGGACAAAAATTCATGGGAGTTATCACGAGTTAGAAGACAAGGCGATTAATCCCGTTACACTTGGTTTACATACGAGTGAACATTATAACCAGCCTAATTTCCCGTTTAAGCCATTTCATCCTGATGATCCGCAAAATTGGGTATGGGGCTATTCTTTATTACAAAATCGCCCAGTATTAATACCAGAATCCGTTGCCTATTACAGCTTAGGGCATAAAGACGGATTTGTCTATGAAACTTCTAACGGCTGCGCCATTGGAGGAAGTTTAGAAGAAGCGATTTTTCATGGGATTTTAGAAATAGTAGAACGCGATGCCTTTTTACTAACTTGGTATGCACAATTACCACTCTCTCGCCTTGATTTAGCTTCTGCGTGCGATACAGAATTACAATTAATGATTGAACGAATGCGCACCATTACAGGCTATGATTTACATGTTTTTGATGCAACGATGGAACATGGAATTCCGAGTGTGTGGGCAATTGCTAAAAATACAAAACAGACCGGAATGAACCTTATCTGCGCTGGGGGAGCTCATATGGAACCAGTGCGAGCTGTAAAAAATGCCATTCATGAGCTAGCTGGTATGCTCCTTATAATGGATGAAAAATTTGAAGAAAACCGGCAAAAATATGAACAATTTTTACATGATCCATATCTTGTAACACAAATGGAAGATCATAGTATGTTATACGGTTTACCAGAAGCAGAAGAGCGTCTTCAATTTTTATTAAATAATGATCATCCTTTACAAACATTTGACCAAATGAATCACCTTCCATCTAATGATACCGACTTAACTGTAGACCTCAAGCACCTTCTAGACAGATTTGCTCACTTAGGACTTGAAGTAATCGTTGTTGATCAAACGGCTCCTGCTATCCGAAAAAACGGCTTACATTGTGTAAAAGTCTTCATTCCTGGCATGCTACCAATGACATTTGGTCACCATCTTACTCGCACATCAGGGCTACAAAGAGTACGAAACGTACCGATGGAACTTGGTTATATGGCTAATCCGCTAGCGTTTGAAGAACTAAATCCGCATCCCCATCCATTTCCGTAATCCGCTTTGTAAGGAGGAAATTTCATGGAATTAGAGGCATTTCTACACAATTTACATTTTTCTATCGATGAAATTATGCCCACAAATGAGAATGTTAACTGGGAAGATGCACCGCTTCCTTATAAACTATATCGTGGTTTACCTATTATCCCTCTTTCTCTTGAGGTGCCGCTAACATTTCGAAATCAAAATGTACCTATTGAACCCAATCTAGAAAAAATAGGACATTTTCTTTGGTATACATTCGGCCTGACCCAAATTTGCCAACCCTCTTTCCATTTCGATCAAGAGAAAACAAGGAATATATATCGAAGGTTTATTCCTTCAGGAGGAGCTTTGTACCCAAATGAATTGTATGTATATTTGAGAATAGAAACGATCCCATATGGCATCTACCATTACGACGTAGCCCATCATCGTTTGATTTTGCTACGGGAAGGAAATTTTGACTCTTATTTGACGCAGGCACTCGGGAATCGCTGTGATATATCTGCTTGTTTCGGCACTACTTTCGTATCAACTATGTTTTGGAAAAATTTCTTTAAATATAATAATTTTTCTTATCGGCTCCAAGGTCTAGATACCGGCGTACTCATCGGTCAATTACTAGAAGTTACGAAACAATTCGGCTATACGTCTGGTGTATATTTTCAATTTCTTGATCGAGCCATGAATCACTTACTCGGATTATCTGAGCAAGAAGAAAGTGTATACGCGGTTATTCCATTATCTAGTAAACCTACAGCAGAATGGTTTTGCCATGAGGATACATTAGAAAAAAACATCTCATCTCATGAACTATCTCAAGAACTCCCTCTTCTGCAGCATGATTACTTTATTCGCTCACAAAATGTGATAGAGTATCCGATGATAACCAAAATGAACAGAGCTTCTATGCTAGAATCAACCGATCAATTTCAAACTGTACGAGAAGACGCAGCTGCTTCACATCACACGCAAACTTTAACGCTCCCAGAAGCGCAGCGATTATCGTACGATTTTGCATCCGTTTGTCAAAAACGCTATTCACCAGATCTAGACTTTGTCTTAAAAAAAATAAATGAAACGCAGCTCGCTACCTTACTTCAAGAGGCAACTCTTTCCTTTCCTTATCAAAATGATTTAGACGGAGAACATATCAACCCTAAAGCACGCGTCTCACTCTGCGGATGCTTTTATAACGTAGAAGGTTTGGCAAATGGGGCATATTCCTATGACAGCACTGCTCATGCATTAGAAGAAATTCAATCTGGGGACCTACGCCATTCTTTACAATCCGGTATGACAATGGACAATGTAAACCTCTTTCAAGTCCCACTCTGTTTACACGTAATCGGAAATAAGGATTATTTAAAAAAACATTTCGGTTATAGGGGATACCGGATTCAACAAATGGAAGCTGGCATACTCGTACAAAGGCTCGTCTTAGCAGCCTCAGCTATGGATATGGGTGGACATCCACTCTTAGGTTTTGATGCAAACTCATGTGACAAACTGTATGGAATTGATAGGACGCAAAAAACGTCCCTCATTCAAATTCCGATTGGTTTCTATCGACCTCGCACTTGGCTTAAAGGATATTTGCATAGCTAAAAGATCCGCCCTCTGCGTCTAGCAAAGGGCGAATTTTTTTAAAGGGATGTAAACTGTCTGAAGAGAATATACAAATTTAGGAAACTGATATATAAGGAGCGATACAGTTGAGTGTATTACAAAAATTAATCGAACAAGCTAAAAACCCTAGAGGTTCTATCGGATCATCGATGCTATGCATTATGAATACAGTACATACTAGACTAACAAATTGGGCTTTGCAAAAAATACATGCTTCGGGTAAATTAAAGTAGCATTATCAATCGCAACGCATAGTTCCTTTACTTCTTGGACAATTTCTCCAAAGTCCTCTTCATACCTTGCATTTGACTCTGCAATCCACTCTTCTACTGTTCTCATATTTATTGCCATTTCTTATCCTCCAGCGTCGTTCATTACTAGCTCATATGTATTTACATCATAATAAGATTTGTCTTCCGATATTTGCGGCATCTATTTTTCAAGAGTGAATATTATATCATAAATTTTTCAGTATAAAAAATAGCACCCCTATAAGAAGTGCTATTCTGCTCGCCTCGCTGCTTGTTGAATCGGATCCCAAACACTGTTGTATGGCGGAGCATAGCTTAAATCGACATCCTCTAAATCGTGGATACTCATTTTATGAAATAAGGCCATCGCAATGACATCAATTCGTTTATCCACGCCTTCTTCTCCGATTACTTGTCCACCAAGTAATTGTTTTGTATCAGCTCGATACAACAATTTCACATAAAGTGGTGTGGCACTTGGATAATAACCAGCCATACTTGTTGAATCTACCGTTACTGTTTTATATGGGAGCTTTAATCCGCCCGCTTCTTTTTCATTTAAACCTGTTCTAGCTAATGTAAGTCCCATAAATTTAATAATACCCGTACCGAGAGTTCCTTTAAAAGCTCTTCGTTTATCAATCATATTTAGTCCCGCAAGACGACCTTGTTTGTTTGCAGTTGTACCAATTGGAATATGATCATGCGTTTCTTTTATGATATGGTAATGGGTTGCGCAGTCTCCTGCTGCATAAATATCTTCCACACTCGTTTGCATATAAGCATTTACTTCTATTGCTCCTTTGTTGTTTGTCCGGATTTCAGTTCCATTCAAAAATTCCGTATTTGGTTGCACGCCAACTGAGACTAAGACAAGATCCGTTTTATACGTTCCCTTATCTGTTTCAATATATTCTACTTTCTCATTTCCCTTAAATGCTTTTACATTTTCATTTGTTAAAATTTCAATATGATGTTTCGCCGCTTCTTCATGTATATACGCTGCCATATCAGCATCATAAATTGTTCCAATGTGATCATTTCTTTCAATCATTCGTACACGCTTCCCAAGTTCCACAAATGTTTCAGCCATTTCAAGACCAATTGCACCGCCGCCGATAATTGTTACTTGCTCAACATTTTGTTGCTGCAGTGTCTCCAATATTTTATGAGCATCCGGAATTGTTTTTAGAAGATGAATCCCTTTCAAATCCTTACCTTCCCAATCCGGCATAACAGGTCTAACTCCCGTCGCAATTAACAAGCGATCATATTTATATTGAAATTCTGTTTTTTCCTTTGTATGTATACCATGTACAGTTTTATTTTCAATATCAATTTTTGTTACTTCATGATTTGTTTTCGCATTAATTCCATACTTATCACGAAATGTCTTCACATCTCTGGCAATTAATTTTTCAGTAGAAGGAATCACGCCGCTAATCACATATGGAAGTCCACACTGTGCATATGAATATATCTCACCTTTTTCTAACGTAACGACTTTTGCTTCTTTATCGTTTCTAACAATTTGCATAGCAGCACTCATGCCAGCTGCATCCCCGCCAATAATTACATAGTTCACCAAACCACTCCTTTGACAGTCTCTATCGTTTACATTTTCCAAATTCCCCATAAATACTCTATAAATATCATATACAAAGTATAATACCTTCTTCCTTTTGTTTACAACTGAATCCCCTTCCGTCCAAACATAACAACGTACACCATTTCATATATATCCATTTTGGTTTTCCAACATGCTAATCTCGACTTCGAAAACAAAAAGAATCTTACGCTCATTTTCTTCTTCTGATTTCATATAACATAGGATTGAACTACCCCCACCTACCTCTACAAGAGCTTGAGGTGGGGGATTCTCCTGTCTCTGTACTCACAAAAACAGTTCCTCTCGTTCAACAAAGAGAATACAACGATATAGAGTTCGGTAGTGTCTGTATGTAATGTAAGACGACCTATTCTATCTTCCGACGTAAGGCAAACAAAATAGGTACAACTACTTTTTCTTATATCGAGGCTAGAACACTTTGTCATGCATCCAGTTCCTAGACTTGTTATCTGCTCTGGTAATAAGCGTAAAAATCTGGGACAAAGTGTTCTTCTTTATCATACAGATAGTTTTGCTAGTTTTTTCTTTTCATTTTCAAACAAGTGTAATCGCTCGATTTGTAATGCCTCTTGCGGCTGATTCACATCGTATAACTGATAGAAATGATGCGTGCGAATATCCAATTGATTGTTTAATTGATGCCAATGACTCCAGTGGTGTACGCCTTTCTTTGGAATATAAAGCTGAAGCACCCGAGGTACTTTTTCTTTATATCCTAATCCCCGGCGACCAATTGTAAAGGCCGCGGATTGATGAATAGAGATACCGAATTTCCGCATGTATTTCATTTTTCCAGAGATTGAAGTGTAAGCGGGATTCACTTGAAAGACAGCCACACCTCTTTTATCTGCACGACTGCGGATCGCACTTGTCATCTTCTCATACGCAAACATACTCTTCATTCGATTTGCTTGTTTATTTCCGTATCGATCTCCTGTTTTCGATTGGGTCGTATCTAATTTCTCTAGTACAATTGGTTTGTTATACCGCTCCGCTAAGTCCACTAAGCGAATCACTTCCACTTCGATGATTTTTGTGATTTGTCCTGTAGATTTACCCATAATAGAAAAATGAAGGGAGCCACTTCCTTTATAATTCCCATCCTTCGTTACATTTGCCCAAGCAACATGCTCAAGATTACAATCTACACCGATCACACCATCTGATGTGCTGTAATTCGTGTGTGGATTTTCCGGTACATCGACTAAACATTTCACAATATAATAAAAACCATAGTCTTCCACAGACCACGCAATCGGTTTGCCATCCTTTTTCTTATTCTTACACTGTAATTGAGTTGTGATTACTTCTTCAATCATTTCTTGCCCATACGGGAACGTAACAGCTGGAAATATAAGTGTTTTCCCAGAACTTGTCGTCATCCACAATTCTTTTGTCTCAGGCACATACTGAAATACAAAATTGCCATGTTTGGCATCTTTCCGTCTAGATAGGATCAGTTGTTTATTTCGAGCACGAGAAAATAATGTTCTCCATTTGTCATGGTTACGTACAAACTCACGGATGGTAAATTGCGACCGAAACAGTTTTTTGCTTCCAAATACTACGCTTGGAATATTCGTTTGATCAGATGAAAGTTTTTGCGTTAAACGGGATTCTCTGTAAGTGAGATGACCGATTTTCGCCTGAATTCTTTTGATTTGAACATCTAAGTATTGGTGTTCAAACAGATATTCACTCAGCCAAATTAAGGTGTCTTTTTTACGAGATAAGGAGATGAGGTTGTTGTGCTTCGCGAAGCGAGTGTTTTTCGGAAACGTTAGCTTTCCTTTCACACAACTTTGTTTAATTTTACGAAGATTTGTTAGTTTTGTCCGTTCTTGTTTCAACTTTTTCTTAAGCTTCTCTTGCGTTTGCTTCTCATATCGTTTTTGTAACGCCATTAAACCTGTAAACAACGCCTTTGCTTCTTGCCCCGCACTGTTTGCATAATAGTCATTCAATTGATATTTCCGCTTGAGAACAAGATGAAGACTGTCCCTATACAACTTACGGTTCCAACGCTTTTCACGAACAATCGTTTGAAATGCAAAACGTTTTGCATGATTAAATGTTTCGACTGTCTCTGCCAATGCATCTACCATTTCATGCGGTAAATCTATCTTGTAGATCCGTTTCGAAAAATACGCTTTCTTCACCTGTTCTCACCTCTTTTTATTTGATAAGATCATTATACGCCAAAACAAACATACGTTCTGAAAAAAAGAGACGTTTTCTTTAAAAAGAAAAAACCGATTCATCCTCCACCTTCACTTCGTTTAGAGAAGGGGGTCTTCTCGGTTAAAATAATAAAAAAGGACCTGACCACTTCTATGCATGGCTGGATGCTCTCTCCCACTCAAAAGGATGATTTTATACCTTAAACATCCTTTGAACATTATAGGTAAAACGTCGTGTCTCATAAATCTGATTATTAATATGCTATAACAGTCACAATGGAAAGTAGGTGAACAGACTCAATGTGTAGTAATTTTATTTCTACTCCTGCTGAATCCAAAATTGCTCAACCACTTGAACAAGAATTCAGTATTAGTGCAACAATCTACGATGCAGAGGCTTGGGCAGTTGATAGCGATACCTTTTTTCAAGAAATTTGGAAATCCACCCTATTTGCATCTACCTCACAGCCTAATGAGGCGGTCTATCCACTCGGTATTCTTAAGATTATCAACCTCTCTTACGATGCAGTAAAAGTTGTCGCATCAGAAGGATTAAACAGTAGACTCGAGATTACAGTTCCACCGAATTCAGAAGCCATACTTTCTTCCAGTGCTTTATCCGATGTCCAAGCTAGTACAACTGGAAAATCGAGTAGGGTCAACTTTCTCTTTCATCTCTATTTTTCACGCGAACCAGCTAAAGCTGCCCTTATCCCACTACAAAAATAACAAAAAAGGTACCTTACTACTCAATTACTCCGTATTTCCCAATAGGAATCATGTCATAATTACCATAATAGATAAATAAAAGGTACATCACCATTATTGATGATGTACCTTTCATTTTTACAACATAGAAAGTGAATTCTTCTACCTATTCCTTTGACTTTATAAGCTCAACATTATACGTCTCGACATCATTCAACTCTCCTGTATAATACGGATTTTCCCGATACCAAGACTGCCTTAAAAAGTATGCCTGCATATCTTTCGTTTGAAAAATATACCCATGCCGAGCGTATATTTCATTTCTCGCAATCCGTAATTGTTCTTTTGTTAAGAAATTTAACTCTGCACTTGTTAACTTCCGAATATGACTATCAGGAAAGAAAAATCCGTTATATACATACTTCGTTGTTACTGATGGTGAATAAGAAGATTTCGGTTGTTCTTCAGATTTTTTTTGAAACGATAATGTATAGTATTGATTTGTTGATATAGGTTCCACCTTTGTTCTCTCTTTTCCGCTTGCGCTCTCTTTTTCTAAATAAATCGAGACGCTCCCATCCGTAGCTACTGGTCCCCACTTAAATTCTTCCCCTGTGAGAGTCGTAATTGGTTTCTGATTGGCATATAATGTCGCTCCCGCTACATTTGTTTGAATCGTGATGTAATGGCCTTTTAATGAAAGATCAACTGTTATATTATTTTGATTTTGCTTCATAAGTACGACCTTTTCTTCACGCTTTAACTTCACATAATCATTTTTAAACTCTGATTGAAACGTTTGAATCCCTGGAAAAAATGGTCCATATTGCTTTTCAAACATTTTATCAGTCGCCTTATCTAACTCTTTTCCATTTATTTTTAACAACGCATCTTTTTCATTTGTAAGAAGCGATGCGTAATACGTTTTTGCTTTCAATTTATATCGATCAAATAGAAACAAGTATTTTCCATCCTTCGTTAATACAAAGTCTACTTTTTCTACATCACTTTGCTTCTTCCTTTGCTGTTGTATAGAAGCTTTTAAATCATTCACATAAGAAGGGGATTCTTTTATATAAGAAAACAACGGGGCTATGCTCTCTTTATCGACTACAAATTGCGGATCATCTGTTATCACAATATCAATGAATTTCTCTGCATTTCTTTCTTGTAAGATCGTAACCATTCTATCAATTTGCGCTTCTGCAGAATAATACTTTGCCCCATACATGTATACCCCGCCAAAGCTGAGAATAACAAGAATGATAACCCCAATCCATATTTTCTTTCCTGTACTCATCTTCCTTCGCATATGGGATGCCTCTTCGTTTCCTCTCCGTTCATATTCAGCTCTTCTCGTTCCACAGCTTTGACAAAATTGCACGCCATCCATTAATTGCGAACCGCATTTTGTACACACGCTCATCCGTTCAGCCATCTTTTTAATAGAAGCCCGAGAAACTTCCTGTTAAGGTATTAATGATTGTTTGGATATAAGACCAAAGGATAATCCAGATCGCAATTGAAATCAAAATATTTGCAATGATTAGTGTGTACACTGGATCTAATCCACCTCGGTCTAACTTTACGATTGAAACAATCATACATACGCTCATCCACGATATAGCAATCCCTAAAAAGAAAGCTGCTAGAAAAATTGTTAAAAAGCTAAATAAAAGTGCGATAACAAGCACAGCGACAACTGGTGTCGATACTGTTCCCCAAATACCTAATGTTTCCAAAAAAGAAAAAGATGATTTCATCAACTTTCCACTTACAAAAACAATAAACCCAGCAAAAAGAACTAAAATTAATAAAAAGAGAAAGACTTTAACAGATTCTCCAAAAAATGAAGGCGCAGGCACTTCAGGTGCGAATCTCGTCGCCACCGACGTAGCCTGACTCATCATTCGATAAAACAGACAAGCAAATAAAAAACAAATAAGAACAAGACTTGTGATCCCATTCCTTACCTCAATATGTCCACTTTTCATAATTGCTGACGGAGCTTTCAATGCATTCTTAAAAAACTGGAAATAGCCACTCGCAAATTGCTTTGCTTGCTCTACCTTTTCATTCGTGCCTGCTGACTGGGGCAACTGCTGTTCTCCCTGTTCTGCACGATGTCCCGCGGCTTGTTCTGTCAGTGCATGCCCGCAATTCCCACAAAATTTAGCTTCGCTTGTATGCTCGGTGTTACATTTTGGACACGTCATCCTATCATCTCCCCCTTAGCATGTATCTTCTAAGTTGCTACAAATTCAATATATGTATAAGGAGAGAAAACATGCCTACAAGAAAAAGCTATCTATTCTATACATTTCCATCGTATTTATTCTAGTAATCTACTAACAAAGTGGTATGATAAACAATATTAAAAAGAATTTCATAAAATACATAGATTGGATGAAGAATATGGAATTAGCATACTCAATTTTTCATATATTCCTTACAAGCTTGATACAATTATTCTCATTACTAGGTGTCATCATTTTAGTTGGTTTTTTATTAGGGTATTTAGAATCTCTTACACGGGCGTATTGGACGAGAGCTTTTGGCAAGAAAGGCTTCCTTTTATCAGCTTGGATTGGTGTCCCTATCCATGAACTTGGTCATGCTGTTATGTGTGTCGTATTCAGACATCAAATTGTCGCAATGCAGCTCTTTCCAACCGATACAAGTAACGGTTATTTAGGTTATGTAAGACACCAATATAATCAAAGAAGTATCTATCAAAGAATAGGAAATTTCTTCATCGGAATTGCTCCTATTTTTTCAGGAATGACCGTCTTAATCCTTTTGATGTATTATTTTGTACCACAATCTTATTCGGTCTTTATGCGTGCTCTTGAAACAAATACGCAAGTTACTTCTATTAATATCGATATGCTGCAAAATATTTTTGTATCATCGATCCTCCTATTAAAAAGTCTTTTTACGATTAGTAACCTTTCTACTCCTTCCTTTTGGATTTTTCTTTTTATCGCGATTTGCATTTCTGCACACATCGCATTAAGTAAACCAGATATAGAAGGTTCATTAGATGGTGTGATTACGATATTTATCGTCTTATTCTTATTCAATACGGTAGCAGCGTTGTTTCATTATGATAGTAATCAGTTGATAGGTAGTGTAGTGAAATATAATATGTATGTACTTGCTTTTTCGAGCATAGCGATACTATTTTCATGTATCGCTGCATTCATCAGTTTTATTTTCTACAAAATTAAAACAGCTAGTTCGAGATGAACTAGCTGTTTTGCTTAATTTCCCCCTTTATAATTACACTGCTCCACAGGAACCCGTGCATGCCCCTCTTCATCCGTACACCAAGACTGCGACTGAAATGCAAGGAAAATTCCAATCCACTTTTCCTCTTTCTCAAAGTGGATGAATATGCCGCCATCTTGCCACACGCCATCATCATTCTTCCAGTTCTCCACATTTCCTTGGTTCATATGAATATCATGTATGCCGTTACCAGGTTTAAAATGAAAATATCGATCAGGTGTATTATGTTCTGGACCCCATCGTTCTCCAAATGCATAAATAATTGCCTTTTCCTCTATTGCACGCTTTATATAATGTTCGATTTTTTCATTTAAATCATTATTTTGGCCTGGCTTTTCAGGTGGCAATGGAATCATCTGGTTTGAATCAAATAAATTTCCCCTCACGTAATCTAGTGCAATCTCCGGCTTATTATTTTTAATTTCAGTAAAACCAAAAGGTATTGTTGGTAAAATCGTAATCGCCTCTGATTTTATATTTTTACTTGCAAAATATAAAACCTCAGATGGATAACTTTGTGATTTCACATTAATAGCAATGCGATAGTCCACTCTATCTTCGTCTTGTAAACGGACTTGGTAATGAGGGGTTTTCCCTTTTCCACTCATAGATTGTACTGCTATACCTTTTAGAACACCGTAGTTTTTTAAGGGCACGGGGATCATCTCCTCTTCACATAATAGAAACGTTTGTTCTTTTATACATTATCCACTGACAAACAAAAATCCTCCTTAAACAGAGGATTTCATTGCAATACATACCATCCGGCAACTTCCACTACTACAATCAACACCGCTCCAAAGATTATAAGCGTTGTCTTCTTTAGTAGTTCATTCTCACGAAACGGGATATTACATAAATAGGCCCCGAGTGTAATCCGTGATGGACATGCGATTGTCGCTACCGATGATGCTGTATTTTGCAGCGTTGTCACATATTGCCACGGAAGCCCTACATTCTGTGCTGTTTGCATTTGTAGTTTAATAAACATTGCATTTGATCCTGCGTTACTTCCCGTTAAAAAACCACCAATTGCACCAATGAACGGAGCAACAAAGACAAATAACGTTCCAAATGTATTTCCCGCTGCTTCTGCTAACAATGTGTGCATACCAGCGGCGCCCATTAGTTCTGAAATGGCAATGAACATTGTCGTTGTAATCGCAAACGGTATCCATTGTTTGATCGTTTGCGATAAAGATTGTTTTATAATAGTAGAAGGAATGCGAAAAAAAATGATAGTAAATAAACATGTAACCCCAAGCCAAAATCCAGGTGAATATAATAATGCTAGTTTGTAAGAGTACGCTGGCAAATCAAGAACAGCATAAGACCCAAGCATATTATGTAGCGATGGAATGAGACGAGAAAGCAAGATACAAACAGTTAAAAATAAATACGGGCTTATAATTTTCACGATAGAAACTTCTCGCTGCGTCGTTGCAGCATGCTCTGATACAAACTCCTCCCCTTGTTTCGTTGTCATTTTAATGATAAGAAAACCAAATGTAATTGTTACAATGGAACTTAAAATCCCTGCTAACTCAACACTTACGTATGCGTTAGAAAGGTAGATTGATATAGAAAATAAAAGAAAAAAGCCCATTCCTTCTTTCCACTTTTGCTTAATTGCTTGCCCACCTCCAACTACATACAAAGAAAGGAAAATAAAGTATGCAAAAAAAGGAATACTGAGTAACGCTGTACTAGTTCCTAAGTTTACTAATGGCATATTGATAAGTTGTGAACCGATAATCGTTCCTGTAGCCATTGCCCCCCATGAACTTGCCAATAAACCGATAAACGATAATAAAACTGCTTGAAACGGTTTATAGCCAAGCGAGAGAAAAATAGGGGCAGCAACCATAAAACCAATTCCGAATCCGCTCACGGATTCAATAAGTGGACAAATCCCAAAACACATTAAGAGCATTTGTAATAATCGATCATGTGTAACTTGTTCGATAAAACGTGCAACTTGGTCGATATACCCCATTTTGTTCATGAGGTGAAATAAAAGAATACCAAAAAACAGAACATAGCCAACAATAAAACAAATTAACCAGCCCTTAATAGTTGCATGCATGATCTCTCCTATTTGCAGTCGAAACATTGGTGTTAGTAAAACGATTCCACCGCATACTGCATAGGAAATTAGCGATGCTTTCAGCGATGTTTGTTTAAAAATAAATAAACAAATAAAAATCATCATGATTGGAATAAGGGCTAACAGTACAGCCATACCATCATCTCATTTCTTATAAGATACAATTGTAACTATTATATAACAGATGTCATAATATTCAATTCATTTCACAACAGTTTTTTCCTATTCTTTATCAAGTGAAGGATTGAAAAAATGTTACACTACAAACAAATACCGTTTTAAAAGGAGTGCTAACAATGAATAAAGAACAATTTTGGCAACTCATTTCTGAAATGAACACAAAAGACGAAACGAGCGAATGGCTAGTTGAACAATTAGCTTCACGATCCGCAAGTGAAATTGCCGATTATGAAATCCACTTTCAGACTGCTTTCAAAGAATCTTATACATCTTCTCTATGGGCAGCTGCGTATATTATTCTAGGTGGATGCTCTGATGATTCATTTGATTATTTCAGAGGCTGGCTCATTGCATGCGGACAAGAAGTGTTTGAAGCCGCTCTGCAAAATCCTGATAATCTAGCAAACTTAATTCCTTCTTTTTATGAAGAGGAAGAAATTATTCCAGAATTTGAAGAAATGTTAAATATAGGCCTTGAAGCTTTTTCTTTAAAAGAAACGGGAGATATAGAATGGGACGATGATATTTGGGATAAACTTGATTCTTTATTAGATGAAAAGGGACATGATTCATCTATTCCTGATATTGAATTCGATTGGGATGAAGATGATGAAGAAGGATTAGCAAAACGTTTTCCAAAACTTTGGAAACGATTTGGTGAAAATCCATTAGGTTAATAATAAAAGAGGCTCCTTTACAGGTAGCCTCTTTTGTCGTTATTTGTCTGTTAGTCGATATCCCTTGTCGAATCGCCGATATATTTTAATTTACGCCGATATAATTTCGCTTACTATCTCCTATCGCCCACATTTATTATTTCACCACAGCAATTAACTCACAAATTTCATTCTGTTTTCCTGTTTCTAATAACTCAATTACTTTACTCCCCACAACAACCCCATCACACACAGTAATCATTTCCTCAATGTGCTCAGTCGTTGAGATTCCAAATCCAGCAACTACCGGGAGATGGACATGTGCTTTTACTTTTTCTAAGTAGCTATGAATCTCTTGTTTAAAGTTCTGTCTAGCTCCCGTAACACCTGCTACTGTTACCGCATAAACGAAACCTTGTGATTCCCTCGTAATCTTTTCAATCCGTTCAACTGGGCTCGTTACTGTAACAAGTGGAATCAAGGCGATATTCACATCACGAAGAAGTGGCGCAATGATATCTTGTTCTTCATAAGGCAAGTCTGGAACGATAATACCATCTACACCAGCCTCTAGACAACTTCCGATAAAGCGTTCTTTTCCAAATACTAAAATCGGGTTTAAATAGGTCATAAGTACAAATGGAATATTTACTTCTTGTCTTACTTCCGCTAATGCCTGAAAGATTCCCCCGAGCGTTGTTCCACTGTCTAATGCTCGTTTTCCCGCCCTTTGAATTGTAGGTCCATCTGCAACTGGGTCAGAAAAAGGAATACCAATTTCAACAATGCTCGCTCCTGCTTCATCTAGAAAACGAATTTGCTCTTGTAACTTTTGTAAACCGCCATCTCCTCCCATTACATACGGGATAAATGCTTTTTTTCCATTTTGAAACGCTGCTGTAATTCTTTCTACCCCCATCGTTTACACCTCTTCCATATAACGTTTTATACTTTCAACATCTTTATCACCGCGGCCCGATAAACAAATGACAAGTCCTTCATCTTGCTTCATTGTAGGCGCGAGTTTTAATGCATATGCCACTGCATGTGAGCTTTCTAATGCTGGGATAATTCCTTCTTTTTTCGTTAATAACTGGAATGCAGCCAACGCTTCTTCATCTGTAATTGCGTGATAAGAAACACGGCCAATATCTTTTAGCAGACTATGCTCTGGCCCAACCCCCGGATAATCTAGACCTGCTGAAATAGAGTGTGCTTCCTGAATTTGTCCTTCTTCATTTTGAAGGAGATACATCATTGAACCATGAAGGACGCCCACGCTTCCTTGTGTTAATGTTGCTGCGTGCTTCTCTGTATGAACCCCTTTTCCTGCTGCTTCCACGCCATAAAGAGCAACTTCTTCATCGTGTACAAACGGATAAAACATCCCCATCGCGTTACTCCCGCCGCCAATGCAAGCAACAACTGCTTCTGGCAATTTCCCTTCTAACGCTTCATATTGCTTCTTCGTTTCTTTCCCAATTACACTTTGAAAATCACGTACCATTTGCGGGAATGGATGCGGTCCAAGAACAGATCCCATTACATAGTGCGTATCATGCACATGTGCAACCCAGTAACGAAGCGCTTCGTTTACTGCATCTTTTAACGTCCCACTACCTGCTGCAACACTTTCCACTTTCGCTCCTAATAGTTCCATTCTGAAGACGTTTAACTTTTGACGTTTCACATCCTCTTCTCCCATGAAAATGACGCATTCTAAACCGAGTAAAGCACATACCGTCGCTGTTGCTACTCCGTGTTGTCCAGCTCCTGTTTCAGCTACAATCTTTTTCTTACCCATTCGCACCGCAAGAAGCGCTTGCCCAATTGTATTGTTAATTTTATGAGCTCCTGTATGATTTAAATCTTCGCGTTTTAAGTAAATCTTTGCCCCTCCGCAATACTTTGTTAGATTCTCTGCAAAATAAAGAGGTGTTTCTCTTCCGACATACGTTTGTAAATAATGCTCTAATTCTTGTTGAAATGCTTCATCTTGCATCGCTTCTTTATATGCCTCTTCTAATTCTAAAACGGACTGCATAAGTGTTTCTGGAACGTAACGTCCTCCGTATATACCGTAGTGACCTTTTTCATCTGGATATGCATATTGCATGTTTAACACTCCTTCGCTTTTCTAATAAATTGTTTTATTTTTTCTCTATCTTTCTTGCCATCTGTTTCTACGCCACTGCTGACATCCACCATATACGGCTTAACAATTTCAATCGCTTCTTTAATGTTTTCAATGTGTAATCCACCAGCTAACATGCACTTTTTTCGAATTTCATTTGGCATATGCTCTAGTAACTGCCATGAAAATGTTTTACCATTTCCACCATGAAACTTTTCTTTCGGGCTATCAAATAAGAGAAAATCTGCTTCATAGCCTGTTGATTGTTCGATATCTTCACTCGAATGTACACCAACCGCTTTTATAGACGGAATATTCAATCTTCTAATATGATGATTCCTCTCATCCCCATGCAGTTGTACATGCGTTAAACCACAATCATTTACGATTTTCTGGATGACTTCTACCGATTCATTTACAAACACGCCAACCTTCATTACATCAGTTGGAAGCTCACTAATAATCTGTTTTGCCTTTTTAGGTGTAATTTTCCTTTTACTTTTCGCAAAAACAAATCCAATGGCATCTGCGCCATATTCACAGGCAAGTTTTGCTGTCTCGAAATCAGTAATGCCACAAATCTTTACTTTCATGTTGTCACCTTCAGCGATTGAAAAAAGTCTCCGACAGAAGGTGCAGTCATCAGCGCTTCCCCAACAAGAATTCCTTTTGCACCAGCCTGCTTGACACGCATGATATCTTCTTTCGTATGAATTCCACTTTCACTAATCCAAAGCATATTCTTTTCATTTAATCGTTTCCCGAGTTTTTCTGTCGTACCTAAGTCCACTTCAAATGTTTTCAAATTACGATTGTTTATTCCAATCACATGAGGAGTTAATGCTAATGCCACCTCTAATTCTGCCTCATTGTGTACTTCTACAATTGCTTCTAATCCTACTTTTTGTACGTATGCATATAACTTTCGTAGCTTTTCTTCTGATAATGCCGCAACGATAAGTAAAATGAGATCCGCTCCCGCTTCATACGCCCGATCAATTTGAATGGTATCAATGATGAAATCTTTACATAAAAGCGGAATATTACTTTGTGCTCTCGCCGTTTCTAAATCTTGAAAGGATCCTTTAAAAAACTTCCCATCCGTTAAAACGGAAACAGCTCCTGCCTCGCACTGTTCATACGTCTTTACTTGTTTTGCTACATCTACATGTAAATTGATGTCGCCTTTAGATGGGGACGCTCGTTTCATTTCTGCAATAACTGTAAATTGTTTCAGTGCTTCCACAAGTGAGTAAACCTGTCTTTTTTCTTTCACTGGTGTATATGTTTGGTATAACTCTTCTACTTCTTTTTTCTTCTGCTCAACAATCTTGTCTAAAATAGTTTCCATTTAGTTCACCCTCTCCAATCTTTGATTACTAGCTGCAATTAATACATTCAGTTTCTCTAATGCCTTTCCAGAGTCAATACTATGTGCTGCTAAGTGAATTCCTTCTTCAATTGTCTCTACTTTTCCATTCGCAAAAAGTGCAAGACCTGCATTGAGTAGAACCGTATCACGGTATACACTCTTTTTCCCCTCTAGTATTTGCAGTGTAATATGCGCATTTTCTTTTGCATTTCCGCCTCGGATTTCTTCATTACTCACCCGAGAAAATCCATATGTTTCTGGAGTAATGCTCTCTTCTATAATTTTGTTGTCTTTTAAAATCACCACATGATTTTCTCCTTGCAAAGAGGCTTCATCTAAAAATCCACTTCCATTTACAACGAGCGCTTGTTTTCGACCAAGCTTTTGCAATACCTTTGCTACTGGCATTAGCATATCTCGTTTGTATATACCAACAAACTGCGTTTCTAAATCAATCGGATTTGTAAGTGGACCAATAAGATTAAAAATGGTCGGTACATTCAGCTCTTTTCTTATTTTCATAATGCGTTTAAGTGCCGGATGCATCGCTGGTGCAAATAGAAAAGCTATGCCTACTTTTTCTAATAAATAGTCAATCTCTCTTGGGGTACATGCAATATTTACACCAAGTTCTTCTAATAGATCCGCACTCCCCGTTTTACTAGACACAGCGCGATTCCCATGTTTCGCTACCTTCACACCAGCTCCGGCAAGTACGAAAGCAGATGTTGTACTAATGTTAAATGTTTGGGCTCCGTCTCCGCCTGTTCCGCAATTATCCATCGCTCCTTTTATATGACTTGCAAATGGTAACGCCTTTTCCCGAAGAGCACGAACGAGGCCATATATTTCATCGGCTGTTTCACCCTTTGCCTTTAACAATGCTAAAAACGCAGCAATTTCACTTTCTAATATATCTTCACTTAAGAGTGCAAGACCTGCTTTATACATTTCCTGTTCCGTTAAGTTTTGTCCATCTACTAATTTCCGAAGATAACTGTTCATACTCGCTCCTCCTCTTTCACATTGGATAAAAATGCACGTATTAATTTTCCGCCCTCTTCCGTCGCAATGGACTCCGGATGAAACTGAAGTCCGAAAAGTGGGTAATAATTATGGCGAACTGCCATGATCTCCCCATCATCCATCGCTGTTGCTAATACATCAAAACACTTTGGAATCGTCTGCTTCGCTGCTACAAGTGAATGATAGCGCATTGCAGTTAACGGTTGCGTGACATAGGAAAATATCGATGTGCCATTATGTTTTACACGTGATGTTTTCCCATGTTTTATATTCTCTGCTCTTACAATTTCACCGCCAAACGCTGAAACGATCGCTTGATGTCCAAGACAAATGCCAAGAATCGGAATTTGTTTATAAAAATGCTGAATCACCTGGATGCAAATTCCTGCATCTTCTGGTTTTCCAGGTCCTGGTGAAAGAATAATTGCTTTTGGTTTCATTTCTTCCAGTTCTTGAATCGTCACTTTATCATTTCGCAGGACAACAATCTCTTCTTCATATGCCCCTAACAATTGATACAAGTTATAAGTGAATGAATCATAGTTATCGATGAGTACAATCATTTCATTACCTCCAAAAGCGCTCTCGCTTTATTTAACGTCTCCTCATACTCAGAGGTTGGATCTGAATCATAGACGATACCAGCTCCTGCCTGCACATATGCTTTCTCGTCTTTGACAACCATTGTGCGAATCGCAAGCGCCATATCAAGGTTTCCAGAAAAAGCTATATATCCAACTGCTCCGGCATATACATTTCTTTTTTCCGTTTCTAATCTATTGATAATTTGCATCGACCTAATTTTCGGTGCTCCAGATACAGTACCAGCCGGCAGACAATACGCTAATGCATCAAAACAATCCGTTTGTTTTCGCAATGTTCCGGAAACTTCGGATACAATATGCATCACATGTGAATACTTTTCGACTTTCATATACTTATCTAACTTAACTGAACTGACTTCACTCACCCGGCCGATATCATTTCGCCCTAAATCTACAAGCATCATATGTTCGGCACGCTCTTTCTCATTGGCTAAGAGCTCCTTCGCAATTTCTTCATCTTCCTGCTTTGTTTTTCCGCGTGGTCTTGTTCCTGCAATCGGATTCGTCATCACCTTATCGTCTCGTACAGAAAGTAAGCTTTCTGGTGAAGAACCGAGTACAACATAATCTTGGAAATCAATATAAAACATGTATGGCGATGGATTCGCAATCCGAAGTTTGCGATAAAGTGCAAATGAATCGCCTATAAATTCACTTTGTAATCGCTGAGATAATACAACTTGAAAAATATCACCATTTCGAATATATTCTTTTGCTTTCTCTACCATTTCGCAAAACTTTTCTTCTGTTATAGAAGAAGTAAAGGGTAGAGAAGATTGTATTTCTGTTACGTACTTTTCCTCTGCCTGTAAGACATTTTGTTTATATGCCTGCAATCTCTCGTGAACTTCTTCAAAAGAGTCCGTATCCTCTTCCCTGCATACATATACAAACGATAATTTTTGGCGTAAATGGTCGTATACCATAAATTCTCGGTACAGTAATACATGAACTTCTGGAATATCGACCGGGTCAAACAGTTCTTCCCCAATATCTTCATATTGCCGAATCACATCATAACCAATATATCCAACTGCTCCCCCGCAAAACGGAAATGGACTTTCGACACCCGTTGGGGCAATGATTTTTTTCAATGCTTGTAATACATTTTCTTCTACCTGCTCTGTTCTACCATTTATCGTAATCCCTACTGCTGCGCCATTACTTTTGACTTCTCCGTATGGATCGCATCCTAAATAAGAATAACGTCCTTTATCTTGATGAAGCTGCGAGCTTTCGAGTAAGAATTTCTTTTTACCTTTCATACGACGATATAAAGCAATCGGCGTCACACTATCTCCTTCTTCTTCATCGATGACCAAAAATGTTTTCCCTTGTTGCATGTTAAATTGTTCTTTCGTTATCATGATTGCCACCTCACTATTTAAAATAAAAAAAGTCCCCTACATATCGAAATATGTAGAGGACGATAAATTTACCGTGGTACCACCTCGTTTGGATGCAAGAAGCATCCCGCTTTATTCAGGTACAAATATATACCTTATCCTTGTAACGGCGGAACCCGGGTTGCCTACTTCTTTCGGTTCAGCATACCTCTCGTAAGCCCATTCCGCATATGGCACCGCACCGGGCTCCCACCTATCCCCGGCTCTCTGGAACGTCTCCAATATACGTACTCTTCTTACTTAAACGATTTAATTTATTTATTTTTATACACAAAAAGGGAGTACTCATCCTATAGAAAGGACGGGTACTCCCGTGGTGCCACCTTAATTCGTTACAAATGTAACGCACTTTGCCGTATCAAAAGTTAATACGTGTCTCTTGTATCGATGAGATCATGTCGCCAAAGCCTACTTCTTTCGGTTCGGTTTGGAAGCTCCGAAGGCCATTCCATATTAATCCCATACTGATTCGCACCAACCACCAGCTCTCTGACATGTTCAAAATATGTACTCTTCTTCATCAACGCTTGCATTTTTTTAAGTTGCACTCATTATAGTCCCTACTTTTTTCATAAGTCAATACTTTTTTAAAAATTTTATTTTTTTCTTCATTCAATATTATATTGACAAAACAACCTGTTTTTATGTAAATATAATAAATACTCTATTTAAATTAAGCTTTTTTGTCAGAAAATTATATATTCTAAAAATAAATCTATGTCAAAAAACGCTTACATTTCAGAAAATTCGTATTTGTATATGGATTTTCTGAAATAATCATGATAGATTATAAATATGCAAAATTCATCAAAAGATATTACAAAAGGAAGGGGAACTACATGAGTACGCAGATGTTAATTTTAATTTCTATCTCTATTTACATGCTCGGGATGTTAATTATCGGCTATTTTGCCTATAAACAAACATCCAACTTAACAGATTATATGCTTGGCGGGCGTACACTAGGCCCCGCAGTAACAGCATTAAGTGCTGGAGCAGCCGATATGAGCGGCTGGCTGTTAATGGGATTACCCGGTGCAATGTTTAGCGTTGGATTAAGTAGTAGCTGGATTGCGATTGGCCTAACACTTGGCGCATACGCAAACTGGATCTATGTCGCTCCTCGCTTACGTACCTACTCAGAAATTGCAAACAACTCTATTACTATTCCAGAATTTTTAGAGCATCGTTTCCATGATGCATCTCATATGCTACGTCTCGTTTCTGGACTTGTTATTATGATCTTTTTCACATTTTATGTAGCTTCAGGATTCGTTTCGGGTGCTGTATTATTTGAAAATTCATTTGGCATGAATTATCATGTTGGACTACTTATTGTTGGAGGCGTTGTTGTAGCTTACACATTATTCGGCGGCTTCTTAGCTGTAAGTTGGACAGACTTCGTTCAAGGTATCATCATGGTAGTTGCTCTTATCCTTGTTCCGGTCGTAACAATTATGAATGTAAACGGCCTTGGACCAGCATTTGATACAATTAAATCTATTGACCCAGCACTATTAGATATTTTTAAAGGTACATCCGTATTAGGTATTATTTCATTATTTGCATGGGGTCTTGGTTATGCTGGGCAACCTCATATTATCGTACGCTTTATGGCTATCTCATCTGTAAAAGAAATTAAAAGCGCACGTCGAATTGGTATGGGCTGGATGATTTTCTCTGTAGTAGGAGCTATGTTTACTGGCCTTATCGGTATCGCTTACTATTCAAAAGCGGGATTAAAGCTCTCTGACCCAGAAACAATTTTCGTTGAACTAGGTAACATTTTATTCCACCCATTAATTACTGGATTTTTATTAGCAGCTATTTTAGCGGCTATTATGAGTACAATCTCTTCTCAGCTTCTTGTTACTTCAAGTGCAGTAACGGAAGACATATATAGAACATTCTTTAAACGTTCTGCATCTGATCGTGAGCTTGTATTTGTTGGTCGTATGGCTGTTCTTGTTATCGCACTTATTGGTTGTGGATTAGCATTTAAACAAAATGACACAATCCTAGCGCTTGTTGGCTACGCTTGGGCTGGCTTCGGTTCTTCATTCGGCCCGGTCATTTTACTAAGCTTATACTGGAAACGTATGACAAAATGGGGCGCACTAGCTGGAATGATCGCTGGGGCTGTAACTGTTATTACGTGGACACAATTTAAGTTTTTAAAAGACTTTTTATACGAAATGATCCCAGGATTTGCTGCAAGCTTACTTGCAATTATTATCATTAGTTTATTAACAAAACCTTCAAAAGAGGTTGAAAAGCAGTTTGAGGAATTTGAAAAAACTGCGTAATATTTTTAAAATAAGGAACCTTCGCTTTCATCATAAAAGCGGGGGTTCCTTTCTTTTTATGTACCTTTCGACATTTTTCTCTTTGAAATTAACAATTTCTTTATGTTTCGTTAAATTTATCATAACACTACTTCGTTATAGTATTAGTATCAACACTTATACAGAAAGGAGACTTTAAAATGATGGCATCACTACAACACCAAAGCTCAAAAAAACTATCACTTATTACAAATGCTTCTTGTCCAAACATACAATCAAATTCACCTCACATTTCAATCGCTCCTTCTGTCGTATCTGTAATTGGTGTGCATATACAAAAAGACAAATTAAAAATAAAAGTAGGGAAAAGCGCTGAATTATCAGCCTCTGTTCTCCCAATTCAAGCAACAAATCAAGAACTCATTTGGACAAATATGAATCCTAACGTCATAACAATTCATACAGATCAAAACAAAGCAATCATAACTGGAAAGAACGCCGGACGAGCTGTCGTCATCGTCACTACTGCCGAAGGGAAATTTCGAGATTTATGTGTTGTTCATGTTCAACCTTTTATCACAAATCCGAAATAAAATTTCTTCCTTTGTTCAGTTTATGTATTTCCTTGCCTAATCAAAAAATAAGAGTGGCCCTTGAGAGACCACTCTTCTCACTCATTTATTAAATGGTTTTCCACTTCAATTTGTGGATGAATATTTTTTAAAACACAAACAAATTGTTGCTCATCTTTCGGTGAAACCAATTCTGTTTCAAATTGAGAACCGTAAAGGATTTCTAGTCTATCAAAAGATAGTGCAGGAGCCGCTAACGGGTTTTTAGTTTTTGAAATTTTTCTTATATCTTTGATTGAAATTCTTTTTTTCCTCGGTCCGTATCGAATGATAAGCTGTTCATCTTTTATTCTGTAACCCGTTGTGAACCAGCTCCAAATAAGAAGAACGGCAATAGGAATGGTGAAAAATAGAAGGAAATAATCCCTTCCTGCAAGAAATGGAGCAAAACAAGCAGCGACTCCCGCCAAATAAATTGGATATAACCACACATCTTTTTTTGATGGAAAGTACATATAAAGCCACCTCCACATCCATTATATACCAATTTATAAAAACTTTCGAAACCATATAAATCGATGCTATGAAAACAAAAGTGTAACATGATAAAGTTATTTCATTTTTGATGTGAAATACTTCACTTAAAAATATAACAATACATTTGTTTAAATCTAAGTGTTCTTGCACAATCGCGCCCGATTGTGCAAGATCTTAATTCCTATGTCTTATTGAACAAATCTACCTCTTTTCTTTACAAAAAGTAAGCATTTACGTTTTCATAAGAACTTCTGTTTGCTGAGGAAAGTTAGATGTTATAATGATGTCTGAGTAATAATAAGTAAGCTACCGTTGCTTATTAAACAAGCAAGGCCCGATTGGCCCTGCTTGTTATTTGACTATTACTTTTCCATCCATTCCTTTCTGGAAATGGTACCGACATATCAATTCATATGTACCGGGTTTTTTAGGGTTCACGGTAATGGTTTTTTCTTTTCCCGGCTGGACTTCGACGTCAATTCTGAGCTTTTCCACTGTGAAGGTGTGCTCTTTCTTACCTTGGTTCTTCAATATCAACGTTGTCGTTTTTCCAATCGGAATATTGATGACTCTCGGATTAAAGTAATCATCGTTCAACTCGACCTCAATCACTTTCTCTGACTCAATAGACTGTGTTACGACGCCGGATTCGGCAAATACACTGGGTGAGCCTGAAGTTGTCACACCCACAATCATCGCAAGCAAAACGACCAATCCAGTTAACCACTTTTTCACAGACATTCGCAATCCTTCCTTTCCTAAGCACTATTGTTTTCCAATTCATAAAATATTATCACTATAAATGTGGTTCCAACGTGCTTCAAATAGTAACTCTTTTATCTAAAACAGTGACAAAGAAAAAAATCGACTCTAATGGACGATCTTCTGGAATCCATTCTTCCTCAATTAATCTGCACTATTGGTTTAAGTGTAATACTTCCCATTCAAACAAAATATTTTCATCATCTTCAAATTGATTTTCCACAATCTGGCCCTTTAATGGAATAGCATGACTGACGTTTTTAAACATCTTGATTGTAAATGTAACAATTTTATTTGTACTCAACAAAAAGGAGATTTCCACTCGTTTTCTCTCTTTGATTCCACTTGACATGGGGCTAAAAAAGGCGCTGACCGCTTCTATACACGGACAGATCCTCTCTCCCACCCAAAAAGAAAGGTTTTTATATCGAAAAAAGCTGTTAGGATTCCCCCTAACAGCCTACTAATCATCTATAAACACACTACAGTTCTTGCGTACATGCTGCACTTTGAACTGGTTCTTTCTGCACACGTTTTTGCTGCTGCAACAAGAAAATAAACACACCGCATAATACGAGAACGCTGCCAATAACTTGCATACCATTCAGCTTTTCACCTAGTAAGAAGAATGCCAATATTGACGCTCCAACAGGCTCTCCTAAAATACTCATTGAAATTGTTGTCGCATTCACATAATTTAATAGCCAGTTATTAATCATATGTGAAGCAGTTGGTACAATCGCAAGCAAAATAAAAATCCACCAGTCCCATGTAGAATATCCTGTAAACGGCACACTCATGACTACGTTATAAATAGCGATAAATATTCCCGCAAACGCAAACACGGTAAAACTATAAATCCAGTGCGAAACTTTTTTTACAGTTGTTTGCCCAATGAATAAATAGCCAACAACTGCAATTACACTTAAAAAGGATAAGATATCTCCAATTACTGCCTGCTTACTTAACCCTAAATCTCCCCATCCAATACACATTACGCCAAGGATGGCAATCCCCATTGTGGCAATCGCTGAATAAGTCGTTCTTTCTTTAAACAGAAAAAAACCTCCAACTAACGATACAATTGGCTGGAGCGCTAAAATAATGGTGGAGCTAGCAACAGTTGTAAACTTTAAAGATGCAAACCATAAGAGAAAATGCAGTGCTAAAAAGAATCCTGATCCTATTAGAAAATACCAATCTCGCGTTTGAATTCTGCGAAACTCTTTACGTTTTTTCCAAACGATTGGAAGCATCAAGATTACAATAATCCATAACCGATACATACTTAAAATTGAAGATGGCGCTGAGGACATCTTTACAAAAACAGCTGCAAATGAAATGGCTATAATGGAAACTGCTAACGGTAGTGCAATTGATTTTTCTTGTTTCAAAGTTGTTTTACCCCTCTCCCTGTAAAAATCCCCACTTCATTATATATAAACCCAATTTAATCTTTCAACATATAAAGTAAAACTTTAATCAATAGTTTTTCCCCACCCCCACTGATTATTAGCCCCCACCACTCGGACGTTTACTGGCAGTTCTTCTCCTACCTAAAAAGAAAGGTTTATAAATACTAATTTTTTAGATTCTTCCTACCATTATGGTAAAATATAAAATGAGAAGCACGGGTAGTAGATATGTCCGTTCATTTTTGCTATTTGCGCCACCCTCACAGAGCAACTACAGCATATTTTTATTAGGGGGATCACACATGAATCAAGCAATCGGGAGAATCGAAGAACTTTCATTTTACAGTACATCGCTTCAAGAAGAGGTTACACTTCTCGTCTATTTACCAGTTAATTATACGCCGCTTCATAAGCACACAGTTGTCATTGCACAAGACGGAAGAGACTATTTTCAACTTGGTAAAGCGCACCGTGTAATTGAACGTCTTCGTGAAAATGAAGAAATTGACCGAACAATTATTGTCGGTATTCCATATAAAAATGTACATGATCGTAAAGAAAAATACTTTCCAAACGATGTGAAAAACAGCGCCTATATTCGTTTCCTTGCCCACGAACTCGTTCCATATATCGATGAAAATTATCCAACATACCAAATGGGCAAAGGTCGTGTATTAATCGGTGATTCTCTAGGCGGTACAGTGTCCTTTATGACAGCACTTATGTATCCGCATACATTTGGCAAAGTTGTTATGCAATCTCCATTTGTCGATGAAACCGTACTTAGCCTTGCAAAAGATTTTACAGAACCGCAAGCATTGGAAATTTATCATGTAATTGGGACAGAAGAAACTGCTGTAAAAAGAACGGATGGACAAGTTTCTGACTTTGTAGAGCCAAATCGTGAACTGCATGCATTACTTACAGAAAGAAAATTCATCACACATTACGAAGAATTTGAAGGAAATCATACGTGGAAATATTGGCAAACAGATTTACCAAAAGCATTCTCGTATATTCTATCAATGAAATAATAGGAAGCAGTATTCAGAATTCTTTGATATAATAAAAAAAGAGATTTATTTTCTCAAAATCTAACTAGACTTACAAAGGGAGGAATATAAAGATGAAACTAGGCATTGTAATTTTTCCATCAAAAATGATTCAAGATAAAGCGAACGGATTGCGTAAGCGTTATGATCCGCATTATGCATTAGTTCCACCACATATTACATTAAAAACACCCTTTGAGGCACCAGATGAACAATTAGAATCGATTGTACAAGAACTACATACAATCGCAAACAAAACAAATCCGTTTACCCTTCATGTTGGAAAGGTAAGCTCATTTGCACCTGTTAATAATGTTATTTATTTCAAAGTAGAAAAAACACCTGAACTTACATTCTTAAACGAAGAAATGCATAAAGGACTCTTCACACAAGAGCGTGAGTATGCTTTCGTACCACATTTAACAATTGGACAAAACTTATCAGATGCAGAGCATGCGGATGTATTAGGTCGCTTACGTATGAAAGACTTTTATTATGAACAACCAATCGACCGTTTCCACCTTCTATATCAATTAGAAAATGAAACATGGACAGTACATGAAACATTCCATCTTGGAAAGGGGAACAACTAATTTGCAAGCACAAATCGTACAAACAGACGAACAACTAAGAGATGCATTCTCTGTACGTAAACAAGTCTTTGTTGAAGAACAGCATGTGTCCGCTGAAGAAGAATACGATCAATTTGAAGAAATCTCCAAACACGTTGTTATATATGATGAGGATATTCCAGTCGGAGCAGGTCGCTTTCGCATCGTGGATGGCATTGGGAAAATGGAACGTATATGTGTTCTCGCTTCTCATCGCAAAAAGGGAGTCGGAAAAATCATTATGGACGCGCTCGAAGCATATGCAAAAGAAGAGTCGCTACCAAAATTGAAACTTCATGCGCAAACACATGCGGAATCCTTCTATAAAAAACTCGGATATGAAACTGTTTCTGATGTATTTATGGAGGCGGATATACCGCATGTTGTGATGATAAAAGAGTTATGATTTTCAAAACAGGAGGTAACCCCCTCCTGTTTTTTACATTGCTATTTTCTTTTTCTTCCGCTAAAGTTAAAAGTTGATGCTATAGTTTTGAAGGTGAATGTATGACTCAAGAAAAATTTTCGCAAAAATCATTAACACACGCTAGCGTTCCGCAGGCAACCTATCATATTCCGAAAACCTCTGTCAATTTAATTGTAGAGAAGGATAACGATGTCAATTATTTTCGTGCTTTAGAGCGGCAAGGCGTTTATTTAAATGAAAAACAATTAGAAGCAGTGCGAACAACAGAAGGTCCCGTTCTTACACTAGCCGGAGCTGGTAGCGGAAAAACATCTGTTTTAACAACGCGTGTTGGCTATTTAATCAATGTAAAAAATGTTCATCCACGCAATATTTTACTGCTTACGTTTACACAAAAAGCTGCTGAAGAAATTCGAAGCCGCGTAGCAAGCTTACCTGGTATGAACCGCGTGGCAAGCCAATATGTTGTCGCAGGCACATTCCATTCTGTCTTTTTAAAATTACTTCGTAGCCAAGGATACAACCAGCAGATTTTAGCAAATGAAAAACATAAACAAATTATGATAAAGAAAATCTTGAAAGAATTGCGTTTAAAAGACGATTACGATGCAGAAACAATGCTCGCCATGATTTCGCTCGAAAAAAACAAATTAAATCGACCAAAAGATGTACAAGCAAAAACACCCATTGAACAAGAGTTCCGCGAAGTATATGAACGCTATGAAGATGTAAAAAAAAGATATGGGTATATAGACTTTGATGATATCTTACTAGAAACATTCTACATGCTTGAAAATAACGCACCTTTATTAACGCAATTACAAAATAGGTTCCACTACATTGAAGTCGATGAATTTCAAGATACGTCTTATGCACAATATGAGATTGTAAAACTGTTAGCTTCGCCGCGAAATAATTTATTTATCGCGGGCGATGACGATCAAGCAATCTATGGCTGGCGCGGCGCAAGCCATCAAATTATCTTATCATTCCCAAAAGAGTTTGAAGATACAACCATAATTGCTTTAAATACAAATTATCGTTCGAATCCATTTATCGTTGGACTTGGAAATGAAGTCATTAAACTGAATCAAGAACGTTTTAAAAAAGAATTATATTCTGTTCATGAAGAAGGAGTGCAGCCATTTTACGCACGGCCTGCAACTACTCTTGATGAGGCAAATCAAATCCTGCAACTCATTCAAGATAAAGTAGCGAGCGGCGAACGATCATACAAAGACTTTTGCTTATTATACCGTACACATTCTGTCAGCCGTTCTTTACTTGACCAACTGACGATTCATAAAGTTCCATTTATTAAACACGGCGCAAGTCAATCGTTCTATGAACATTCTTTAATTAAACCCGTACTCGATCATCTGCGCCTCGCATATGAACCGTTTCGAATCGAATCGCTCTCAAGCATATTACCAACCATGTATATTGGCCGCGATGAATGCATTTCATTTATTGAACGTGAACAGTGGAAATACGGCGAAGGAAGATTCCCTTCCCTCCTGCATTTTTTATTGCTCAACCCAAGTTTAAAACCATTTCAAGTCAAAAAAATAAACGACCGGATTGACTTCATTAAATTTATTAAAGAATTGGAACCAAAGAAAGCATTAAAAGAAATTATTAAGGGTAAAGGTAAATACTTAGAATACTTACAAAGTAATGATCGTTCTTCCTTTACGATGCATAAAGATATACAAGAAGAAATGCTCGAAGAACTTATGGAATCAGCAACTCGATTTACTGATATCCCTGCTTATTTAGAATTTGTTAGTACGGCGATTCAAAGCCAAAAAGAAATGGAAGCATTAAAAACAATGCAAGAGAAAGATGCTGTTTCCCTTATGTCTATCCATAATGCAAAGGGCCTTGAGTTTCCATGTGTCTTTTTACTCGGAGCAAGTGATGGCATACTGCCTCATTCTTCTTCTTTAAAAGATGCAAATGACCGTGTGACAGATACTTCTGAAGCATTAGAAGAGGAAAGACGGTTAATGTATGTCGCCATCACACGCGCAAAAGAAGAACTGTATATTTCCTCCCCGCAATTTTTTAGAGGAAAAAAATTAGATATATCGAGATTTTTATATATTGCTCGAAAAGATTTGCCGAAGAAGTCAGCGCCTTAACATCATATGGCGCTGTTTTTTTGTATCTTTCCCAAACAATACCGGGGCCCAGCTAAAAGAAATCAGCTTTGTCTCTCGTAATATCGACTCTTCTCGACTCATATTCTATATAGAATAAACTTAAAAAGTAAGGAGTGAATCATATGGGCTGTAACTGTAACAATACACATAATTCAGATTATGATGCAGGTTGTGTATGTAACGTTGTTTCATTTATACATGAATTACAAGAATGTGCATCAACTACTCCTTCCTTATATTATGACATTCCCTTCCTCGATCCCCATTATGAGGCAAAAACCGCAAACACACGCCCTTTCGTTTTGTTCACAAAATCCGGAAATCCTTTCGAAGCATATGTACCTAGTATAACTACAAACTGTAAATCAGCCATTTTTCGCGTCGAAAATATAGACGACTCTTGCTACGCTGTACTTCAACCATTGATTGTTGTCACAAATCGGGGAGAAGACGCTAATTTAAACCCTATTTGTACATATTTAACTAGACCAGATGCTGTATTACATGCAACCTCTTCTTACATCACTCTTGATTTAACTTGTTTCTGCGGTATTCAATGTTTACGTGATGTATATATTCCAAACTGCTGATTGAGATTTCCTACTCTCTAATCACTCACAATCTTCCACGGACACATGTTCCAAATATTTAAGATTTAAGTACAAATCTCTTCTCCATGAATATCCTATAAAAACAACATTACAAATGTCCCTTAGCGTTTAAAATGTTGTTAACACTCTTTTCAACTTCATCTCCTTCACTCATTCTCTTCCAACTACATCACATCATATGTGAAGAATAAAAAATTTTGCTAGTACAGTTATCATTAACTAGCTGTGCACAAAACAAAAACACTCACGATAACATGAGTGTTTACTTAACCTTGACCTTGCTGATCTGACAAGATTTGTTTCTTTCCGCTACAATTACAGTTTTTCTTTTTCACATATCCTTGTTGTTCTAATAGCTGATGCTGCTGCAGTTGTTGTTGTGCTTGTTGATTCTTCATCTGTTGCTGCACTTGATACCAATATTGAAGGTTATTATTCGGATTCGGTTGCTGATAATTTGTCATCGCAAACATCTCCTCTATTTTTTACGCTCGATTTACTATATGAACAATCCCTCTGTTTCGTTCCCTTATTTCTTATTCTTCTATCAATCGACTAACAATCGTCTCAATAATTGCTGCGACACCCGCAACCGCTAATAATAATATAATCGGCTCCATTACTTTTGGAATCCACTTATGACATAACAATAAAAATGCACTCGCCCATATCCCTGTACACCAATAACAACTTAACAATTCCCCTATCCATTTTCTCAATCCTGTTCCTTTAATTTTCATATAGGTAGAAATATTTCCATCAGGTTCTGTAATTTGTACCTCTTCAATAAAAGGTGCCCGTAAAAATGATGTAATTTTATCAAATACAATAAGCCGCGTTAACCGGAAGGCAGCACATGCAAAAATAAAGAACACAAGCCAACTTGTAAATAACATTTCCCTCTCCTACCTTTTCATTACTTCTACCCAGATAAAAAAAACTCTGTAAGAGGAGTAACCGATTTACCCCCTCTTCAATATTCTATTAATGTAAATCAAAACTTAATGATAAGGAGTGTATAGAATGAGTTGCCATGATGACAAAAAGCACTGTTCCGATGTCAATTGTGTATGCGACGTCGTGAATTTTATCAACGAACTACAAGACGTACAACTTGATAGTTGCCCGACTGGTTGCGAAAATCCGATTCTAGGTGCAAACTGTGGTGGTACTTCTCCAATCGCTAATACCCGCCCTTTCGCAATATTTGATAAAAAAGGAGGCATTTTCTTACCAGCAGGCTGCTTTAACGTTATTAATACAGCGTCTGTAACAGCTGATGCTTTTGAGTTGCCTATTCCTATTCCATCTCCATTTTTACGCGTTGAAAGTGTAGATGGCGATTGTTGTGCGGTTCTTAGAGTATTAATACCAGATGTATCCAATCTTACCGCTGCTGCTTTAGATGATCTCGTTAGAGAATTATCACTATTCTTACCAGTGGCAGGGCTTCCATCAACACAGGCTGATTTCCAAGCAATCGCAAGAGCTTTAATTTGTAAATATCAAAACGGTATTACTTTCCGAGATACTGGAGGAGGTTCAGGAGTTGCTCCTAGACTAACAACAGAATTCTTTGGTCTAGCATCTACTAACTTCTGTATTACAGTTGACTTACGATGCTTCTGTGCAATTCAATGTTTCCGTGACACTTTCGTTAGTAGAGTGTAATTTTATTGTAAACCCCAAAAACTATGAGGTGGCAGAGTGTCTGTCACCTTTCTATATTTATTTGTTTCTATAAACCCATCATTTTAATGTGAACGATATCTTCGAATTTAACTTTAATTTCTTTTGTTTTCTCCATCATTTTGATTGCTAC
The DNA here is from genome assembly GCF_056711665.1 of Bacillus sp. Medicinal_06. NCBI lineage: Bacteria > Bacillati > Bacillota > Bacilli > Caryophanales > Bacillaceae > Bacillus > Bacillus sp. Medicinal_06. The sequence continues at coordinate 461,369 of NZ_JBWYHD010000004.1, read as the reverse complement.
ATATCCTTCTTCATAAGAAAGTACGTATCCAGTTAAATTTTCTTTTACTGTTTTAATTTGACATTTCACTTTCGGAATATACTTAGGTTTTTGTATTAAAAAATAGAGTTTTTCTTCATTATTCATATCTTTAAAGGACTTTCTTTTTCGTACTCCTCTAGGTGAGTTTATTTCCTTACCTTTTCCCTCATTCAACGCTGCCCTTTCAAATTCTTTATTCTCTTTTGCAGCTATTACCTCTGTTTCTGGTGAATTCTCCTCCCCTTGCAGTTCTTGAGTAATTTCCGCTTCTTCCTTTATGTTTATTGCCTCTTCCTTTACTTTTTCAATGACTTCAGCTTCTGCTTTCACATCCGCTTCTTCCTTTATGTTTATTGCCTCTTCCTTTACTTCTTCAATGACTTTAGCCTTTGCTTTCACATTCGCTTCTTCCTTTATGTTTATTGCCTCTTCCTTTACTTCTTCAATGACTTTAGCCTTTGCTTTCACATTCGCTTCTTTCTTTATGTTTATTGCCTCTTTCTTTACTTTTTCAATGACTTCAGCTTTTGCTTTCACATCCACTTCTTTCTTTATGTTTATTATTTCTTCCTTAGTATCTATTTCCTCTTCCCGTGCAGATTCTACTTGTTTTTCCGGCTTTATAACAAATGTCTTTTGCATGTTCAATTTAGCCTCATCAAATGTAGGTTGTGAAATATATATGATCGACCGCTTATCTTTTTTTTTGCTTGGTTTCCGCTTCAAATCCTTTCCCTCCTGTTCTTACAAACTCTTACTGTTAGATGTATATTCAGCGGGTACGGAAATTTGCGTTCTTTTTTTGTATACAGACATAATATACAGTTTCATATACCTTCTAAAATATAGATTATTTATGAACTCACCTATCATATTTTCTAATGTTATAAACCTTAAAATATAACACTTTGCTACACTATTATCATTGAAATAACGACTCTTCTCCTCTAATATTATCGTAATTATATAATAAACAGAAAAAAAGATAACATTTTAATACAGTGAAACTTTCATTCCTACTAATGGTCAGTCCGACCAGTCGGCCTTTTACCGATAGTTATTACTCACAAATAGTTGAATAAATTATCTTTGTCATTTGGAGTTCGAATTTTCAGATTAAAACACATTAGACATCTCCACTATTCACAAAAAAATAGGAATTTGTCCATTTCAACTTTATACCTACTTGCATTAAATATAATGTACTCTAAAAGAAAAGAAGGTGAATATATGTTTAATCATTGTGGATCAAATCATCATGCTTTCCGGTCTCCGGATGCTGTTTCATGTCCTACTCCGGGACCTATCACTGTTCCTTTCCCTAGTCGTGCTGGTGAAGATGGTGCTTTTGCAGTTCAGGACGGTGGTACGTTTCAAACTATTGCGTTAGTAGACGTGGCAGGCCTAATACTACTAGGAGGAACTAACAGAGCTCCAATCGCTTTTGATAGATTCTTACCTCCTCTTCCAACCACAATTCCTGTAACAGCAGCAACTCCTGTTCCTCCAGGTTTCGCAGGATCCATCACACTCCCAGCAAATCCTTTTACTGGTGTAGGAGTAACTACATCTGGTCTATTCGATATCACTGCTGGACTTTCATTGATTGGCGCTGTTGCGGGTATACTTGGCGGCGGCCTCATTGCCCAAATAGTGAGATTCCCAGGCGGAATTGGCACTAATACGCCACAGCCTATTGCTACAATCCCTCTAGCAACGACAGCAACTATTCCAGGTGTCGTTGCCCTTCCATTACTAAGAGGAACAATCCGTGTTCCTGATGTGCCATTAAACGCTGGTGACGTAGTTCAAATTCAACTTATCCAATCTACTGGTCTTGTTGCTGCTTCGGTGGTAGCTGTCACTTACGCTTTCTTAGAGATTGAATAACATTCACTCTCTAAAAAAATAGCAATGTATAGAGAATCTTCTATACATTGCTTTCTTTTTATTCTAAAATTCAACAATAAAAAGCCTCATGGATGTTCTTATCTATAATACTTCTTTATATAATCATACATACTACTATTCTTCTTCCCGATCTTTTTCAGGAAAAACTATGCCAAGTAAATCTAAGATTCTATGTGAAAAAGTATGTTCATTTTGAACTCTGTTTAAAGCCCTTGCCGCTATCATTTTTCTTTCTTCTTCATTACTTAAATAATATTCTATCTTTTGTATACACTCCTGAGGTGTACAATATGTTTCAATATCATAGCCAGGTTGATAAAACTTACTTAAATCTGAACGAATATCAGTTAATTGAAACGCCCCACAAGCAGATACTTCGAATGTTCGAGGATTAAGAGATAAGGCTTCTATCCTTTCGCGATTCTTATTAATAGTTGGGTCATCGTGCGAACGATGTATGTTGAGCACAATTTTTGCCCCATTGTAATAGCTTGCGGTTTCTTCAGGAGACAGCCAATGATTTGCATTGATTCTTTGCTGCAGCAAATGATAATTCTGTAAACTGTTCCATCCGACGCCAGAAATTAGCGTATTTTTACTTGCCAAATAGCCTGCAATTTCATCAAAAAATGTTACACGATTTGAAAATGCAACCCCGATAAACAAAATATCTGTTTTATATTTCTCATCAATATCTTTCGGATGAAATACGTTAGTGTCTGCAGCAAGCGGCAGATGATAAACATTTTGACAACCTATTAATTTATAAAAAGAAATACAATTGATTTCTTGTGTAAAAACAAAAGCATAATGAGGAGCAATTTTTTTACTTTGGTCTATCACATATGGATCATCCGTCATCCAGACAGCTGTTTTTATACCAATGCTCCTCAGCATTTCTACGTGATAAAAAGGTATCTTGAATCCACTAAAAACAAGTACAAGATCTGGTTTTATTTTTTGTGCTACTCGAACTAAATCCTGCTTTGGTGATACTACATGTAATTCCCGAATAGCCTTTTTTAGACTATCAATAATTCCTCTTTCTAATGGCCAATATGGGACATCATATTCAGAAGATACAAATATGATGATAAGATCTTTAAATTTATTTTGTGAAATTGCATTGGAATTATTTTGAGAAGAATTTAGAGGATGATCATACAAATTCTGATATCCGTAATCTTCTTTCATGATACTTTAATACACTCCTTCCTTAGATTATAATTATTGTAAATTGCAACTTTAATCAGCCCCCACCTATCTTTCTCGTTTCTCTCTGAACTTGAGGTGGAGCCTTGCTGCCCGTTAATGCAGGATACAAGCAAATATTTTTTACTTCAAACTAATAGAATAATTCCAGTTACAAAATAATCGAAACTACTACTTCCTATACTTTTAATTACATCTAAATACTTCATAACTTTCTCTCAAAAAATACCCCCTTAATACCCCAAAATTCTTCTCTATAAAAATAAGGTAGAATAATTACTATTCTACCTATTTGCCAAAAATAATTTATATTTATAAATCGTTTTCTTCTACTAATTATTTATATCTCAATAATCTAGAAAACCTGTATTCTTCTTAAATCATATTACTTGTTCATAAATACCGTTAGAAATATCTTCATCGTAGCAGGTGATTCACCAAACTATACATTCCAAAATAAACGCCACTGATTATTTTTAATATCATTACCATAACTCTGAAGAAAGATGTTTCTATTTTCTTCGTATCCTTCTATACTTATAATTCCACAGTCATGAAGACACCAAGGAATTACTTGTTTAACAACGCCTACTTCATATCCTGCTTTAACAAATTCTAAGCTTTGGGAAATATCATAAAAATGCCAACCTTGAAATATATCTTCTCTCCATGGGAGGTCGTACTGAGTAAACATGATGAAACCATCGACAGCTAACACTCTTTCATAGTCATTCTTTACAGTATGAAACCATAACAGCTGTATTATTTCCTTGGTAGGCGCTTGATATAACCCTCCATACGTAAATCTACGTGGCCATCCAGAAAGACTCGGTATCCCTTTTGCCCCTAATACTCCAGCCACACCTAATTTAGGGTTTTTTTCAAATAATGCAATGATATCGTATAGAAAGTCTTCATGTAAAATATAAGTATCCTGATGAATGTATACCTTATACTTCGCATCACTTTTTTTCATTGCCTCATTATATCCAGATGTAAGACTAACTGCATTTTCAATAGCTATTGTATCTATTTCATAACCGTCAGGAATCTTAAGGGATTGAATATACCGTAAAGCCGTATTGTACTCATCATAATTATTCACACAAGATATGAAACACACTTTTTTATTATTCATCAATTTGTCCCCTATGAGTTAAAAATTATAGTTACTTTTTCTTCTTCATATTTTTAAGTCCTCCTTTTTAAAATATGCACTAACTTCCTTTTGGTTAATTAAAAACTTGTGCTTTCCATATTAGTTTATATACATTCTCTTACTCTGAGTTAAATAAAAATCATTCCACTACAATAAAAAAACTAAGTCTTTATAAAAAGAACTTGCAAACCGTTCAATTTAAGATACTATATTCCTCATCTTACCTTATATAAAAATCCTTTAGGGTGGAAAGTTACAAAGAATTTATGCTTACTTTCATCTATGACAAACTCATTATTCTCCCTCAAAAATTCCTCTAGTGCTTCCATTGGTCCTGGTCCCCAATGCGGTAATACGGGATGACCATTTATATTTGTATCCTCGACAACTAAATAACTTCCTGTTGTAACAAATTTACTATATAATCTTAATTCATCAAGCACATGATTTTTGCTGTGATCGGAGTCTAAAATCGCCATTACTACATCTCCGGGATTAATCATACTTTTGACTTTGTCTATCGCTTCAGGGGATGTTGAAGATGCTTGCAAATAAGTTAATCGTGGATGAGTAGGAAGATTAGGCTGAGGTGCTATATCAATGGAAATAATTTTCCCTTTTTGAACTAAATCCAGCATTGATGAAAAAAATAACGCACTTCCTCCACTGTGTGTCCCACATTCAATAATAAGATCGGGCTTAATTCCATATATCATTTCCTGATATAAAAATAAATCTGAAGGCAATTTTTGAATCGGAACTCCTAGCCATCTCGTGCTCGTATCCCATACTAAGCTATTATAATAATGTTTGTGAAATTCTTCGATAAAGTTATACATATCGAACACCTCTCATCTACATTTTCGTTTTATTCTATAAAATACCCCAAAGATATAATATGTTTAAATGGTGGATTACACGCTCAAAAATCCAAACATTCAGAAAATTAATCTGTAAAAACTAAGAATACATTCATAACAAATAAAGTGAAAACATCTTGGGAAGAATCAATCTTTTAATTTTCGCCAGTATACGGCATGATTGTCAATTCGAATAAGAGGCTCCGTAATATTGCGTTCTCTACGAAAATCTGTAACTGCTGGTTCACAAGTAGGCAACGCATAATCATCAATGATAATAAAACCACCCTTTGATACCTTATCATATAAATTTGTCAAACTATCCATTGTAGATTCATAAAGGTCACCATCCAATCGTAAAATTGCTAATTTATCAATTGGAGCAATAGGTAACGTATCCTTAAACCACCCTTGTAGAAATCGAACATTCCCATCAAGCAAGTCATACTTTTGAAAATTCCCCTGTACTTGCTCTAAGGATACACGCAAATAATCAAACGTATGAAATCCTGCGCCTCTATCTCTCGGATACTTTATTTCATTTGGAGCTGGCAACCCTTGAAACGAGTCCGCTAACCATACTTTGCGGTCTTCAATTCCATGAACCTTTAAAAAACCACACATAAAGATACAGGCTCCCCCTCGCCACACACCAGTTTCAATAAAATCGCCTTCTATATTTTCGTTCAAAACCGTTTCCATACACATCTGTAAATTATCCATACGCATACGTCCGACCATACTGTGAGCAAATTTCGGCCAGATTTCTCCCATTCTCTTTTTTTCGGGATCTGCAGGCATTTCTCGTTTAGCAACCCATCCAGCAAGAAGGTCTTGTTCATGCTCTTGCCAAATCTCAAACAAAATCGCCTTTTTTAGTAACTCAATATACATTTCTTTCCCGCGATCTGTATACATAATCTCCTCCCCTTCATATGATATTGATGTATGTTTGTTTTCATAATAATATAATCAGTCATTCAAAGTTCCTTATTATGACAATGCTACTTTACCAACAGAAATACTCAATGAATGTATTCACCTCAGATATATCCCAATATATTCATAAAAACCCAAATAATTACTTTCATTTTCACGCATCTATAAGACTGTTCATATAGCTTAAAGTAAATTCTAAAACTTTTAAATTACATTTTTACTAAAATTCCCTTTCATCTTTCTATTTCTATAAAAAAGATATCCTGTCGCTGTAAACTCTGGCAACAGATTATCCATTTTCGAATGGATAAACAACATATTAAAAAAAATATAAATATCAGTCTTATTTAGTACAACTAAATATTCTGTTTATATCTTGATGCTCGACTACACATTTTTTCATTGAAGTATACGAAGAGATTATTAAACCAATCTATTTTTTTCTTAATACAGTAATGATCTCCGCTGTGTTTTTTTCATATTTTTCAATATTAAAACTATTGTTCAAATATACTGTTGTTTTAACTAAAAACTCATAAAAACTATAGCAATCCCATACATGGAAATGGATGTTTAACCCCTTTGTCATATTTTTATTTGCTTCACTTATGATTTCTTCTTCCGATACTTTATCAACAAGTTTAGCCCACTCAAGATAATGATTATATCTAGAGGTTTCCGACCCCTGCAGATGATCTTGCACACAGTGTTCAAACGACGTTAATTCACGATCCTTATCAAAGCAAGATCGTTTATCAGGAATTACTAAATAAACCACTCCACCAACCTTTAACTTTTGCATAAAGTTCTTAATTGTTCCAATCGGATCTTCGCAATGTTCTAACATATGATTACATATGATAAAATCTAAGGAGTTGTCGTCTATTGTGGTTAATTTTTCTCCATCATCAATAATATCTACCATTACAAGATCATAATTATTTAACTCCGGATAATACTTACGTAAACTTTCTTTATCCATCCTATCGACATATTTGAGAGATTGGATGCTACCTAAACCTCTTACTGGTAATGGACTATGCAGCGCACCTATCTCAATACCTATTCCGTGTAAACAATCTCTAGCAACTTCAATACGTTGTTTTGTAAAAACATCATACTCTAATGCTTTAGGACTTCCCATTATATGCATATTCGTTCCTGAAATTTTCACACTAATTACATGTTCTTTACCATCTTTTAAATACCACGGAACTGGGTATAGAAAAGCATGATGGCCGTTTCCCTTTCCAAGTACTAATAAATCTTCACGGAATTGATCAGCAGGTACTGTTGCAATTAATTGATCAAAATCATATATATCAAAATTTATAACTTGATCGTCTCTATCTTTATTCATTCCCCATCCTAGAAGCATATGGTGATTGCAAACATCAAAAAATCCTTCAAAGTTCAAAATAAGCTACCTCCTATTTGAATTGAATTTTCTCTCTAGTTGATAAACTTATTTTTACGAAAATTAAAAATTTATATACGATTTTCCATGCTTTATAAGATGCGATATAATGTATTGTTTTAAATCCGATAATCTATTACTTTTCCCTGTAAAATTATCAAATAAACTATCCTAGTGACATGTGACAGTTATGTCTAATAACATAGTAAATAAGCTATCCTTCACTGTGTAAGTTAAAACGTTACTTATCGATGTCGAGTTCTTATGAAACTATTACAAGGCTCATAGCAATTGTTTTTAAAAAACATATTCAGGATAATTTTGAACAACAATATTCCTATTTTCCTCATAACCAGTAAAATCTAGAGGACCAGAATCATGAAAACACCAAGGACTAATTTGTTTCGCAACCCCTACCTCATATCCAGCCTTTGCAAACTCAAAACTATGGGAAATATCATAAAAATGCCATCCCTGAAATAAATCGTCTCTCCATCTAAGATCATACTGAGTAATCATTATTAAACCGTCAATAGCCCTCACTTGCTCATAATCATTTATTACTTTACGATGCGCCAATAACTCTAAGTTACCTCTTCCTTTGGAACCATCATATACATCTCCGTATACTTCTGAACTCCCCCACCATAATCCATTTGGGGCTGTTTTCCCCCCTACTGCTCCAAGCATTCCTAGTTTAGGATAGTTCTGAAATAATCTAATTACATCATATATAAATTGCTCGTTTAGAATATAAACATCCTGATGAAGATAAACTTTATATTTCGCATCACTTTTTTTCATCGCTTCATTATATCCAGATGTAAGACTGGTAGCATTTTCGATAGCTACGGTTTCAACCTCATAACCAGGAGGAACCTTCAAGGAATCAATATGACGTAACGCTATCTTGTACTGTTCAAAATCATTAACACAAGATATAAAACTTATTTTTTTACTGTTCATCTAATCTTCTCCTATAAATTCAGAATTCGATTTATTTTCCATGCTGGTTTTTTGCACACTTTTAAATCCCTTCTTTACATTATGCGCCCTGGTTCTTTTGGTTATCAAAATGATAAATTTCTTTATAATATATGAATTATATCTATGATAGTAGAATTTAGACGGATATTTATCTTTCCCACCAAGGCAATACTAAAGATCTGTTCCCTTCCCCCGTTTCCACCATGTCATGTACGTTTTTCTATAGACATTCACCCACGTACATGAAGATTAGATTTGCTAAGGGTAGAGCAATTTCTCATGCGATGTTTCATTAAATAGCTAAGTCTATCGCGATCATATCTTTCCTTCTACATTGAGAAGATCTATTATCCTTCGTTCTTAAAAATACCATTAGAAGTTAGCATTATTTTTCGTGCAGCATACTTTAGGAACTAAGCAAATAAGAACTTTACAGTCTACCCGTTGCCCTTTCTTTCAAATATTCCCCCAGCCCTTCTTGCCAAGGTTTCATTAAATTGAGTCTATTCAATCGCAGCGCACAAGGTTTTAAAACCGAATGAGCAGGACGTGGAGCCCCCGCGCCAAATCCCTTCGTAGAAATAGGTGTTGTATTAACGCTTATATCACATAAAGAAAATATCTCTCTAGCAAACTCATACCATGTACAAGCTCCAGCATTGGATGCGTGATACGTTCCATATAGTTCTGTCTCCATCAATTCTTTCACACATTGTACTAGATCTTTTACATGAGTTGGAGATCCTGTTTGGTCATTCACTACTTTAATCCCCAGCTGATTTTTTGCAAGCTTCAACATCGTTTCAACAAAGTTATTTCCATATTTGCCGTAAAGCCAAGAAGTACGCACAATAAAATGGCGTGAATGAAAGTTCTTAACAAAATTTTCTCCTGCATATTTTGAGGCTCCATACACGTTTATCGGATTAGGAGTATCAAACTCATCATAGCCAGTGTCTTTTTTTCCATCGAATACATAATCCGTGCTAATATAAACAAGTTTAGCTGACAACTTCTCCGCTACTACAGCAACATTTCTTGTTCCAAGAGCATTTACAAGAAATGCTTTCTCTCTTTCAGTTTCGGCTAAATCTACCTTTGTGTATGCAGCACAATGAATAATAATGTTAGGATTTATTTTTCTTAAAATGAGATCGACCTTTGAAAAATCCGTTATATCCAAATCTTCTCGGCTTAAAGCACAAACCCGATAACCTAAACCATGTAAATCTTCAGCAAACTGTCTGCCTAATTGCCCCTTCGCCCCAGTAATCGCTATTACTTTCTTCATAACTCTCTCCCTCTACTAAGATGTACCGTATTTTAGAGGCTTCCACCAGGTTTCATTCCGTTTATACCATTGAATAACCTCCTGAAGGCCCGCTTCAAACGTATATACTGGCTTCCATCCAAGCTCTTTTTTAATCTTTTCAGCATCAATAGCGTAGCGCCAATCATGTCCTAGCCGATCCTTTACAAATGTAATTTGATCTTTAGAGGCGCCTAGCTGTTCAAGAATGAGCTCTACAATTTCAATGTTGCGCTTTTCATTATTTCCGCCGATATTATATACCTCGCCTTTTTTCCCTTTATGGAGTACTAAATCAATCGCTGTACAATGATCATATACATGGAGCCAATCTCGAATATTTCTACCCGTTCCGTATACAGGCAAAGGTTTATTCTCCAAGGCATTTGTAATCATAAGAGGAATCAATTTCTCCGGATATTGATAAGGACCATAATTATTAGAACATCGTGTAATATTTACATGTAAACCATACGTTTTACAGTAAGCTAACGCAATCAAATCCGCACTCGCTTTACTAGAAGAGTAAGGACTGTTAGGGTTCAATGGCGTATCCTCTGTGAATACTCCTGTTTCCCCCAATGAACCGTACACTTCATCAGTAGAAATTTGAATAAATTTTTCAATTTGATTTGCAAGAGCAACTTCTAACAATGTAGTTGTTCCTAATATATTTGTAGAATAAAAGATTTGTGGATTTTCAATACTGCGGTCAACATGTGATTCTGCGGCAAAGTTAATAATACTGTTAATTTCATATTGATCTATTACATGATAAAGCAATTCTTTATTTTGAATATCTCCTTTAATAAACCGGTAATTCTTTCTACCCTTTATCTCTTCTAAATTCAATAAATTTCCGCAATAAGTCAATACATCGTAATTAATAATGTTATAGTGCGGGTACTTCTTAACTAAAGATCTTATAAAATTACTACCAATAAAACCTGCTCCGCCTGTTACTAAAATATTCATGTGCTTTTCTCCCTAAAATGAAAATTATGATTACCATCTTGTAAAGACGGCAATGCCTGGTCTTTGTTGGATAAAATCGGGTACTTAACCGGCCAATCAATTTGCAACTCTTCATCATTCCAGCGTATCCCACTATCAGATTGGAAATCGTAATGTTCATCGACCTTATACAGGACAATTGTGTTAGGAACTAATGTACAAAAACCATGTGCATATCCTTTTGGCACAAGCAACTGCCGATGATTATATTCACTTAATATAAATCCTTGCCATTTCTTATATGTGGGGGATTCTTTTCGCAAGTCCACGATAACATCAAATATAACTCCTTTCATCACCTGCACAAGCTTCGTTTGAGCTTTAGGATTTGTTTGAAAATGCAAGCCTCTTATTGTCCCTGCTTCCACCGATTTTGATATATTGTCCTGAACGAATTGATACGGCACTTGTAATTGTTCAAATACTTTTTTGTTATAACTTTCTTTAAAGAATCCTCTATGATCCTTATATACGTCCGGCTCTACAATATTTACATTCTCGAATAAAGTTTTAATTACGTTCATTTTCATCATCACCTCCATTATTCAGGTTTTTCATCAAATTCTTTCCCGAATCGGCTTTCTCTTGCGAGTACATTGCTACGCCAAAGAGGGTTCATAAACCTCTCTGCTACTTCATCACTCCATTAAATATATAGGTTACTATTCTTCGTTATGTTAATATGTTATTGCTAATTGATTGCCAGAAAGAAAGTAAATGATTCCTTATTAATTTTGTCGTGGGATATGGACGTGATTCTGTACCATCAGTAAAAATAACTCTTCTCATCTAATCTCAACTTTAATCGGTTCCTTACTTACTCCACGAATAGCAAAATAAACATATCTCTTTATTTATTTTACTTTTTAAACATCATATATATGCCGTTTATAACCATACGGTACTAGCTGAATCCTGTACAATTTTAATTTCTTCTGTTCATTTCATTGCTGATTCCATAATGACATGGAATATTTAACGTAGTACACACATAAAAAAAGGCCTACTGTTTTCAGTCGGTTACTGGATTTTTAAACTGGCATTTATTACTCAAATTAGATATTTAAATTGATATAAAAGGGTGTATTTATCGGAACATTCTTCGCACAAAATCTATCTATTCGCATATATTATAAGTGTTATTAAATATCAACTTAATTGATAAAAAGAAAGGGGAATTTGTCTATGGCTTTCTTACTATGTAAAAGTAGCATTTGTCGCCAGTTTGCCAACATACCACTTGGAACTATTATAACGGTCGTAGGTAAATCTGGTTTTGTTTATGGACCAGCCAAACTTATAGACTTTAATAACTGGACTGGCATAGTTACATTAGAAGAAGAAGATTTACCATCTCCAAGTGCGACGAACATTATAAAAATTAGTTGTAATAATGTTGAAAGCATCATTACAACAGAAGAATAGAAATCATTGTTACAATTGGTGATATATAATGAAGTTACTGTATATTTCTTCTGGTTATCACGGTATTTACAATTATTTAGATCACAGTATGAAAGCTGGGCTAAACGATAATGGTTATGAATGGATCTCCTTTCATCCATTAGAACCCATAGAAAAGCTGCAATCTATTGTTGCCACGTTTCAACCACAAGTGGTTCTAACTATATTAGGAGACTATCTTTCTGTACAAGCTATTCAATATTTTAAAGAAAATGGTATTAAGCTAGCATGTTGGATGACTGAGGACCCTTATTATTTTGATAAGACTTATCAAATGATTAATAGATTCGATTATATCTTTACTATCGATACAGGATCTTTAAAACACTATCAATTAGTCCATCCAAATGCCTATCATTTACCGTTAGGAACGGATTCTACGACTTTTAGAACTCTACTAGCGGGACACGCATACAAAAGCGATTTACTCCTTGTAGGATATCCATATCCCACAAGGATATACCTCATCCATTTTCTCTTACAAAATACAAACTATCACATCTGCTTAGTTGGGAAAGGCTGGCGTAATAGACTACAAAAACTCTGGAGAAACAGCCCTAGAGTTACGATTAAAGATACATGGATGAATCCAAAAGTGGTTTCCTATTTTTACAACGGAGCCAGCATTGTATTAAACCCTCATCGAAGCCACAATTTCTTGCATAATCAAAACGCATCTGGAATTATTAGCGAAAGCATTAATAACCGAACGTTTGATATTGCGGCATGTGGAGCTTTTCAACTAATAGAGGAAAAACCTAACCTTCGTTCTTTCTTTACTGAAGAAGAAATGGTATCTTACCGGGATTATGAAGATTGTCTATGTAAAGTCGTTACCTATATGAATAACAAAGAAAAAAGGCAGGGTATTGCTCAAAAAGCTCAAAAACGAGTGATAAAGCAGCACACATTTGGTCAAAGGGTAAAAGAAATGATGAATATTATTCAAGCATAAAAATTGTATTCTATCGTAAACATAATTTATTTAAAAAATAAAGTGAAACTTAAATTAGTGGGGGTTTTGTATATCCCCACTGATTATTAGCCCTCACCAATCGGGCTTGTACTGACAGTTGATCCCCCACCTATCTTCTTTGCTTTTACTAAACTTTGAGGTGGGGATCTTACTGCCCGTTAGTGCGGGATAAACAACACAATGTATAACAATATCAGGATTTATTTCCTATGAAATAGATATCACTTCCAGGATAATTACAATATGCATTTCTTTTTATATCTAAACTCTTAAGGTGTACTGTCAAATCCATTCCCAAAATATAAATCTTTTGCCAGCGTATTTGCCCTATGGAGGGAATCATGGGTTCCAGCATCAGTCCACCAGCCCTTTAATACATCATAAGTTAAAGTACCTCTCTTAATATATTCATTGTTCAAGTCCGTTATTTCCAATTCTCCGCGGCTAGATGGACTTAATTTTTTGACCATCTCAAATACATCTGCGTCATACATATAGATTCCTGTTACTGCATAAGGACTTTTCGGATTCTTTGGTTTTTCCTCTATATTTACAATATAATCCCCCTGTATTTCAGGAACTCCGAATCTTTTTGGGTCATCAACTTCCTTCAAAAGAATTTTCGCTCCTTCTTTTTGCTTCTGATATCCTTTTACATAATGAAGTAATATATCAGAAAATATATTATCACCTAGAATAACAAGCATTCTATCATTACCGATAAATGTCTCACATAACCCTAAAGCCTGTGCAATTCCTCCTGCTTTTTCTTGTACTCTATAAGTAAATGAAACTCCAAAATCTGTTCCGCTCCCTAAGAAATTAACTACATTACCCATATGTTCTTTTCCTGTTACGACAATAATGTCTGTAATCCCGCATTCTTTTAATTTAAAAACTGAGTGATAAATCATTGGATAACGTCCTACAGGCAGCAAGTGTTTATTAGTCACCCTAGTGATAGGGTATAATCGTGATCCTGTACCTCCAGCTAAAATAATGCCTTTCATAAGGTTGCCCCTTTCCCTCTATAAAAGTCTAGAACATAGCCTGATGTTTTAAGTAAGAGCAGAAAAATATCCATGCATCCAAAGGTACCCTTCTGTCTCTACCCTCAAATCCCATAGTGTACCAATGGAAATTCTTTGCAGTATTAATACAATTCTTTAAGGCTCATTTTTATTCTTCATCTTTTCATAAATACGTTTTTTGCTACGCACGTGACACCGAATGAATAAAATTTTTTTATTCTTTTCTCGGAAACCTTAAACTGCTAAAATACTTTTGAAGAAAACTCAGTGAAGTAACAATAGTAAATTTCTTCATAACAACGACTTCAAAACAAAATGCTGTATAGGTTGATTTATTATAAAAAACACACGCTTTATAAACGTTCATTCTTTATTCTATAAAACAATAAAAACCCTTGGTAACAAGGGTTTTTATCTAACTAAGGAAGTTACATTAAGTCTCACAGAAAGCAAGGGCTCAACTTTTATTAGCTGTTATTTCAAATAAATCAGGAGCTAATGTTCGAACACTCACTTCATTTTTATTTATTTCTATTAAATCCAGTTTTTTGAAGAAACTTTTTATTTCTTCTTCTGAAGTTAACGTATGATCCCCTTTTATTGTAGAGAGCGCTCTTACTGAAGACTCCTGGATGGAACTTTCACCTGTTGAATTGATTTTGTCTAATAAACTAATAATATTCTTATACGCATAGTTTTCTTCATCCATAGCCCCATAATAATTTTTGGATAGAATTTTTTTTCCTTCACCTTTTTCTCCTTTAGATAAACAAAAATCGATTAAGTTGAATACTTCACTACTATTCACTGATTTATAGGTAACCGCATTAGGTAAATATTTTTTCTCTCTTTCATAATCAATTGGCATATAAGCAATGACTGGTTTATCAAGTAACAAAGCTTCAATGCCTGTCGTACAACGATTGTGTATTACAACTTTTGAAGCTAAAATCCACATCACAACATTACCATCATGGGCCACAAATACATTTTTATAATTCGACAATTCTTTTCGATAACTCTCTACATTTTCATGAATATGAGGACGAACAACAATATTAAGATTTGGATATTTCCCACTTAATTCTTTAATTAATTGGATAAAATGTTCATATACCTTCTTTATATAACGTTCATTAGGATTAAATCCTCTTAGAAAGTGATTATATTGAGTAAATCTTGTATTTACTAAAATAAAATCACCAAACTTTTGTTCAATCATTTTAACTTCATCACTATATAAACCTCGGAACTTTTTCTTGAGTAGATCGAAACGCGGATGACCAGTTAAATGAAATTTCTGCTTAAATTCAGGAAAAGTATTTGTAACGATTTCTTTATGAGCATCTCCCCAGCAATAAACATGCTCAAGTATTTTGACATACTTATCATCTTTTCCAAGACGGCTATAATTATTGCTATTAAGGAATAATCCTTCTTCTTCATCTAATTCAACGATAGAATAGCCTAGTTTGTATGCATGATCCATATATTCTTTCCTTGCATCACCATAAGGAGTTCCCTTTGAACAAATAATCCCCTTAGGTAATAACTCCAAATGAGCGAGAATAGGCGTATGTGTTCCTAGAACAATCCGATAATTCTCTTTAATTGCATAATAGGTTAAGAGTAATTTTGCGTCGAATTCCCTTGTTTTTGATTCGATTGGCAAGTAAAGAAACTTTTGCGACATAAACATCACCCCTTCTTATTGTTTCAATCAAAAATAATCTTGCCTTTAGTAGCGAATAGTATTTTTTCTTATAGATGAACCTTTAATTAACGAAGGCCTCCTTCATCCCTTACTGTTTATTGGCCCTCACCAATCAGGCTTTTACGGGCAGCTCACACTTAATTTCTTTGCTTTTTCGGAATTTTGAGGTGGGGTCTTACTGCCCACAAATAATGGAATAAACCTACTGAATCCATTAATATTTACTATCATTCATTCCTTTCTTGAAAATTTTTTAAATTTGTTGCTTTCTCATTAATTTCTTCTCTGTTTTTTAATAATCTTTTTAATAAGCTTAATATTTTAGTACTAGTTACATTATCAATAATCCATCCACCTTGGTATCTTTTCACTCGTTCAGCAGGAGCACCTAGATTAAATGTAATAATGGGATATCCCGATAACATCGCTTCACTTGTTGTATAGGAATACGTTTCAGGACAAACTGAGGGAGTAATCACCAATGCTATTTCTTTTTCAGCTAATATTTCTGATAAATCATCAACTTCATATCTTCCTGTTACTTCAAACTTACCTTCAACACTTTTGTGTGGATGAAAGTGAATATTTGTTATCCCAATTACCTTTATGTTTATTGGTAAATTTTCTTTAATAATTAAATCCTTTAGCTCATATATAATACTTGATCCTTTTGGATAATCAATGGCTCCTACAAAAGCAATATTTAAATCTTGTTTATTTAGAAAATCCTTATTAAAAGTGTATGCTATTTTTGAATCAATGGAATGTTCTATTACTTCTATCTGGATATCTTTATAATATTTCAAAAGAATTTCTTTCGTGTTATAGCTAGGTGTTATCACCTTTTTGGCCCCTATCAAAAAAGAATGAAACGCTTTTCTCCAATCTTCAATGTTAATCGTTTCTTTTGGATATAATTTTGCAATACACCCCTGACAGATTTCTGGATTCGTTTCAGCATTACAATATTTCTTTTCATAGTTAATTAAATTATAACTTGGGCAAATACAATAAAAATCATGAACAAAAAAACAATAATCCACCAGTGAGTGTTGTATTAAACTGAACATCTTTGCAATTGGATACTTAAATAAATGATTAATAAAAATGAGATCAATTCTTAAAGCATTTAATAATTTTTTAAAATTCATTTCATTTAGTTTATTTAGTTTAAGATGATAATGTATTGGTTCAGAATGATTATGATCAGTTAAAATTAAATAATCTGTCCTAGGTATTAGTGTGTATATCCTCTCATCATCTTCTAATTTTTTTATATGGTTAGCTTGATAGATTGAGGCACCACCACCTAAGCCATGGTCGATAAATAATCTGCCCTTTTTAGAAGAATATTTATCGGCGACCATTACACTTTTCATAAATTCTCTTATATTTTTCATTGGATCGCGCCTTATAAATTCTTGTATTCTTTTATTATAATTGGGGTATCGGTTAAGTAATTTTTTCAAATTACTTGACATTAACTCTTGTTTACTGCCATCTATTTGATTAAAACTGACACCATGTTTATGATAAATGAACACATTTGGGATCAATATATTTTGATATCCTTTATGCTGAGCTCTCATGCACCAATCGTTTTCCTCGCCATATCCTTTGCCAAAAACCTCATCATCAAAGATTCCGATATCATGAATAACATTTCTATTTAATGCCATGCAGAAGCCTACACCTGTTGGAATTACTATCCCTTTGTTAATGATATATTTTGAAAAATATGAATCGACTTCATTTGTATTCATATCGTACGGTAATTCATTATCTTGAAGAAAATTTGGATAGGAACAAATCGTAGCACTATTTGAGAAAGGAGTAACTGATGAGATTTTATTATTTACTAGAATAGGGTTAATTAAACGCCGAAAACAATGAGGGGGAATTTCTGTATCACTATTTAATAAAATGGGGTGATTCATTGTTAAAAGTAATCCTTTATTAATACTCTGTACGTATCCCAGGTTTTTATTATTGTGTATAACCACTAACTTTTTTAAATTTTGAGGTGATTTGTTTGATTTCAAATTCTCCAAAAAATGATATATTCGTTCATCTGTACTAGCATCATTAATTAAAAATAAATTAAATTGAAGATCTGCATTATCATATATGCTTTCAATACATCTCTTCGTAAATTCATAACCATTATATATTGGTATAATCACATCTATTTCAGTATCTTGAGGTAAGTTATTCTTATATTCAACATAATTTATTTCATCAAATGTTTCTAAACTAAATTGATCAAGAATAGAATCATTTAAAAAAGATGGTTCATCAGCTTCTTCGCTTATGTTCGAAATAGATTGGATATCTGTTGGCTTTTCGTAGTTCAAATTTAAAATCAATCCTTGTTCGCCACCCTTTAAATATTTATCCATATGGGACTTAATCTCTCTTTCGTTTTTTGAATAATCCCAAATTCTCAAATGATTTACTTGTCCTTCAAAATATCCGTATACTTCACATCCTCCAATATTTCCTGATGCAAAGATATTACTCTTTGCACTTTTTAATCCTTTTTTTACAAAACTTCCATTCACATATAAGTTTGGAGTATTGTTTTCATAAACAATAGCTATATGAGTCCAATCGTCTATTTTTCTTTTATATATGAGTAGAGCAAATGCATCATTGCCACTAAGTTCATATACTGTTACCCCATTCGTTCCAACTGATATTCCCGTACCCGATTCATCTTTTTGCTCAATGGCAGATTTCCCCGGGCTAATAATGAACCTTTGACCGGAAATACTATACTTTCCTTCAGCCGATTCCCAATTTAAGTTAAGTTCCTTTTGAGGCTTTATCCAAAACTCATAAGTGAAATTATTTTTAACATTTCTAAACAAATCCTTTGTCTTTATCATTTCCTGCCCTTTGAAATTTAAAAATCCTTGCAACACATTGTTCACCCTCGCTTATATAATTCATTCTACAATTCAAAAAACGGAAATATTTAACTATTAAAATTAAAAGATATATATACTTTTTTGCAAATTATTTAATAGCACTATTTAACGCCTATTTCAAGTTCATTGAATTAAATGTTTTTTATTAATGAAGATACATTATTATTATTTGAGTTTTATAATCGACTAATTATACACGATCGATGTTTTTATTCATTACTAATTAGTGATATAAACTATGCAATCAAACAATAGAAATCGAACTTAGGCTTTTACTTTTATCATGCTATGTTTTGTTTTGTTTTTTGTATAGTTACACAGCCTATCTTGAAAAAAGATGGTGCATTATGCTCTATATTAAAGACATAATCCCCTCTATGTGCTTGAACAGCTTATGAACATGTAACACTTTTAGATTAGAAAATTTTGGGGTACCACTTATATCTAAAAACGAAGATTTTGATTTCTAGCATTTCCATAATATAAAAAAGCTATTAAACAGATTTATCATTCCTGAACCATAAAATAAAAAAACGGTAAGGCACAATTACAAGTAAATTACAATCTAGGCTTATTTACTATTTCGATAAAACTATAAGGAAATATGGAGATGATACCCAAACGTTTCCACGAAATATTCATAGTAATAGATAGAGAAAATGTATTCAATAAAAAAGGATGTGAATAAAATGGATTTAACAGGAAAAACAATTTTAGTTACTGGTGGAACAGGCTCTTTCGGAAAAAGATTTATAAAAAAAGCCCTGGAACTTGGTGTAAACAAGATCATTGTTTTTAGTCGTGATGAGTTGAAGCAATACGAAATGGCTCAAGAGTATACCGATTCGCGTATTCGTTTTTTTATTGGGGATGTACGTGATAAAGCTCGTTTATACCGGGCATTTGCTGGGGTTGATATTGTAGTTCATGCAGCTGCTCTGAAGCATGTAGGTGCATGTGAGTACAATCCGTTTGAAGCTATTAAAACAAATATCTATGGTGCTCAGAATATCATTGAAGCTGCTATAGATTGTGGAGTGCAACGTGTCATTGCTTTAAGTACAGATAAAGCTGCTTCTCCAATTAACTTATACGGTGCAACAAAATTAGCATCAGATAAACTTTTTGTGGCAGCAAATGCTTATGTAGGGAGCAAGAATACAAGATTTTCAGTTGTACGTTACGGAAATGTAGTAGGCAGCAGAGGCAGTGTAGTGCCATTTTTTAAAAGTATAAAAAATACTGGGAAGATCCCTATTACAGATAAACGTATGACCCGATTTTGGATAACACTTGATCAAGGCGTGCAATTTGTTCTTGATAACCTTCAGCGAATGAAGGGCGGAGAAATTTTCATTCCTAAAATCCCTAGCATGAAAGTAACAGACTTGGCAAAAGTAATTGCACCTAAATGTAAAATTGAGTTTATAGGGATCCGTCCAGGGGAGAAACTTCATGAGGCCATGATAACTGAAGACGATGCTCGTCATACTTTAGAATTTGAAAATTACTATATCATTCAACCAGAATTCAATTGGTGGGATAAAGCAAATATAGGTGAAGGCAAACCGCTTCCAGAAGGTTTTAGTTATGCAAGCGACAAAAATGATCATTGGTTAACAAAGGAAGAGTTAAAAAGATTCATTAATGAATAAGATAACAGAATAACTAAAATGAATGAAAACAATCTATAAGGGAGTATTAATAATCATGAAACATCTTTTAGCGCTTCATGGAGGAAAACCCGTACGAGATCATTATTTGCCATACGGTAAGCAATCCATAGATGAAGGTGATATCCAAGCCGTAATAAACATTTTAAAAAGTGATTTTATTACAACCGGCCCAACAATAAAACAATTTGAAGATCAAATGGCAGCATATGTAGGTGCCAAATATGCCGTAGCATTTTCAAGTGGAACAGCCGCCTTGCATGGAGCTTGCTTTGCAGCGGGAATCTCCACTGATGATGAAGTTATCACCACATCGATGACATTCGCTGCCAGTTCTAACTGTGTCCTTTATCAAGGTGGCGTGCCGGTATTTACAGATATAAACTCCGATACTTACAACATTGATCCTAATTTAATAAAAGATAAGATTACAAATAAAACAAAAGCAATTATACCTGTACATTTTACAGGACAACCCGTTGAACTTGAAGAAATTTCAAAAATTGCTCGAGAATATAATCTAACAGTAATCGAAGATGCAGCTCATGCATTAGGCGCTACTTACAAAAAGAAAAAAATTGGTTCAATTAGCGATATGACCATGTTCAGTTTTCACCCCGTCAAACATATTACAACAGGCGAAGGTGGAATCATTACAACAAATAATGAGGACTACTATCAAAAACTTCTGCAGTTTCGAACACATGGAATCACCCGTCATCCTAACAAACTAACTGAGAATCATGGTCCTTGGTACTATGAAATGCAATTTCTTGGCTATAACTATCGGATGACAGATATCCAAGCTGCTCTTGGATTATCACAACTGCAAAAACTAGATTCTTTTATTGCTAAAAGAAAACAATATGTAGCAATGTATGATACGGAATTAAAAGATTTACCTGAAGTTATTCTACCAAAACGATTAAACCATGTTGATTCAAGTTGGCACTTATATATCATTCAGTTAAATTTATCAATGCTGAAAGTTGACCGAAAAGAAATCTTTCAAGCGTTACAACAAGAAAATATTGGTGTCAATGTTCATTACATTCCGGTTCATTTACAACCCTACTATCAAAAATTAGGTTATCAAAAAGGAATTTGCCCCCAGGCCGAAAAATTATATGAAAGTATCATTACTCTACCACTATTTTCAGAAATGAGTGAACAAGACGCTAATGATATTATTCATGCAGTTAAAAAAGTAATAAATTTTTATAAAAAATAAATGAATAAAAAGGTGATGAAATGAAAGTTGCTGCTATTATTCAAGCTCGAATGGGCTCAACTAGGCTTCCGGGAAAAATCCTGAAGAAAGTTCTTGATAAAACACTATTAGAATATCAAATTGAACGAGTAAAAAAAGCAAAAACAATTGACCAAATTATTGTAGCTACTACTACAAAGCTCAATGATAATCCAATCATTGAGCTTTGTAAGCAACTTTCTGTTCCTTATTATCGTGGATCAGAAGATGATGTATTATCACGCTATTATGAAACTGCAACAAATTTTTCTGTGGATGTTGTAGTTCGATTAACTTCAGATTGCCCCATTATCGATCCTAATATTATTGATAAAGTAGTTCATTGCTATTTAAAACAGCAAAATAAATATGATTATATCTCTAATACACTAACCCGTACGTATCCGAGAGGACTAGATACAGAGGTTATACCCTATCGAATTTTAAAACGAACATATGAAGAAGCCAATGAGCCCTCACATCGTGAGCATGTGACTGCTTATATATATAACAACCCTGGGAAATTCAAACTGTTAAATGTTCAACATGACTTAGATGAAAGTAAACATCGCTGGACTGTCGACACGAAAGAAGACTTTATTCTGATTAAAAACATTATTACCCGATTATATCCAGTTAATAGCCAATTTTCTTTCAGCGATATTTTAAATTTATTAAAACAAGAACCAGATTTGTTTTATATTAATAGTCATATAGAACAAAAGAAGATAGGTATGTAAATCAGATGAGCATATTCATTCGAGTAGATGCTTCTATAGAAATCGGAACAGGTCATGTAATGCGATGTTTAACCTTAGCAGAGGAATTAAAAAATCGGGGACATCAGGTAGCTTTTATATCTAGGGAATTAAATGGCCATATGTGTAACTTTATAAAATCCAAAGGATACACAGTATATATGTTACCCAAAATGAAACTAGTGAATAATAATTGTAATACCGCTCATGCTCACTGGCTTCAAACTAGCTGGGAAATAGACGCACAACAAACAATAAATATTATAAGTCAGAACATTTCTCCTGTGGATTGGCTTATTGTAGACCATTACGCTTTAGATAAAAAATGGGAAGAAAAATTGAAGGAATTCACCCAATATATAATGGTTATAGATGATTTAGCAGATAGATTACATATGTGTGATGTACTGCTCGATCAAAATTATTATACAAATATAGACCAAAGATATACAAAATTACTCCCTAAAAATTGTATAAAATTATTAGGTCCCAAATATGCACTGCTAAGGACAGAATTTTTAAAGGAACGGAAAAATGTAAGAAAAAGAACTGGTAATCTTAAAACAGTACTCATATTTTTTGGTGGAAGTGATCCCACTAATGAAACATCCAAAGTAATCAAAACTCTAGAAGCACTAGACTGTACACAGCTTCTTATTCATGTAGTTGTCGGTCAAGCAAATCCTCAAAAAGACTTCATTCAAAATTTATGCAAAAAACATTCAAATATGACCTTCCATTATAATATTGATTATATGTCCCGATTAATGAATGAAGCAGATCTGGCAATATGTGCTGGAGGTTCGACAACTTGGGAAAGATATTGTTTAGGGTTACCTGCACTATTAATCTCAGTGGCATATAATCAAATTGAAATATGTAAAGCAGTAGGAAATTTAGGTATTGATTTTTATATCGGAAACTCAGAAAAAATCTACGAGAAAGATATTTGTAATGCTATTGAGATTGTTAGAAGCGGAAACTTTAATTTAGAGGTCTCTTCTAAAAAGGCATTAGAAATTGTAGATGGTTTTGGGAAAACGCGTGTAGTATCGGAGATTTTACTATATTAAATGTTAAGGAAGATATTATGAACATTCTATTATTAGGATCTAAATGTAATAACTTATACAGTTTTCTTAAATCATATGGAGATAGTGTTGTTTTCTATGAAGATAAAATAGACATCCACTCACATATTCTTACTCATATTGATTTTATTGTCAGCTATGGATATAGATATATGATTCCTCCTTCGATTATAGAGAAATTTAATAACAAGATTATTAACTTGCATATATCTTATCTTCCCTGGAATAAGGGGGCTGATCCCAATTTATGGAGTTTTCTTGAAGATACACCTAAAGGGATTACAATTCATTATATAGATAACGGATTAGATACAGGGGATATTATCGCTCAATTGAAAGTTCCCTACAAGGAAAATGATACACTAAAAACCTCTTATGATAGACTATGCCAAGAAATAGAACGACTTTTTATTGAGAATTGGGAGTTAATTCGTTCTGGAAAAGTTACGAGGAAACCACAACCTCCTGGCGGCAGTTATCATAGATTAAAAGATAAAGAAAAGTATTTGAATTTCCTTACTGATGGATGGGATACGTCAGTGAAAGATATAATAGGTAAAGCAAAAATGAACGGTTAGAAAGGAGAAGATAGAATGAAAGATGTTGAGATTAATGGAAGAAAAATAGGTCGTAATCAACAACCATTTATCATTGCCGAAATGTCTGGAAACCATAATCAGTCATTGGAACGTGCATTACAAATCGTTGAAGCTGCAGCAAAAGCTGGAGCACATGCTCTAAAAATTCAAACGTATACGGCTGATACTATGACACTCGATATAGATAATAAAGATTTTAAAATAGAAGATGCAGACAGCTTATGGAAAGGAAACACTCTTTATAAACTATATCAGCAAGCTTACACACCTTGGGAATGGCATAAACCGATTTTTAATAAATGTAAAGAACTAGGTATAACCCCATTTAGCACCCCATTTGATGAAACAGCAGTTGATTTTCTAGAATCCCTAAATGTTCCTTGTTATAAAATTGCTTCTTTTGAAAATACTGATATCCCTCTAATCTGCAAAGCTGCCTCTACTGGCAAACCACTTATTATCTCCACCGGTATGGCTACAATTTCAGAATTAGATGAGACTGTCAAGGCTGCCAAATCAGCAGGCTGTAAAGACCTTATTTTGTTGAAATGTACAAGTACGTATCCTGCTTCCCCGGAAAACACTAATATTTATACAATTCCTCATATGAGGGAATTATTCCAATGTGAAGTAGGTTTATCAGATCATACATTAGGAGTAGGTACTGCAGTCGCAAGTGTTGCACTGGGAGCAACTGTAATTGAAAAACATTTCACTTTATCTAGGGCTGATGGAGGAGTAGACTCCGCGTTTTCAATGGAAGCAGACGAACTAAAATCTCTTGTTATGGAAACAGAACGAGCATGGCAGGCACTAGGGAAGGTTTATTATGGACCGACTGAGATGGAAAAAAGCTCATTAAAGTTTCGTCGTTCTCTATATGTTGCACAAGATATGAAAGCTGGAGATCTTTTAACAACAGAGAATATAAAAGCCATTCGACCTGGATATGGTTTGGCACCAAAATATCTTCCTATTTTGCTAGGAAAGACAGTGAAAAAAAATGTTGTTAAGGGAACACCTGTAAATTGGGATTTGATTTAACGAAAAACTTCTTAAATAGAAAAGCAACCTTCCCACATAAATCTCACCTTTTTTACCTATGAAGCATTTTCTATCAGGGGCTATTTTCGCATTCCGTCAAATAGCCCTACTTCAATTACTATGATTAAAAAAGGTCTCTAAAAAATCCTTTATCAACAGCTATTCTATTGGTCTTTAAGAGTCAATCATTCATCCCATTATGAACGATTTAATGTGCCTCTTTTACATACACACTTATCATTTTTGAATTAGAATTACAGAGCACAATAATATCTTACATCTGTTTCTCTTTTTCAGTGATGAAAAGATTAAAAAATCCCTTTATTTTGACAAGCTACCGATAGATTACTTGCTTTCTCCAATATTTCATTGCGATTTACGAAGAGCTTTTGTAATACTTGTAAGACACTCCTACTACTAATTTCTTTTAGAATCCAACCCCCTTTATATTTTCTTATTTGCTCCGCTGGGGCTCCCATATCAAATGCAATAACCGGATACCCTGAAAACATAGCCTCATTGGTTGTATAAGAAAATGTCTCTGGACATATAGAAGAAGTTATAACGATAGCTATTTTATGTGTTGCTAAAAGATTAGAAATTTCCCTATTATCATATGGGCCTGTTACAACAAAATGTCCACTGGGGCTAACAAATCTTCTTTTATGTCTATCTGTTAACCCAATTACCTTTATACAAACAGGCAGTTTCCTCCTTTCAATTTCCATTTTTAGTCTATATAAAATATGTGACCCTTTATTTTTGTGTATATTTCCTACGAAGGCGACATTAAGCTTTTTTTCACTTGCAAATTCAGGGGTATATGTATAGTGGATATTAGGAGATAAAGGATGTTCCTGTACATCTATAGCAATGTTAGGGAAATGTTTTTTTACAATTTCTTTTGTGCTGTTACTTGGAGCAATTACCTTCTGAGCATTTAATAAAAAAGATTCAAATTTTTTTCTCCAAGCTTGAATATCTGTTTCCTTTCCTCCACTCAAACATGCCGTACATATATTCACATCTGTTTCATTATTGCAGTAAGGACCATTCCTTTTAATTAAATTAACGAGAGGACATATACAAAAAAAATCATGTATAAAATAAATGTAATCAATTCCAGAATGTTGAATGAATTTTATAAAATCAAATATAGGGAATTTAATGAGATGATTGATATAAATGAATTCAATATCCATTGACTTGAGTAGTAATCGGAAGCTATTTTCATCATAACTATGAAACTCGAATTCATCGTACAAGGTTTTTTTTTGATTTATATCTTCTATACGAAACATTCCAGCTCTAAACGTCATCTTATAAATTCTATACTTATGTTTATTTTGCTGAATATACGTATTTTGGTAGTATTCTACGCCCCCGCCTATAGGATTCATCACAAATAAAATACCTTTCTTTTTTGAAGTGCCGACTTTTTCCAACAACACTCCTCCCTCCTCAGTTAAACTTTTTAAGTTATCATCTCAACTCGTCTTCTTCAATAATTTATAAATATATATTTTCATAAACAAAAATATTACACCATTTATTTTTACATAAAATAATAAGGCGAAATTGTGTCCCCGTCATCAAGTAACCACTACCATAAGACAAATGATTACTAAAGTTCATTTCCTTGAATTACCCAAAAATGGATACATGTTTACTTTACCCAAACATTTTATATCCCTCTACATATATTAAATATATCTTTATTTAGAAAATATGTATTCAAATAACAAATTTAAGGTTAGGTGAAAAATATGGCAAATTGCGAAGGTATAGCTTGTTTTTTATTTGATAGTTGGCCACCAGGAACTATTGTTACAATAACAACCCGATCTGGACAAATTATTGGGCCTGCTTCTCTTTTTGCATTTTATTCCAATCTGTGTCTAGTTATATTAGAAGAAGAAAGTTCAATTACACCACCAGCCACTAATTTTATATTCATAAGTTGTGAGGATATAGAAAGTGTCACTATCTCTGCTTAACTTCATGAACTGTAATTTTGTATTCTCAAGTAACAAGAATCAATAACAGGATATTATAACTATCCGATCAAAAAAAATTTTTTCTAACTCTAAAAACATACATGATAAATAAACGCTATCGGATTTGATTGGTTACAATTAAACTACTATTGCACCAGGTATAGAATACTTTTAGATAACACCTAGTATGTAAAAATTTTTCCTCATAAAACTGCGACTTTCTTCCTCTTTTCTAACAAATGAAACTCGAAAAAATTTTTTCATGTGTTCTTAAGTATTGCCTTTTATTATTCATAGCTTTATATTCAATTTACTCTTTTTATTTCCCCTTAGTATTAGTTCTTCCATCCAAAGCATACTAGAAAAACAAATAAGATTTACAATTCGTCTTAAATTAAAATAGAAATAAAAAACGCTATCCTTTCCTATTGGAGTGAACCCTGAGAATGAGACGATAAAAAACACCTCTCTAAATCGTAAGTATCAGTTATGATTTTAATGGAGGTGTTTTTCGTATGGGAAAAAAGACGCATTATCCTGCCGAAATAAAGTGGAAAGTAGTTGAAATGAAACACCAAGGATTCAAAAATAAAGAAATTATGGATGCCTTAGGAATTAAACATGTGGCTCAAATTAAAACTTGGATGAAATGGTATCGTGAAGGCGAAACCTATCGGTTTGAACAATCTATTGGGAGACAATCTGCACATGGAAAAGGCTTAAAAAAGTTAACAGAACTTGAACAAAAAGAATTAGAAATACGTTATTTAAAGGCAAAGATTATATTGCTGGAAAAGTGCAAAGAAATCTTAAGGAGGTGGGAGGAAAAGAAGAAATAATGAAAATGATAAAGGAATGGCAATCAATTTTTACAATTGCAGAACTGTGTTCCATATTTAATATTTCACGTGCTACTTATTATCGTTGGAAAACGCAGGAGAAAACAGTAACTAATCATGCAGAAAAAACCGTAATAGAAATATGTCAACATCATAAATATCGGTATGGATATCGTCGGGTTACAGCTTGTCTACGTGATCAATTTAACATCGTAATGAATCATAAAAAAGTATTACGTATCATGAGAAAATATAACGTATTATCTCGGGTTAGAAAAAAGAAAAAGATATTTGTGCTCGGTCATGAACCAGTGGTAGCTAAAAATAGAATACAACGGAGATTTAAAGCTACCAAGCCTAATGAAAAATGGTTCACTGATATCACGTATTTAATGTTCGGCAATAAGACTCTTTATTTTTCATCTATTATAGATGGGTTTAACAATGAAATTGTAAGTTATAAAATAGGTGAAACACAGGATGTTTCTCTTGTATTAGATACTCTAAAAGAGGCTTTAAGAAAGCGAAATGTGATTGATACGATTTTACATTCCGATCAAGGAAAAGTGTATACATCAAAACAATTTCAAACATATGCCAAAGAAAAAGGCATTATCACAAGCATGTCTCGTACAGGAAACTGCCATGATAATGCCCTCATAGAATCCTTTCATTCTCATTTGAAATCCGAAGGATTCTATGCGCAAAATATAAAACAATCGAATAATGCTAGTATAATACAAACTGTGGAGGAATACATCCACTACTATAATAATGAACGGATTCAGAGAAAATTAGATAATATGTCACCTATAGCTTATAGGAAACATGTTGTCTAGGTGTTTTTTCTTTGTCTCACCAAATGGGGTCAGACCACTGCACATTTTTGCAAAAAGAATAGCGTTTTCTCTTTATATTATATAGATACAAACTTAGTTTAAAAAATATGTTTGGTGTTTTTTTACTCAGAAAATACCAAACATATTTTTAATACCTGTCCTACAGCTTAATAAAACTCTTCATTAACCTAAAATATGATACCCAGAATCCACATGAATGTTCTCACCAGTAACTCCACTTGCTAGATCACTGAATAAGAATAGCGCTGTGTTACCAACTTCTTCTTGTGTTACGTTACGGCGAAGTGGTGCGCGCTCTTCGATTTGTTTTAGGATGCTATTGAAGTCGCCAACACCTTTAGCTGATAGCGTACGAATTGGACCTGCTGATACAGAGTTTACGCGAATGTTGTGCTGTCCTAAGTCGTTTGCTAAGTATCTTACGCTTGCGTCTAATGATGCTTTTGCAACGCCCATTACGTTGTAGTTTGATACTACGCGCTCGCCGCCAAGGTATGTTAATGTAACGATGCTGCCGCCTTCTGTCATTAATGGCTTCGCTGCTCGTGCTACAGCTGTTAATGAGAATGAGCTAATGTTTTGCGCTAGTAAGAATCCGTCGCGAGATGTATCAACGAATTCACCTTTTAAGTCATCGCGGTTTGCGAATGCGATGCAGTGTGCTAATCCGTGCACAACGCCAACTTCTTCTTTAATTGATTGGAAGCAACGCGCGATATCTTCATCGTTTGTTACGTCACATGGTAAAACAAGTGGCTGTTGTCCTTCTAATGATTCTGCTAGATCGCGTACGTTTTTTTCTAGACGCTCACCTGCATATGTGAAAATTAAGTTTGCTCCTGCCTCATGTAATGAACGAGCAATTCCCCAAGCGATGCTTCGTTGGTTCGCAACTCCCATTACGATAATGTTTTTTCCTTTTAAGTTGAGAAGATTCATTTATTTATCCCCCTAAATTTATTAAATAACATCAGTTATTAGTACCTGGTAATATATTTATATCATATCACAAAATTACAAGAAGGCAAAATAAAAATATCATTACGACTGGTTCTTTATTTCTCTCTTGTTCGTCTACTTTCCTGCTACTCAGAAAGCTCAATCTGTATTTCATCTATTTAAAAGTACTTGCTGGATAAATCGCGGCTATGAAAACAAAAACAGACCTACCCTCATTTTCTTCTCTGTGGTCTAACTCGGCACGGGGCTAAAATAGGAACTGACCACTTCTACCCATGGACGGATCCTCCCTCTCACCTAAAAAAGAAAGGTTTTATCTCAATTTATATCTATATAATCTAACATCTCACAACCAAAATCAAAACAACATATTTGCAAACCACTCAAAATCCGCTAATATGGTAATAGCGTCTTTTTTTCATTTTATAAAGAGCAATAGAAAGGACTACGTACGGTGAAAGATAAGAATTCCCAATATCGAATAGATTACATATTGATCCTGATTGTACTCGCAATAGCAACTGTTAGTTGTTTTGCTATTGCAAGTGCTCAGCCATCTTTACCACCAGCTCTGCAAAAAGTAAACTTTGTAGCAAAACAAATTCAATGGTATGTCATTGGGACGATCGCAATTGTTGCCATTATGGTTATTGATTTTGACCGATATAAGCAAATCGCTTGGTATTTGTACGGGTTTGCGATGGTTTTACTGATTGGACTTGAATTAAAAGTTCCTGGAGCTGTAACAATTAAAGGGGCTACTGCTTGGTATAGTGTGCCAGGCCTTGGTAACTTCCAGCCTTCCGAGATTATGAAATTATTTTTAATCATTGTTATTGGCCGCATTATCGTCAATCATAATGAAAAGTATCCATTTCGCTCGCCACGCGAGGATGTAATTTTACTCGGTAAAATATTCGCTGCGAGTTTACCACCACTGCTTTTAATTGCGAAAGAACCTGATTTAGGAAATACAATGGTTATTTCAGCGATGATTGCAGCAATGATTTTAGTTTCAGGTGTACGCTGGCGCTTTATTTTCGGTTTAGCTACTATTGTTATAGCAGCTGCTTCGACGCTAACGTATATTTATTTTGAACATACAGCATTCTTTAAGGAACATATTTTAAAAGAATATCAATTAGATCGTTTCTACGGCTGGCTAGCACCTTATGAATACGAAACGCAAGGATATCAGTTGCGTCAGGCTGTTTTAGCAACCGGATCCGGTGAACTGCACGGTAAAGGCTGGGAGAATGGTCAAGTATATTTCCCAGAACCTCATACCGATTTTATTTTTACAAACATTGCCGAGCAATTCGGATTTTTAGGAGCAAGTGTTGTTATTTCCCTGTTCTTCCTTCTTATTTATCGAATGATTCATATCGCTTTGGAAAGTAATGATCCATTCGGTAGCTATTTATGTGCAGGAACGATCGGAATGTTTACGTTCCAAGTATTCCAAAATATCGGGATGACAATTGGATTGCTTCCGATTACAGGGATTACGCTTCCTCTTATGAGTTATGGAGGTAGTTCCTTACTAACCTATATGATTGCGATTGGCTTCATACTGAACGTACGATCGCGAACGAAAACATTTATGTTTGACTAAACCATATCCACTTGGGTATGGTTTTTTCTATATCCACTTTAGGTATACTAAGAAAAAAACTCGAGATGGAGGTTACAAAATGAAATACGACATTATCGGGGATATTCACGGCTGTTTAGAAGAGTTTCAAGCGTTAACAAAGCAGCTCGGTTATAACTGGGATAGCGGTCTCCCTATCCATCCAGAGAAGAGACAGCTTGCTTTTGTCGGGGATATTACTGACCGTGGTCCCGCATCCCTAAAAATGATTGAAATTGTATGGGAACTTGTTATGAATAAAAAAGTAGCTTATTACGCTCCTGGTAATCATTGTAATAAGTTGTATCGTTTTTTCATCGGACGTAATGTAACAATTGCACATGGATTAGAAACGACCGTCGCTGAGTATGAAGCACTATCAACTCGTGAGCAAAAAATCGTACAGAAAAAGTTTATTGATCTTTACGAACAGTCACCGCTCTATCACGTTCTTGATAACAAAAAACTTATCGTTTGTCACGCTGGCATTCGCCAAGATTATATCGGAAGAACAGATAAGAAGGTCCAAACTTTCGTATTATATGGCGACATTACTGGAGAAAAGCATCCTGACGGCTCTCCTGTTCGCCGTGATTGGGCGAAGCATTATAAAGGAGAAGCGTGGATTGTATACGGGCACACCCCTGTGGCAGAACCTCGTTTTGTCAATCATACGGTGAATATTGATACGGGGGCTGTATTTGGCGGAAAGCTAACAGGACTGCGTTATCCGGAGATGGAGACCGTTTCTGTTCCTTCTTCGATGCCGTTTGTTCCTGAGAAATTTCGCGAGATTACATAATTAAGAAATGCTGATTCTTTCTCTTTCTTCATCCCGGGGTACTAACAGCAAATTCCGGAATATTAGCGGAACCCCAGATAAAATCCAGGTATATTCGATTTATATAAAAACGCCCTGTCAAGACCACTTTCTTTTAAATAAACTGTAATATTAGAGGTAAAAAAAAGGGGGGAATGAAGAGTGATAAGTTTACGTGATATACAATTTATTAATATATGGCTATCACAAATGAAGCATTATCGGGGTAGAGATAAAAAACAGAAGGCTGAAAAAGCTCAAAACATCTTAAAATTAAAATACAAAATGATTGGATATGGGGAAAATAGGATTGTCTATGATCTTAACAATAAATATGTATTAAAGATAGCCATCACTAGATGGGGACTTAGAAGCAATAAAACCGAATTTGAAATATATAAAAACTGTCCTCCTGAGTTACGAGAACACCTTTGCCCTGTAAAAAAGTTTGGATTCGGTTGGATTATTATGAAAAAATTCTCACTTGAAGTTCCTGAAGATGAAATATATAACGAAAAGTTATCCCAATTAAAAAACAGATTTCTAAAGACCGGAATCATACCTGAAGATATATATTGGTATAACGAGCCGAATATGAATAATATGATGCTATCCGAAAAAGATAAAATCATTATCATTGATTATGGAGATTTTAAACGGATCTCATCTATATAAGTTGAACTAAATATTTTCCCATAACCCCATCGCAGCACAAATTCATACAGAATACATTGCCCTACAAAGGCAATTTGAATGATGATTTAGCAACTGAATAAGAAGGTGTAAGAATTAAATTCAGCTTATATAGATGCAGAGTGCCGAAAAAAGTGAAGTAAACAAAAATAACTCCAAAATCAACTTTTATTGTAGATTTTGGAGTTACTTTACGTTTACCCCGCATTAACGGGCAGTAAGACCCCCACCTCAAGATTCAGAGAAAAACGAGGAAGATAGGTGGGGATCAACTGCCCGTAAAAGCCCGATTGGTTCAACTAATAATCAGTGGGGGATGAAGAAAACCCCCACTGATTAAAGTTTCACTTTACTCTATGTTTGTTTCTAAAGTTACATCTGCATCGGAATTATCCTCACCTATATGTAAGATTACTTCACATTGACGTAATCTCAATTCAAAGAGCGTTATAGAATCATGATAAACTTCAGGATCTGACTTCATTTTATGCAGTGTATCTTGTTTTTCTTTTATTTCTAAATGAGTGTTTTCTACAGCTTGTTTCAACGCGCCAAATGGATTTCTAAAGAATATATTAATATCCCGCTCTAGTGCGTTTTCAAATAGCTCAAATTGCAAGAAAAATTTGCTCATAATAGAAGCTGTTACATCGGTATAATCTTCATTTTCTAAATACTGTTTGTATTTGTTATATAGCATAGCTTTATTTTTAGGAAGAACTCCAAATAATTTACCCGCGCTTTTCAGTAAAAATTGTGCTGGTGTAAATCGGCGTAAGATATTTACTTCTTCCATATGTATTCTAGTTGTCATTCTATCAGTATCTCTGCGCCAGTCATCAAGCACTTTAAAGTCACATTCTAACTGTATTCGATTTTCTCCACATAAAGAATTAAGTCCTTCACTGATTTCTTCTAAGTACGATTGACTTTGAAGGAACTCGTTATTAGAAGTTGCAATCCAATTTTGCATAGAGCGAGCAAAATTAGGTAACACAGTTTGTTCTAGATATTTTTGAACTCTTTCGTTCATCGCTGTATTTAGTTCAATATCAATGTGCCCAAAATCGCTTTCTTCACTAATTAAATCAGAACAACTCTGCAATAATTTCGGAATATGTTCTGTAAGATCATTCGTAATTTCGTTTTTCATTGTACGATATGATTCTGTAATGAAATGAATTTTTTCCTTCTCAAAAGCAGCAAGGTTATTAATACAACCATTTAGTTTAACTAATATATCTTCATTCCAGTTAATAGAATCCACTAGGTTGTTTTCCATCTCGACGCGTTTATCTAAAAGATATGTAATTGTTTTTCGAATGAAAAATAATAGCTTTTCAGTACGTTCTGTATCGATATTTTTATGGTTAAAGTTAAACTGAATAAAATCAGTTAAATCGTTTAGCTGTTGGCTATTTGTATATAACGAAGAGTAAGGGAAAATTCTCGCTTGCGGGAAATATGCGTTTACTCTTGCTTGCGTATCATGTATAACTCTTTTTACTTCTGCTTCACTGTAAATGTTATCGATTTTATTTAATAAGAAATGAATTTGTAGATTTGGTATATGTTCTTTAATATTTAATAGAATGTCACGCTCTTTGTCAGTAAAAGGTGAATCCGCATTCAATACGAATAATAATTCGTCTACAGAATTTAAATATTCGAATATTTCATCTCTAGTGTCGTTGTTCCTATTAAAGCTAGGTGTAACAACGAATGTAAGTTTATTTTTACTTAAAAATCTGCATGGTAATTTAAATTCAACACATGCTCTATCTCTATATGTTTGGCGGTGCAAGGACATCATGTTATGGAAATCAGAGAAATTCTCAGTTGTTGTAATTGCTGAATCTGTTATAGCGTTAATTTCTGTATGAGCATCATTTTTAAAGACAACTACATTTGAGATTGAGTTTTCTAATATATTTTCTCCTAGTATAGAGTTAATAAATGAGACTTTTCCGTTTCCTGAAGTCCCAGTTACTAAAATGCGATTTGTCCTTACATCTGCAAGCTCGCCAACTAACCATCTAAATCGATGACCAATTTCTAAATCCTGTTTTTGTGCCCACTGTGTAATAGATTCAAAAAGATGTGAACTATACTCTAAACCATTCACAGGATTAATAGCATATGACAGTAAATTTTCCGCATGTTTTATATTTGCTGAATCTATTTTCGAAGGGAAAATCTCATCCCATGCCAATACTGCTGCAGATGGAAATACAGAATGAGACGGATTGGCTACCTTTAACCAATTTGTTAAAAAATTAGGAATGATATCGTGTAATTGTCTCAGCATATATTGACCTTGAATTAATTCAAAGTACGTTTCTTCGTAAAGAGAAGAAATATTGTCCCATATATCGGACGAATGTATTTCGATATGTAAGAAAAATTCATTTATTGTTTTAAGCCATAATAAGTAATTTTGTTCATTTTTATAGCTGCACCAAAGTGATGAAACAATTTCTGTAAATCGTTCTTGATCTACATTATTTAATGTAACTAATACTTGATAAAAATAGTCTGGTGAAATATTTTTAGTAAATCCTTGATCGATATATTCTTTTAGAACCTCAAACCATAGAAAAGATTCTGTTCGAATTAACTCATTCACAGCAAGTTCTACTGCACTGTCAAAATCTTGCTGTTCTTCATAAAAGGAACGTGCAATTGTTGTGACGTTTGGATAATCGGGATTTAAAGAAACCGCTTCTTTAATAGCAGCGAAAGCTGAATCAAGATTATTTTGCTCGATGTAAAGAGACAGTAATTGCAGTACAATTTCGGTCATAAGTATTTTGTTATCAGTAGTAATCGAGTTATAAACATTTTCAGCAACTGATAATTGATTAAGTTCGAAGTAAGCATCCGCAATATTTTTTTGTGCCCATGGTGCTAATTCATTACTGACTTTCTCCCATTTAAAAATAGCTGTTTCAAAATCTTGATGATGATAATAAAATTCACCTTGTGCAAAACGAATATAAGATCCATCGGAAGTCTCATTTTTTTGTTCGTTTAAATATGCTTCTCCAAGCACTTGAAGAGGTGGATGTGTTTCATTTTCCATTAGGAATGTTTCATAATATATCTTTTTTATTAATTGTTTTTCTAATCTCATTTTTTCCCCCACTACATCTTGAAAAAGTACATTTTTCTCCATGTGTCAACACTTTTTTTGTATTTATGTTTTTATTTTAACAAAGAATTTCTTTTGGAAAATTTCACTTTTCTTTCATTTTTTGAGTAAGATTGAATTTTAATGAGAAAGGTATCAGTTTTTTTTCAATTTCCTTTCAGTTGTGAAACAACATTATATGTTCCTAATAACTTAATGCAAATATAAAAGAATGAAGACAAAACAAAAGGGCATGGACCCGGTACAATACCGGGCCCATGCCCAAGAAACTGTCTAATGAAATAACCTGTCTAACTTTATCCCACTTTAACGGGCTGTAATACTCCCACCTCAAAACTTAAGAGAATGCGAAGAAGTTTAGGTGGGAGATAAACAGCCCATAAAAGCCCAATTGGTGAGGGCTAACAATCAGTAAGGGATGGAGCCCCCCACTGGTTGAAGTTTCACTTTATGGGGTTACTTCAATACTGAAGGCAGCTTATTTCAATAATTCTCTCATATCTTCCGGCACATCCGCATGAAATGTCATCTGTTTTTCTAACACCGGATGATAGAAGGTTAAACTCGTGCTATGAAGTGCTTGCCGCTTCATCTCGGACTTACTACCTCCATACAAGTCATCTCCTAACAACGGATGGCCTACATATGCCATATGTACACGAATTTGATGCGTTCTTCCTGTTTCTAACTGCAGTGAAACTCGCGTTTTATCAGGAAATCTCTCCAGCACCTGAAAATGCGTAACGGCTTTTTGGCCATCTTCACATACCATTCGTTCAATAATGCTGTCGCTTTTTCTTCCAATTGGTGCATCAATCGTTCCTGAGTCTTGTATCAATTGCCCATGAACAATTGCTTCATATATTCGTTTCACTTGCTTTTGTTGATGCTGTTTTGATAAAAGATGATGAACGAAACGATTTTTCGCAATCAGCATCAGTCCTGACGTATCACGGTCGAGCCGTGTTACAATATGTACTGTACTTGCAAGGTTTTGCTTATCATAATGATATAAAAGGGCATTCGCAACACTTCCGGTCGGGTGTTCCCTAGACGGAATCGTTGACATGTATGGTTCCTTATTGATTACAAGTACGGATTCATCCTCGTATACAACAGTCAGCGGAATATCTTCAGCAAGCATTCCTTCACTTCTTTCCTCAAGTGGAAAGCAGACTTGTAATTCTTCTCCGGTCTGTAATTCGTGCCGCACTGTCGCATGCTTACCGTCAACTTCAATTGCTCCGCCTTGAAATTTTATATCTGTCAAAGCAGCTTTAGAAATTCCTTTCGTTTTTAGAAACTCCCGAATGAGCATTCCCTTCTCTGCTTCTGTCATACACCATTTTAATGTAAATCTTCTCACATGCATAAACCCTCTCTATTCATCCGCAACAAACGAATCACGAACGCGTTTCCAAAATGGGAACGGACGAAAACGAACGAATCTCACCTTCTCGTTTGCGACGCGGTATTGAATTGATTTTACGTCTTGATGAACCATCGTTAAATGATCCACCGTAATTTGTAAATTCATTCTCTTCGTCGGCTTTATAACACATGTATGATGCTTTGGTAAAACGAGCGGTGAACCGACTGT
This sequence comes from Bacillus sp. Medicinal_06, assembly GCF_056711665.1. Classification (NCBI taxonomy): domain Bacteria; kingdom Bacillati; phylum Bacillota; class Bacilli; order Caryophanales; family Bacillaceae; genus Bacillus; species Bacillus sp. Medicinal_06. The sequence goes on along the minus strand of NZ_JBWYHD010000004.1, from coordinate 423,458 downwards.
ACGGAACACGCGGTTATTAATTGAAGCCATTTCCGCAATTTGAATCGCTTCAATCGAAGGATGAATAATAGCTCCGCCTAGCGCTTTATTGTAGGCCGTACTTCCAGAAGGAGTAGAAATACAAAGGCCATCCCCGCGAAACGTTTCAAAATATTCTCCGCGAATTTCTACCTCTGTTACTAATGTTCCTTCCAAGCTTTTTACGGTCGCTTCATTCATTGCTAAATACTGTGATTCTTTACTGCCATTCACATAGCGAATAATGACTTCTAAAAGCGGGTATTCCACAACCTGAAACGGTGTTTTCGCAATCGCAATCACAAGTTTTTCTACCTCTGTTGGCAACCAATCTGCATAGAAACCTAAATGTCCTGTATGCACACCAACAAACGCTGTCTCATCTAATCGATGATAATAGCGATGAAACGCGTGTAAGAGCGTCCCGTCTCCCCCAACAGAAATTACAATATCCGGCTTTGCTTCATCCATTGTAAACCCAAAATCCTGCAAGTAATCTGTCATTGTACTTGCAAGTGCGTTTGATGATTGATCTCCCTTTGACATAATTGCAAATTTCATCGCCCAACACCCTTTAGTTTATGATTCGGATTCTTTCGCTTCTTGTTTGCGCGAAAAAATCTTTTGTGCTTCCTGAATTTCAAGACGAATCGAAGACATTTCTTCATCTAATAAAAATGCTGCTTCTGCTGCACGTTGAAGACGTATTTTAATATCTTCTGGAAAACGTCCACTATATTTGTAATTTAAAGAATGCTCAATTGTTGCCCAAAAATTCATCGCTAACGTCCGAATTTGAATTTCAACTAATACTTTCTTCTCCCCGCGGATTGTTTGAACGGGATAACTAACGACAACGTGATACGAACGATAACCACTTTCTTTCTTTTGCGTCACATAATCTCGTTCTTCCACAATTTCAAAGTCATTTCGTTTTCGAAGGTATTCAACAACAGGCTTAATCTCATCCACAAATTGACACATCATCCGAAGGCCCGCGATATCCTGCATATCTTCTTCTAGCCTGTCAAGCGGTACATTTCGTTTTTCTGCCTTATCAATAATACTTGCAACTGACTTTACCCTGCCGGTTACAAACTCAATCGGAGAGTGTTCTGTTAACATTGTAAACTGAGAACGCATTCCTTTTAACTTCACTTTTAGCTCTGCCACCGCTTGGTGGTACGGCGCTAAAAATTCTTCCCAATTACGATTCATTTCAACCACCACCAAAGTCAATCCATTTGCTTATAGAAATACCTTTTCTACAGCAGTTACAAGTTCGTCTCCGTAATTTGCATTTCCTTCAATATTTTCAATTAAATATTCCACTTCTTCTTTCAATTGCTTTAACTCAATTTCAGTATTATTTACGCGAACGAACATTGCTTTATCACTCTTCATTGCACCATTCATTGCTTCCCAGCATGTATGCGGAATGCTTACATAAATAAAAGCTGATTCGTTTTCTAAAATATATAAAAATGATAAATGATCTGAGTCTACAAGTACGTGATTGCGTGCTTTTAACTCCTCCACTTGTATTTCAGTATTTTCTGCACAAAAAATAAGAGCATTTTCTCTTTCTTCTACGCTCTTAACTTGAATTTTATTTTGCATGCTCTAACTCCTCCATATCAACTTCCTGTCTTACTTCACACTATTATTGTATCATAACATAGACGCAAACAAATAAAACATTGAACCAAATTTGTGAAAAAGCGATAATGTCTAAAGAATTACTTTTCAGAAGGAGCCTATACAATGACACAAGAAATTGAAATTGAATTTAAAAATATGGTAACGCAAGAAGAATTTCAAACATTATGTGATGCGTTTTCTATCCAGTCATTTGCACAACAAGTGAATCATTATTTTGAAACACCTCATTTTTCTTTAAAAGCAGCAGGCTCTGCTCTTCGTATTCGTCATAAAAGCGGAGCTTATACATTAACTTTAAAACAACCAGCTGAAATTGGATTACTGGAAACTCATCAATCTGTAACAGAAGAAGAAGCACAACAAATGATGAAAACAAATCAGCTCATTGCGGGCCCTGTACTAGATCAACTACATACAATGCAAATCCCTGTTTCTACTTTAGCTTATATGGGAAGCTTAACAACAGAGCGAGCAGAAATTACATTTGAAGGCGGCACGCTTGTATTTGATCATAGTTTCTATTACAATCACGATGATTATGAACTTGAATATGAAGTGCAAGATGAGGCTGTAGGTAAAGTGAATTTCCTCAATTTATTGAACAAATATCATATACCTGTTCGCCATACGAAAAATAAAGTACAACGCTTTTTTCTTGCAAAACAAAACGAAGAACGCTAAAGTGAAACTTCCATTAGCGAACGGTTTTCTCACTAATGGTTAGCCCTCACCAATCGGGCTCTTACGGGCAGTCCTTTCTCAGCTTCTTTGTTTTTTCTACTTTGCAAAGAAAGGTTACTGACCGTTAGAGCGGGGTAAAGTGAAACTTCCATCAGCGAACGATTTTCTCGCTGGTGGTTAGCCAGCCCACATCAATTTCGCTTTATTTTAAGGAGAAAACGAGCAAAAGGTTGTCCCAGAGCTGTTTAGTTGCTCTTCGTGACAATCCATTGCTACAATAGATATACATTTGATGGAAAAAGGAGTTTATACAGGATGAACAAGCAACCGATGACACCATTTGAAGCAATTGGCGGTGAACAAGTCATTGCAACATTAGTCGATACGTTTTATTCCTATGTCAGTAAACACCCTGACTTATCTCCCATCTTCCCAGACGATTTGACAGAAACAGCCAGGAAACAGAAGCAATTTCTAACGCAGTATTTAGGTGGGCCAAGTTTGTATACAGAAGAACACGGTCATCCTATGCTAAGAGCACGCCATCTCCCTTTTGAGATTACACCAAAGCGAGCAAAAGCCTGGTTAGCATGTATGGAGCAAGCGATGGAAGATACGGGGATACACGGACAGATTCGAGAATTTGTTTTTGAACGTTTAAGATTAACTGCGCAGCATATGGTCAACACTCCAAACGAAACAGGTGAAGAGTAATGGATAAACAGGAAGCAAAGCATATGCGCATTCCTTCTCTTTCCAAGTGCGAACATAAGTCTGTAGAAGCCTATTTGTTTATTGATCCACTTTGCATGGATTGCTGGGAAATCGAACCAGTTATGATTAAATTATGGCTCGAATACGGAAAATATTTTTCGATTCGGCACATATTAACCGGCAAAGTGGAAGGGGCAATCGCCTCCCCACACAAATGGAATAAACCTGCTAATATTCGATTTGTGTGGGAAAAAACAACAAGTTTGCAAGGTTTTTCATGCGATGGAAAAGTGCATATGCAAGATGCCTCATCTACACCGTATTTAGTTTCTATTGCAATTAAAGCAGCTGAGTTACAAGGCCGAAAAGCAGGTTCAAAATTTTTGCGGAAACTCCAAGAATACATTTTTCTTGAAAATGTATCAAAACCAGATTTGGAATTACTACTTACGTGCGCAGAGCAAAGCGGTATTGATGTAGAAGAATTTAAAAAAGATTTGCATTCGACTAGTGCAAAAAAAGCATTCCAATGCGATTTAAAGTTCACAAATGAAATGCACATTACCGAAATCCCTTCTCTTGTATTCTTTCATGCAAATTCCGATGAGGAAGGTATTAAGATTGCGGGCATTTATTCGTATGATGTATACGTACAACTCTTAAAAGAAATTGTAAAATGTGACATTGAGCCAGCACCTCTACCACCACTAGAAGCATTACTAGAAACGGTACAATTTATGTCTTCTAAAGAAATTGCATTTATCTATGACTGCTCGCAGCAAGAAATAGAACGAGAGCTTAAAAAATTATCATTAAAAAGAAAAGTACGAATGATTGAAGTAAAATGTGAACGTTATTGGAAATGGATTGCAAAAGAAAAAGACCTGGTATAAATACCAGGTCTTTTTCTTTACGGCTTATAAAAATATTAAAGGGGATGGGAGAAATTTTCACGTTCAAACAAAGGGGTATATGTTTGTATGTGAATTCGTTCACGTCTATTATATTACAAGATTCGACGTCAGATGACAACCCTTTTTGTCGAATTTCACACTTTTGTCACATTCTAAACGTTTTCATTCCTGAATAAGCTTTAAAAAGAAGCTTTTTAGGAGGGATTTTATGAAAAAAACGCATATCTTCTTTCTACTTTTTTGTATTTGTATTTCTTTTTTTCTGTACATTCTTTCCCTATTACAAGCATTTCCAAAAATTATTGCGTTTCCGCTTTTATTCGCAATCATTGTCATTAGCCTCTCTTATTTCAATCATAGAAAGCGGTTCAAAGGCTTTTAAAAAGAAAGTTATGTTAAATTTCTCTGTTGACTATATGAAACAACTGAAACTCTTTCAAAAACCTTAGTTAAGATGAAATTGATAAAGTGAAACTTTAATCAGTGAGGGTTTTCCTCATCCCCACTGATTATTAGCCCTCACCAATCGGGCCTTTACGGGCAGTTTATCTCCCACCTAACTTCTTTGCTTTCACCGAATTTTGAGGTGGGAGTATTACTGCCCTAAAGTAGCGGGATAAATAGGGGTTCCCTTACTTTTTTTCTGAAATTAACAATATTATTTAACATAGCTAAAAAGAAAGAAGGCGAGAATTTCCACTCCCGCCTTTCTTCTTTCACTATTACTTACCCTCAAATAATAGCGCTTCTAATTCGTTTAACTTCTCTTCAAATACTTGTAGTGCTTCTTTAACAGGCTCTGGAGATGCCATATCTACTCCTGCTTTTTTCAGCACTTCAATTGGATAATCAGAGCTTCCAGCTTTTAAGAATTCGTTAATATAACGCTCTACTGCTGGTTGTCCCTCTTCTAAAATCTGTTTTGATAACGCTGTTGCCGCACTAAATCCTGTTGCATATTGATATACATAATAGTTGTAATAGAAGTGCGGAATACGAGACCACTCTAAACCAATTTCTTTATCGATGACTAAAGCATCACCAAAGTATTTTTTATTTAAGTCATAGTAAAGTTCAGTTAACATATCTGGCGTAACTGCATGGCCTTCTTGTACTTTTTTATGAATGATATGTTCAAATTCAGCAAACATCGTTTGACGGAATACAGTTCCGCGGAATCCTTCTAAATAATGATTTAATAAGTATAAACGTTCTTTTTTATCTTCTGTCGTTTTTAATAAATAATCATTTAAAATTGCTTCGTTACAAGTTGATGCAACTTCCGCAACGAAGATGGAATAGTCACCATATACATGTGGTTGTGTTTTTCTTGTATAGTAGCTATGCACAGAATGCCCAAACTCATGTGCAAGTGTAAATAAATTATTTACATTATCATGCCAGTTCATTAAAATATACGGATTTGTTCCATATGCACCAGATGAATATGCTCCACTTCGTTTCCCTTTGTTTTCATACACGTCTACCCAGCGATTTTCATATGCTTCTTTCAAAATTTCAACATACTCATCACCAAGAACGTTTAATGATTTTAATAAAATTTCTTGGGCTTCTTCATATTTCACATTCATTTTCACTTCTGGTACAAGCGGTGTGTATAAGTCATACATATGCAGTTCATCAAGACCTAATGCACGCTTACGAATGTCAATATAGCGGTGCAATAAATGTAAGTTATCATTTACTGTCTCAACAAGTTGATCATACACTGTTTCAGGAATGTTATTATTACTTAACGCAGCTTGACGTGCAGAATCATATTTACGAACGCGCGCGTTGAAATTATTACGTTTCACCGCACCACTAAGCGTGCTTGCAAATGTATTTTTGTATTTTCCATACGTTTCATAAACAGCATGAAACGAATCCTGACGAACACGACGGTCATCACTTTCTAAAAATTGAATATAACGGCCGTGTGTTACTTCTACTTCTTCGCCATTTTCATCTTTAATAGATGGGAATTTTAAGTCTGCGTTATTCAGCATACCAAATGTACTACTTGATGCGCTCATTACTTCAGCTGCTTCTGCTAACAATGCTTCTTCTGCTTCGGACAATACATGCGGGCGCTGACGTGTAATTTCTTCTAACGCATGTTCATATACGCTTAATTCTTTATTTTCTTGTAAGAATGATTGTAATGTTTCTTCTGAAATTGTTAAAATTTCAGGAACGATATACGCCATGCTACTGGATGCTTGCGAATATAAGTTTGTTGCTCGATCATTTAGCGCTTGATAACCAGAATTTGTTGTATCTTGATCGTAACGCATATGAGCATATGTATATAATTTTCCTAATCTCATTGAGACTTCATCTTCATATTGTAAAGCTTCTAATAATGAATCAGCAGAATCACCAAGTTTTCCTTTAAATTCAGCTAACTTTGGTAGTAGCTCTTTCACTGCTTGAAATTCTTTTTCCCATTCTTCATCCGTTTGGAAAATGTCTTCTAATCTCCATGTGTTCATTTCTTCAATCTCACTGCGGTCTGGCAATGTTTTTGCTGTTGTTTGTTCAGACATAAAATATACCTCCTTTTAATCTCTATCTAAAGTACAATTCGATTCTTCTTATGTAAATCCTTCCATGTACTCTTTTATTATATCCGCTTTTCCTTTTCCCATGTTGTACTTTGTTTCGAACAAAGATAACGCATGCGACAAACAAATCGCATCATACTCTTTTATTTCTCCTTCTGTTTTCGGCATCGTAAATTGCCTCGTCTTTCGGTATTTATGCACGTCTACTTTCTCAATCATCCCTACTTTACATAAAAACGTTACATATTCTACGATTGCAAATTGCCATACATATTGCGGAAAATACGGTAACGTGCGCCGCTGAATACTCCGTCTTTTATTTACATAGGAAAAAACAGCATGTAATGAAAAGTATTCTCCAGTTTTAAATTTACCAATGAAGTCTATACAAAGAAGAGCTTGCCATATAAAAGGATGTGTTTGCAATGCAAATGCAGACGGAAGAGGAACACCAATTTCAGATGGAAAACAAGAGGGAGAAAGGTGATATTGATATAAGAGGTGTAAAAGTGATTTATGATTATAATTCCAAATCGGAAGGACATTCGTTCGAAAGTAGTTTTTTTTATTCTGCCACTCCCGCTCTAGCCGTTCTTTCGTAATCGGAGCCTCGCAAAAGAGTTCCTCAAAAGTAACGGTACGCAGCGGGAGATACATACTATGAGAAAAATAAACATTTGTAGAAAACGGAATAAGAAGTTCGCATTTGATAAATGATTTTTCATTGGGACAAAAAAAGAGAAGTGAAGGCTGAGGATAAGATTGTATGCAGAGAAAGTGAAACGAGGATAATGAAATCCAATAAGCAGAGTGCCTTTTCATTTGATTTCCACCTAATATCCAAATGATTTGTATTCCTGCTTTCCAATAGGAACGAGTTCGTTTTAATAATTGTTCAGTGGATAAAGAGGCACATTGATATTCAATGGCAATCTGTCTTCCATTCCTTTCAATAAAGAGGTCCGGTCTTTGCCGAATCTCCGGAAGATAATGTTCAATTTCTACATGGAACCCTTGTGATATAAGCCAACTATATAATTGTTCCTTCCCACGCATATGATAAGCAGATTCTGGCTCAGATGAAATGAGGCACTGATTTACTTTTTTATGAGCAAAATGCCACCTCTTTTGCTTTCCTAACTTGAGTTGCACCTCTCGCCTGCAAACCGGGCAAAAGAAGCGTTCCTTCTTTCGCATGATTTGCAACTTCTTTTCATCTTGGTTATGAAGAAGATGAACCTTTTCACCGTTCTCTCTCCTTGCGACAAACATCATATCACATCCTTTCTATACTGGTTTCTATTCTACAATTTGTTACAAATTCCTTTCAAAACAAAAAGAGGACGTCCTTGTAAGAACATCCCCCTTATAATAAAGGTGATAATAAACGATATGTCGATTCCACAATTCGCTTATGAAGACGGCGCTTATGAAAGCGATCCACATGAATTTCACTCGATACTTGTAAATCCTCTTCAAAATCCTTAACAAGCTTTCGAATACTGTTTGTATCATATAAAAAGGCGTTCACTTCAAAATTCAAATGAAAACTTCTCATATCCATATTCGCTGTCCCAATTGAAGCTAAATCAGAATCAACAATGACAATCTTACTGTGCAAGAAACCTTTTTCATATTCGTATACTTTCACGCCTGCATCTAATAACTCCGGGAAATAAGACCTTGATGCATAGAACACAGTTCGTTTATCCGGTTTACTCGGCATTAATAAACGGACATCAATACCAGCAAGAGCTGCCACTTTTAATGCAGATAAAATATCATCGTCCGGAATAAAATAAGGTGTAGCAATCCAAATAGACTTTCTTGCCGAAGCAATCATTGCAAAATAAAGATGCTTAATTGTCTCCCATTTATTATCTGGCCCGCCTGCAACAAGTTGGACACCACCCCAATGATCTCCATCTACCGCTTGCGCCTGCAAATATTCTGGTGCTAATACAGCTTCACCCGTCATATAAAACCAATCTTGCAGGAATATGAGTTGTAGGCTTTGAACCGCCTCACCTCGTAAATATAAATGCGTATCTCGCCAAAATCCAAAATATTTATTTTTTCCTAAATACTCATCACCAATATTAAGTCCGCCTACAAATCCTTCATTCCCATCAATGACAACAATTTTCCGGTGATTTCGATAATTAATTTTATCATTCAAAATCGGAAACCTTACTGGAAAGAATGGAATCATCTCGACACCTGCACCGTTTAATTCATTAATATAAGCGTTTGATAGCTTAAAGCTGCCAACCGCATCATATAAAAAACGGACAGTAACCCCTTCCTTGGCCTTCTCAATTAAAATATCTTTAATTTGTGTGCCAAGCTTATCGTCACGTACAATGTAATATTCCATATGAATATGATGCTTCGCCTTTTGTAAACCTTGTAAAATGGCTTGGAACGTTTCATCACCATTCGTTAACACTTTTGTTTCTGTCTGAAATGAAATGTTTAAAGCACCCAACCTATCTGCGAGACGAAATAGTAATTCTTGATGTTTATGATTCTGTAAAATGCGTTCTTGGTAATCTTCATGCCCTTTGTACTGTAAGAAAGCTTGTTCATCCAAAAGAGCCTTCTTTTGAAACATTCGTTTTCGGCGAAAGTTTTGTCCAAAAAGTAAATACGCAAAAAAGCCAAATACAGGAAAAATCCCTAGTACAATTAGCCATGTCAATGTTTTAGATGGATGCCTGTTTTCCAAGAAAATCACACAGCCAATTAAAAATGCAGAAACAGTAAATAAAATACTTATAATTCCTACAAACGAAATATTTTTCATGCCTATAACATCCGAATAAAACGCTACATCAATAAACATTCGTAATGAAACAAACACTGCAAATAAACCTAGAAAAAAGAAAAGTAACTTTAATGTATTTTTCATTCCTACCCCCCTTACGTACAAAGCTTTTCTACTATTAGAGGATACTCAAAAAGTCTGGTACTCATGTAGTTTGATCTACATCCCATATTTTCTCGTCTCTCTTTATCTTTCGCACACACTATTAGCATGCCCTATCATATAAAAAGCCGATTTCATAATATTGAAATCGGCCTACGTCTTAGAAGGAAAATGACTGCGAATCGTCTCAAGTGCATGTTCTTTAACAACTTGTTTGCCGTACTCACTTACACGGTGAACCGTTAAAGTAGATTCTTCCCCATATTCTAAAATAATACTTAAAATACGGTCAATTTCTTCTTCATCGTGTAGCACTTCATCAAATTCAACATATACATAATAGCGGTCTTCAAACGAATATAGTTCATCTTTTATATCTTCAAATATAAGACGATGACTTAACGAAATGACGTCTTCAAAATCATCAAATTTAATTAAAAAGCCAAACGTTCCATCTTCGTTAAAGGGTGTCCCCGCTTCTACTTCTACTTCTTCCTCTAACTCTTGTTGAAATAGCGATTCAATTCGCTCATCTAGAGGGATATCAATAATTTTATCTAGACCTATTGGTAATTCTAATTTTTGTCCATCTTTTGAAAGCTGCGCTTTCGTTACAAGTACTTCAATACCTTTATCAAGTGCCTGTACTTGAATCCATAATGGCCCATCAATAAAGAAATCATCGTGATCACGAGCTTCATCCATCATTTCCCAAAACAATTGTTCACTTCGTTCACGATTGTACCAAATTTCTTCTCGATTAAACCCTCTATCTTCTATATCAACGTACGTAATAAAAAATTTCATCGTATGATCGTTAATTCTTTCAATGTCCAAAATCCAACTCTCCCTTCCTATTTGGAATTGTTATGAAGGGACTCCCCACTCATATGACAAATCAATAGATTCTTGTACTTTCATTTTATGATAAGATTCTCCAGAATGGAAATAAAATCGTTTTATTTTACAAAAACAGTCATTCACCTAGATTATCTTGCACTAATTCATTATAATTCCTAACCCTTATATATTCCACTATACACACTTACGATATAAACGCCCTCATTCCCTCCTGCAAAACTTTAATCAGCCGCTACCTAACTTCTTTTCTTCTGCCGAATTTTCATGTGAAAGTATTACCAGCTAAAAAATTGGACATACATTGCCACCTAGCACCGTACAATTGTAGTAGAGCTGGTCAATCTTTTTCGTTTCATACATATATCCAAACTGTACTCTTTATTAAAACAGAATAAATGGAGGCAAAATAATGGAGTTAGATTTTTTGACATCTATACTAATGATTGTCGGTATCGATGTTGTATTAGGCGGTGATAATGCAATTGTAATCGCACTTGCAAGCCGAAACTTACCTGAATCTAAACGGAATAAAGCTATTTTTATTGGTACGGTCCTAGCAATCGTACTGCGAATTCTCCTTACCATTCTTGCCGTGTACTTACTCGACATTCCTTTCTTACAACTTATTGGTGGCATCTTACTTACACTTATTGCCGTAAATTTACTTACCGATAATAGCAATGACCTTTCTTCTATACAAGGGAAAACAACATTATTTCAAGCGATTCGTACGATTGTATTTGCGGATCTCGTTATGGGTTTTGACAATGTCCTTGCGATTGCTGGGGCCGCTCATGGAAATTTCACACTCGTAATTATCGGATTATTAATTTCCATTCCCATTATTATTTGGGGAAGCAAGCTCATCTTACTATTTATGGAACGCTTTCCTTTTCTCATTTATTGCGGAGGAGCCATTCTTGCTTACACAGCTGGAAGAATGATTACCCATGAAACAAGGCTTGCAAACTTTTTCCAACATAACCCTACCTTTACAACAAGTATACCCTTCCTCTTTATTTTCACAGTATTAGCTATTGGGTTTATTGTTCAGCATATCAGATTAGGAAATGCAAAGTAAAACATGCAAAAAACCTTTCTTTTTGGGTGGGAGAGAGCGTCCGCTCATGCATAGAAGCGGGTCCCCATACCGCGTAAAAGGAAAAGGAAAAATGAGTGGAAAGCTTCTTTTATTTTCAAAGCCTTGATTTATACGTTGGAAAATAAAAATGAAGTTATATACAATAATAAATATATGTATGCGAAAACCTTCTACTGTTAGGTAGAAGGTTTTCATATACAAAACTTATAATATTAATTTACAAGACGCTGTGCTTCACGTAATTGAAAGGTTCTTACTGTACGTGGTAAGAAGCGACGAATTTCATCTTCGTTGTAACCTACTTGAAGACGTTTTTCGTCAATCATAATCGGGCGACGTAAAATGCCTGGGTAGTCACGAATCATCTTATATAAATCTTGAAGTGGTAAAGATTCTAAGTTAACATTTAACTCTTGGAAAACTTTCGAACGAGTGGAAATAATCTCATCCGTTCCGCTTTCTGTCATGCGTAAAATTTCTTTAATTTCCTCAATCGTTAATGGATCGGAGAAAATATTACGTTCTGTATAAGGAATATGATTTTCCTCTAGCCATAATTTCGCCTTTCTACAAGACGTACAACTTGGAGAACTATATAGTGTTACCATACAAGACTCACTCTCCTTAAAGAGTACAAATTCTGTACTAATTACAGTTTAAATTTCTATTTTCCAGCAATTCTTCACTATGACTTGTCTTACAGCAAAATGAAAAATCGCCTTACATGTAAACAACAACTTTTAAGCAAGTAACTCTTATTAAACAACAATTACTTTAAATAAGTAACTTCTATAATCATTATACAATAGATTCTGAAAGAAATATACAGTAAATTTCCTTTCCAATAGGAAAACTCATCTTTTATTAAGCTGAAATTTTCATGGAACAAATCCTTCTGTTTTATTAACATATATCCCTTTCCTGCTACTTCTTAACATGTTCATAGAAGCTGTCCATCCAATCAACCAGTTGCTAAAGATAGCGTTTTCTTACTCTTTTCATCACAAAACAGCAGTAAAATGTAAGACATATCAACAAAAGGAACATTCGTTCTATTTCATTCTATCAAATCTCCCAGTTACTGTCTATATATAGACAACTTGATTTTCCAACATATATATATCCATTTTGATTCTCAAGCACCTAAGTCGCGGCTATGAAAACAAAAGAAGATCTCCACTCGCTTTCTCCTTTTGTTCCCACTTGACATGGGGCTAAAAAGCACTGATCGCTTCTATGCATGGCCGGATGCTCTCTCCCATCTAAAAAGAATGGTTTGATGTTCGTTTTTTAATTTGGATTTATATAGACTATTTTCAAGTAAAATATTTATTTTCTAACTTTTCTTTCTTTTTAACTTTTTTTCTCATACAATAAAAATATAGACAGGCAAAGGGGGATTCCATATGGTTGCTTTCTTTATTGATTTTGCCATTGTCGCTGCCCTCGTCATTGGAATCACAGCATTGATTGGCGTCATTACAAATGGTATTGGTGAAAGGTTATTTGGCCGGAAAGAAAAAATGAAATTTGTTGATAAAAGTGCAGAAGTACAATCTGGTTGGAAGCAAGTTGGTGGAAAAGGGATTTATAAAAAACGTACGTATTAAAAAGAAGCAGGAACATACCTGCTTCTTTTTTTGATAATTATTCAACTGATGCCCATTTGAAGCTTAAGTCTCCGCCGTAATTATGCTTATAAATATCTTTAACCGTTCCTCTTTGTAAGTAAGCTGCACTACGTTGGTATACAGGAGCAATTGCCGCATCATCCATCAGCAGTTTTTCTGCTTCAAGTAAACTATTCCAGCGCGCTTTTACATCGCTACCATCTGTCTTTGCCTTCATAATAATTTCATCGTATTTCGGATTAGAATATTTCATTTTATTTTGCGCACCATCTGTGACAAACATATCAAGGTAAGTTACTGGATCTGGGAAATCTGGGCTCCATCCAGCAAATGTCATGTCATAGTCTCCGTTTTCCTCAAGTTTAAGCTTTTGTGCAAATGGCTGTTGCTTAATTTTCAGCGTGAAACCTGGTAAGTTCTTTTCTAGTTCCCCTTTTAAATATTCTCCTGTTTTCTTAGATAAATCTACATCTTCATTTAATAACTCAATTTCAATTTTGTCTTTCCCTAATTCTTTTTTACCTGCTTCCCAATATTTCTTGGCTTCTTTTGCATTTGCTTTTACTAACTCGCCATTTTCAGCTCGGAAGTCTTTTTTATTTGGTCCTGTAATAAATTTGCTTGGAATTAATCCTGTCGCTTCAGTAGAGCCATTGTTTAAAATCGTATCAACAAGTGGTTTACGCTCAAAAGCAAGAGAAATTGCTTTACGAATATTTTTATTTGCTAAAGCTTCACTTTTCTGATTGAAACGAAGGAAGAATACAGAAGCTTCCTGTGCAGTTTTAAAATCTTTGTCCCCTTTATATTTATCAACAAACTCAGATCTCAAAATAACACGATCGATTGCTTTTGTGTCATATAGATTGATCGCCGTTGCTAAATCTTTAACAATATTAAAATTCACTTCTTCTACCTTCACTGTTTTATTGTCCCAATATGAAGGGTTTTTCTTAATTTTGAAACTTGTCTCATGCTTCCACTCACTTAATACGAACGGTCCATTATATAATGTTGTATTTGCTTCTAAACCAAACTTGTCTCCCTGTTCTTTCGCATACTTTTCATTTACAGGATAAAACAGAGGATAAATCATTAAGTTTTCAAAATAAGGAACTGGATGCTCAAGTTCTACTTCTAATGTATAATCATCAATGGCTTTTATACCTAGTTGATCTGACGTCATTTCTTTTTTATTAATTTTTTGCGCGTTCTTTACATCAAACATAATATATGCTGATACCGCTGCTTTATCAGGATTAATCGCTCGTTGCCATCCATATACAAAGTCTTTCGCTGTTACAGGGTCTCCGTTAGACCATTTCGCATCTTCGCGCAATTTAAACGTATACTTTTTACCATCTGCTGATTTTTCACTTGATTTCGCTACACCTGGAATGAGCTTATCTCCTTTTTCAAGGCGGTATAGCCCTTCCATTGTATTATTCATCACGCGTGATGATACCGCATCAGCTGATAACGCTGGATCCATCGTTGGAATTTCTTGTGTTTCCGTCATATTGATGACTTGTTTTCCTGTATTTTTCTCCCCTTTTGCTTTCGCCCCTGGCTCATCTTTTTGATAACTACATGCCCCTAACATCATGCTCATTGCCAATGTCGATGCTACAAAAACTGGTACCTTTTTCTTCATTCTGCTACCCCTCCCCAAAATGTTAACCCTTTCATTTTCAAACAGAAAGAAATATATGTATGTTCTAATAATTCATATTATACACATAAATATATTCTTTGTATATTCATATTTCTATCTTATTAAAATTTTCTGTTAACATTTCATTTTCTGTAAACGTTTTATATTGCGTATTTTGGTGATTAAAATACTAAATTCACCCATTTTTGTAATTATCAAAATTATCAAAGTATAATTAATTTTATATTACATAATATTTTTTGTATAATTATTCTCTTTTAAAATAAAATCAATCTGTAGCGACTCTATCGTTTTTTCCTACATCTTATATTAATCTATCGCGATTTTCCCACATACAAATTACAGCTTTGAAACCAAAAAGAGACCTACACTCCTTTTGGTTTCATGCGGCATGAGGCAAAAAAGCCTCTGACCGTTTCTCTGCTTGGGCGAACCCTCTCTTCCGTCCAAAAAGAAAAGGGTTATATCAAGGTTTCAATTCATACTTATATATTTAAAAAATACTACTCTAATAAATAATCGTTAACCAAGCTACAAAATAAATGCAAGTGTTGCTAAAGTGTGTTAAGATACATTTTGTTTCAAAATGTATCTCAGAAAAGTGGGGGATGATATGACAGAGATTACGTCCAAAAAAGAACAAGAACAAAAGTTAAATTTATTCTTCTTAACATGGCCTATTTTCTTAGAAGTTTTTCTTTTTATGCTAATGGGGATTGCTGATACTTTTATGCTAAGTGCATTATCAGATGACGCGGTATCAGGCGTTGGGGCTGCCAATCAATATCTCCACATCGCAATCTTAGTACTAGAAGTAATCGGAAATGGAGCCGCGATTGTTGTATCGCAATATCTTGGTTCCAAACGATATATGGAAGCGTCAAAAATATCTGCATTAGCGGTTACATTAAACTTAGGGGTCGGGCTCGTTATAAGCGCCGGTTTTCTTTTATTCTCAAAACATATGATGACTGCAATGAATTTACAAGGCGATGTATTAGCTTACGCACAAAATTATTTATCCATTGTTGGGGGAGCAATCTTTTTACAAGCTATTATCAATTCACTCGCTGCTATTATTCGCGTTCACGGATTTACAAAGCAAGCGATGTTTATTTCACTTGGAATGAATATTATTCATATCGCTGGTAACTATGTCCTTATTTTTGGCAAGTTCGGCATGCCTGAATTAGGTGTTGAAGGAGCAGCAATTTCCTCTGCTTTCAGTCGACTTATCGCACTTGTTGTCTTCTTCTGGCTACTATACCGCGTCATGGAATACCGTGTTAAATTGAACTACTATATTACATTATCAAAAGAATATATTAGCAAAATCTTAAAAATTGGTATCCCATCGGCTTTTGAGCAAGTGATGTACCAAGCGTGCCAAATTGTTTTCCTATACTACGCAACATACTTAGGAGCAGAATCATTAGCTGCAAGACAATACGCAACAAACATTTCCATGTTTACTTTCCTATTCGCTATTGCGATTGGAATGGGGACTGCGATCATTGTCGGTCGTTTAGTTGGCGGCAATGAGAAGGACGAAGCATATGTACGCGTGTGGAAAAGTGTAAAGTGGGCCATCAGTGTTACGTTATGTATGGTTATTCTTGTCATAACATTCCGCACGCAGTTAATGGGGTTATTTACAGATAATCCTCACGTTATCACTTTAGGAGCAACTGTTCTTTTATTAAGCATTCTGTTAGAGACTGGCCGGACGATGAATATTGTCATCATTAATTCACTGCGTGCAGCAGGTGATGCGAAATACCCCGTTTTAATTGGAGCATTTTCCATGGTCTTAATGAGTTTACCGCTCGGTTACTTTTTTGTGTTCCATTTAGACATGGGGCTTGCTGGCATTTGGTTAGCCATTTCGATTGATGAATGGACGCGTGCCATCATCATGTTCTTCCGCTGGAGAAGTAGAGCTTGGGAAAATTATGCGCTTGTTAAACCGGAGACTTCTGAAGAGTCAGCTTAAGCTTAATGTTAATGAAAACGGATTGGAGAAAGCCTTCTCCAGTCCGTTTTTTTGTGTCGTTTTTTGTCGGAACGTCGATATCCCTTGTCGAATCGTCGATATATTGTGTGAAACAGTCGATATATTTGAGTTTGCGTCGATAAAATTTCATTTACTATTTGAACCCAATAGTAGATTCCACTTATTCTCTCCTTTTGGTTTCACTCGGCATGGGGTTAAAAAAGGCCCTGACCACTTCTATGCTTAGGTGGATCCTCTCTCCCTCCCAAAAAGAAAGTTTTTTCTACCAATAATAGAAAGAAGCGACCTCTCCGGCCGCTTCTTTCTATTATTGATAGATTTCTTTATACTTCTTATATTCTGCTTCTGAGCAAAGAACAAAGTGTCCTGGACGAATTTCTCGCATCTTTGGCTCTTCATTTCCGTATTGATGCTGAGATGGATCATATACGATACGCTTACGATTACGCTCGTAATCTGGATCTGGAAGCGGAATCGCTGATAGTAATGATTTTGTATACGGATGAATTGGATTCTCGTACAACTCATCACTACTTGTTAATTCAACAATTTGCCCGCGGTACATAACACCGATGCGATCACTGATGTATTTTACCATTGACAAATCATGGGCAATGAATAAATATGTTAAACCTTTTTCTCTTTGCAGTTGTTTCAATAAGTTTACAACTTGCGCCTGAATCGATACGTCAAGTGCTGAAATCGGTTCATCCGCGATAATAAATTCTGGTTCTACCGCAAGTGCACGAGCGATTCCGATACGTTGACGTTGTCCACCAGAGAACTCGTGCGGGAAACGATTAGCATGCTCTTTATTTAAACCAACTGTGTTTAATAATTCATGCACACGATCCATACGTTCTTTTTTACTTTTTGCTAAACCGTGAATATCAATGCCTTCTGCAATAATATCTCCAACTGTCATACGTGGGTTTAATGACGCATATGGATCTTGGAAAATCATTTGCATTTTACGGTTAAATTTCTTTAACTCTGCACGTGATTTTTTACCATGTACGTTTTCACCATCGAACAACACTTCACCAGCAGTTGCATCGTATAACCTGATAATTGTTCTTCCAGTTGTTGATTTTCCGCAACCAGATTCTCCTACAAGTCCAAATGTTTCACCGCGGTAAATATCAAATGAAATATCGTTAACCGCTTTTACAACACCACCACTCACGTTAAAGTGTTGTTTCACGTTTTTTACTTCAATTAATTTTTCACGTTGCTTAGTCATGTTGTTCACCTGCTTTCATTTGAAGAATTCGTTTTTGAACGACTTCTGGCGGTTGTACTTCTGGTGCTTGCTCATGAAGTAACCATGTTGCCGCATAATGTGTGTCACTTACTTTAAATAATGGTGGTTCCATTTCAAAGTCAATTTTTAACGCCTGTGGGTTACGTGGTGCAAATGCATCCCCTTTTGGCGGTTTTAATAGGTCTGGAGGCGTTCCAGGAATTGCATATAACTCTTCTTCTGAACCATCTAAACTTGGCATAGATGCGATTAATCCCCATGTATATGGATGTTTTGGATTGTAGAAAATTTCATCAACCGTACCAATCTCAACAACTTTACCAGCATACATAACCGCAACTCTGTCGGCAACGTTTGCCACTACGCCTAAATCATGCGTAATGAAAATAATCGCCGCTTCCGTTTTCTGCTGAATGTCTTTCATAAGCTCTAAAATTTGCGCCTGAATTGTAACGTCAAGTGCTGTTGTCGGCTCATCCGCAATCAATAATTTCGGATTACAAGCTAGCGCCATCGCAATAACAACACGCTGTCTCATACCACCAGAGAATTGGTGCGGGTATTGTTTTAAACGTGCTTCTGGATTTGGAATTCCAACAAGATCAAGAAGCTCTAAAGCAACTTTACGAGCATCCGCTTTGCTCATTCCTTGATGCTTAATAAGACCTTCCATAATTTGATTCCCAATTGTCATCGTTGGATTTAATGATGTCATCGGATCTTGGAAAATCATTGCAATTTCTTTCCCGCGCACTTGCTGCATTTCTTTTTCCGTTAATTTTGTTAAATCACGACCATCAAATACAATTTCTCCATTTTTAATACGTCCTGGAGGATTTGGGATAAGTCCCATTAGCGCTTTCGAAGTAACTGATTTCCCAGAACCAGATTCTCCTACAATCGCTAATGTTTCTCCCTTTTTCAAATCAAATGTAACTCCGCGAACAGCTTGTACTTCACCAGCATGTGTATCAAAGGAGACTTGTAAATCTTTTACCTCTAACAATGTTTTCATTTTTACTTCTCCTTCCTCGTTTACTTACGCATTTTTGGATCTAACGCATCACGTAATCCATCTGCCATTAAGTTAAATGCTAAAATTAACATACTGATGACAACCGCAGGGATGAACATCATATGTGGATACGTTTGAATTGACTTATATCCATCATTTACAAGAGAACCAAGTGATGCTAATGGTGGCTGAATACCTAGCCCGATGAAACTTAAGAACGCTTCACCAAACACCGCTGAAGGAATTGTGAACATTGTCATAACGATAATTGGTCCCATTACGTTCGGAATTAAATGTTTCACAATTAATTGCGTGTTCGTTGCACCTAATGTACGAGATGCTAATACATATTCTTGGCTTTTTAATTTTAATACTTGTCCACGTACAATCCGCGACATTCCAATCCAACCTGTAATTGCCATCGCAAGTGTGATTGACCAAATACCTGACCCCATAATAATTACCATCAAAATAACGATAATTAAATACGGAATACCGTTAATAATTTCCATGATACGCTGCATGATATTATCCACTCGTCCACCATAGAACGCTGAAATACCCCCGTATGCAACCCCAATTACTAGGTCAATTGCTGCTGCTAAAAGAGCGATATATAATGATACGCGTGTTCCTTCCCATGTTCTTGTCCAAAGGTCACGGCCAAGATCATCTGTACCAAACCAGAAGTACTCTTTAATATCACGTTTTTCATATTGATCAACGCCATATTGATCTGTACCATCAAATGGTAGCCAATGAACGTTTTCTAATACCGGAATTTTAGGTGGCATTTTTGCGCGACCTAGATCTTGATCTTTATAGGAATATTTACTTACCATCGGTCCAAAAATTGCTAAAAGCGTAATCAGAACAAGTAATACAAGACCAAACATTGCTCCTTTATGTTGAAACAAACGTCTTCTTACATCTTGCCAAAACGTTAAGCTCGGACGGGCAATGACTTCATTATCAACATTGCTTTGATTGGCTGGTTGAAATAAATCTGGAGATAATTTTTGTAAATCTTTCATCATTTTTTCCCTCCCGCTAAACGAATACGAGGATCAATAATTCCATATAAAATATCGACGATAAAAATAACTAAAATGAAGATTGCACTATAGAAAATTGTTGTTCCCATAATAACTGTATAGTCATTCAATTGGATTGATTTAACGAATTGCTCCCCAAGTCCAGGTACAGCATAGATTTGCTCAATAACAAGTGTCCCTGTAATTAATCCTGCAACCATCGGCCCTAAAATTGTAACAACTGGAATCAACGCATTACGAAGTGCATGTTTTACAATAATAACGCCTTGACTAACCCCTTTTGCTTTTGCTGTTAAAATGTAATCAGCTTGCATAACTTCAATTAATTCTGCACGGGCAAAACGTGCGATTGTTGCGATAACCGCCATCGATAAAGCAACTGTAGGCATAACTGTAAATTCAGGGCCTTTCCAGAATGCTACTGGGAACCAGCCAAGTTTTACACCTACAAAGTATTGTAATAATGCTGCGAATACGAATGATGGTACCGACATCCCGAGTACTGAAATTACAGTTGCTCCGTAATCGACCCATGTATTATTACGAAGTGCTGCGACAATCCCTAAGATTAAACCGATAAATGTCCCTAACATGATTGCCTGTAAACCAAGCTGTGCTGATGGTCCAATACGATCAATAATCATATCTGTTACAGGACGGTTATCGTACTGGAATGATACTCCTAAATCACCTTTTGCTAAGTTTCCTAAGTAGCGCGCATATTGCACGGGTACTGGATCATTTAAACCGTATTTTTCTAAGATAATTTCTTTTTGCGCGGGTGATAATTTCTCTTGGTTTTTAAGTGGAGAACCCGGCAATAATTTCATTAGAAAGAATGTTAGCGTAGTAATTAAAAATAATGTCAAAGCCATGTACACGAAACGTTTTAATGCATAACGTCCCATCGTCAAGCACCTCCCCATTTTTCTCAAAAGCAATAAGATAGTTTGAAATATTCTTACTTTTATGTTTTTTAAAATAAGAGTATCTGCCCATCATAGGCATATACCCTTATTCATGATGGAAACCATTTTTATTTTTTTACTTCAACCCACTTGTAGCTAAATTCGCCACCATATTTATGTTCTAACAACCCTGTAATAGAGCTGCGTTGTAAATATGCTTTTCCTGGTTGATATACTGGAACAATTGCTGCATCATCCAGCAATTGTTTTTCAGCTTTTAACAGTGTATCCCAGCGAGATTGTACATCTGTCTCCACTTTTGCTTTCTTAATTAATTCGTCATACGCTGGATTTGCATAGTTTACTTTGTTTTGTGCATTTCCTGTTGTATACATATCTAGGAATGCCATTGGATCCATATAATCTGGGCCCCATCCTGCATACGACATTGCATATTCTCCACTTGCTTCAAGTTTTAATTTTTGTGCAAATGGCTGCATTTTCATTGAAATTGTTAAGCCTGGTAAATTCTTTTCGAATTGCCCTTTTAAATACTCACCGATTTTTTTAGCATCATCTGTATCAAAGTTGAGCAACTCTAAATCTACTTTATCAACACCAAGTTCTTTTTTACCAGCTTCCCAATATTTTTGAGCCTCTTTTATATCTTCTTTGATTAGCTTACCGTTTTCTTCACGGAAGTCTTTTCCATTTGGTCCTTTCGCTAAACCATTCGGAACAAAACCGTATATCCCCTGTGAACCATCATTTAAAATAACTTTTCCGATGTTTTCACGTTCAAAGGCCATCGATATTGCTTTACGGATATTCTTATTTGCTAAGAACTTGTTCTTTTCATTTAAACGAATAAACTGTGTGGAAGGTTTCTTAATTGTCTTAAAATCAGAATCTTTTTTGTATTTATCTACAAATTCTGAGGTTAATACGACACGATCAATTGCTTTTGTCTCATATAAATTTATTGCAGTTGAACGATCCTTTATAATATTGAAGTTTATTTCTTCCAGCTTCACCACTTTATTGTCCCAGTATGTCTCATTCTTCTTAAGCTGGAAACTTCGTTCATGTTTCCACTCATTTAAAACAAATGGACCGTTATAGAGCGTCGTATTCGATTCTAATCCAAACTTATCCCCTTGTTCTTTTACGAACTTTTCATTTAATGGGTAGAATGTTGGATATACTGTTAAGCTAACAAAGTAAGGAACAGGGTTGTCTAACTCCACTTCTAGTGTGTAATCATCAATTGCTTTTACGCCAAGTTCTTCGACTGGCAACTCTTTTTTATTAATTTTTTCGGCATTCTTTACATCGAATAATATGTAAGCAAATTTCGCACCTGTATTTGAATCAACAGCTCGTCTCCAAGAATAGACGAAATCTTTAGCTGTTACAGGTTCCCCATTAGACCACTTCGCATCATCGCGTAATTTAAATACATATTTCTTACCATCTTCCATTTTCTCGTAAGACTTTGCCACACCTGGAACGAGTTTATCGTCTTTCCCAAGGCGATATAATCCTTCCATTGTGTTATTCATTATGTTGGAAGATGATGCATCAGTTGATAACGTTGTATCCATTGTCGGAATTTCAGCAGATTCAGGTAAATTTAGCACTTGCTTACCTGAGCTACCGGATCCTTTTACACTTGCTTTCGTATCTTCTTGTTGATAGCTGCAAGCGCCAAGCATACTGACCGTCAATGTCGATGCAAGTAATAGCGGTATCCTTTTCTTCATGTTGTACTGCCTCCCCTATTTGCACTTCCTGTACCCTCACTTGTCAAAAGATAGAATTGAAAGAATAATCTCCAAGTTTCTACAATTTTCATTATACATATAATACGACGATTGTGAATATAGTTTTTTGTTTTTTTGTTAAAATTTTTAATAAAATTTTTATTTTTTTTATTTTTTGTAAAGGGATAACTTAACATTGCTGCCATCATATTGAAATAAAATGCAGAATTGCGTATAATTTTCAAATAATTATTTCTAGTACTCATTATAACTTTTATAGTATAATAATCCTAGTAATATTTTGACGGAGGGGAACATTTTGAATAGACTTTATTTTCGCACTGGTATATTACTATTATTGGCAATCACCACTTCTATCATTGGAGCATTCCTGGCTTCCACGCATTATTTGTTGAATTTTGTAAATATTTCGTTTTATATCGCGCTACTTTTTATTATTTTAGGGGGATTTTTATTTTTATTTCAAAGGGGATTTTTCAACATAACGATATACGCTTTTCAAAAAGTATTTGGAACAAACAAAAAAGTAGAGTCTTTAATTGAAGAAGAAGAATCAACAATAGATAAAAAAGAAAGAATATATAAAACATATTCTTTCGCCTGGACCTACCCGATCTGCATGACAGGTATTCTCTTAGGTCTCACCTCTACAATCATTAGCTTTACTATTTTGATGTAGTTTGCAAACGTTTTTCCATATGATATAATACAACAAAAAGCGCAAGTGGCTCGCTCAGAATGCGAGAGGGATGGAGCTCCTGACGTAGAAGCGCTTTTTGCCTCGCAGGAAGGCGCGAAGCCACCGAGTATTCTTGCCACTGGAGCTAGATTATAATAAATTCATATGTATGCAATGATAAAGAAAAGTACATATTGCAACAATTTCAGAGAGCTTGTGGTCGGTGCGAACAAGTAATTGTACAGTATGGAATGGGCTTTTGAGCACCAAACCGAACCGAAAGAAGTAGGCTTTGGCGTTACATCCAGACGTTATAATGGATAAAAGAGATTTCACGATTTGTGAAATAATTAGGGTGGCACCGCGGTCCATTCGTCCCTAGATACATTGGGATGAATGGGCTTTTTTGTATACATAAAAAGCGCAGGCGGCTCGTTCAGAATGTGAGGGGGATGGATTATATAAAAAGCGGCGGCTCATATTGATCCACTTCCCCCACTCTTCAAATACATACAAATTTCAAGGAGGAATTACCTATGTCAGTTATTTTTTCTGGTATTCAACCGAGCGGAACAATTACGCTTGGAAACTATTTAGGAGCAATGAAACAATTTACAGAATTACAAAACGAACATGATTGTTATTTCTGCATTGTAAACCAACATGCAATTACAGTAGCTCAAGATCCTGTACAACTTCGTAAAAATATTCGTAGCCTAGCTGCACTATATGTAGCTTGCGGCATTGATCCTGAAAAAGCAACTTTATTTGTACAATCAGAAGTACCCGCGCATGCTCAGCTCGGATGGATTATGCAATCTATCGCATATGTTGGAGAATTAGAACGTATGACGCAGTATAAAGATAAATCATCTGGCAGAGAATCCGTTCCAGCTGGATTACTTACGTATCCACCATTAATGGCAGCTGACATCTTGCTTTACAATACTGAGATTGTGCCAGTTGGCGACGATCAAAAACAACATATGGAATTAACTCGTGATTTAGCAGAGCGTTTCAATAAACGTTTCCGTGAAATTTTCACAATCCCAGAGATTCGTATTCCAAAAGTAGGCGCGCGCGTTATGTCATTAACAGAGCCTACGAAAAAAATGAGCAAATCTGATCCGAATCCAAAATCAATGATTAGTATGCTTGACGATCCAAAAACAATCGAAAAGAAAATTAAAAGTGCGGTAACTGATTCTGATGGCATTGTAAAATACGACAAAGAAAACAAACCTGGCATTTCCAACTTACTAACAATCTACTCTTCCTTCTCCGGCCAAACAATCGAAGAAATAGAAGCTTACTATGAAGGAAAAGGATACGGCGACTTTAAAGGAGATCTAGCTCAAGTAGTCGTAGAAGCAATTCGTCCAATTCAAGAAAAATATAACGAACTCATCAATTCTCCTGAATTAGACGAAATCCTTGACAAAGGTGCCGAAAAAGCAAACCGCGTTGCATTCAAACAACTACGAAAAGTTGAAAATGCAATGGGATTGAGCAGAAAACGTAGGTAACTTAAAAAGCGGAAGTGGCTCGTTCAGAATGTGAGGGGGATGGAGCTCCTTCCTGCGAGGCGTTTTTTGCCTCGCAGGAAGGAGCGAAGCCACCGAACATTCTTGCCACTGGAGCTGGATTACACAAAAAGCGCAGGCGACTGCTTAGCCCTGGGTGGCTAAGGTTCTTTCCCACAGAAGGTGCTTTTTACCTTCTTGTGGGGAAGGTTCTTAGACGCGAAGGGCTAGGAGCCAGAGCTAGATTATACAAAAAGCAGAAGTGGCTCGTTTAGCTCTGACTGGCTAAGGTTCTTTCGCATAGAAGGCGCTCTTTGCCTTCTTATGCGGAAGGTTCTTAGACATGAAGTGCTTGCCGTCTTAAGCTAGACAAAATTAAAAAACCACCAAATTTGGTGGTTTTTTAATTTACCTTTTGTTCATTTTCCATTTCCCATAACTTTTCAAAGAATGGTTGCCCTTTTACAAGGCGTTCACATAGCTGTTCGTGTTTCTCTGACCAGCCATATTGTGCTTCTTCATAAAGGCGCTCCCAAACATCTTCAAATTTCATATGTTGAACCGTTCCATATGCTGATGGATCCCACTCTGTATACCAATAGCGAATCGCAGCTGGATTTTTCGTTGTATGTAGTTGATCTAGGGCCATAAAAAGCAACTGTTTTAATTGACGTTCTTTGCGCGTTAAGCCATTCATAATATATGGCGATGGTGATAAAATATGATATTCTTTTTGTGATTCTTCCATTTGAAACTCATACTTTTCTGCTTGTACATTTTCTACCATCTCATATACCATTTGCTCTTGACGAGGAATAAGCCTACTTTTTCGAATCGGTACATTGTAGCCAATTGAATCTACTGCAATAATTCCTTTTCCATCTGTAACAACAAAACAGTACTCCTGTTGCAAACGCTCGTGATTTTTACGAATATACGCCTTATGATGTACGTCTTCCAATAGTTTTTGCGGAAGTTCCAATAATTCGTTCTCGATGTAATGATATAATGTGGAATCTACTTTTAATAATGGCACTTGATCTAATAATTCGATCGTATCATCCTTCCGCCATTCGTAAAAATGACAAACGTTATACCCATTTTCTTCACCTTCAAACCAATTTACCCATACATCATGCAGATATAACATTTTCTACCCCTCACTTCACTACTGTTTGTACATCTCATTATGTTCATTTTTTGTAATTTTTATTCCATGAAAGGAAATATATTCTATGCATATATTTATTTTTTTCACTTGGCACCCTGACTACTCCTATACTTGATCGAATGGCTTATGTCATTATATATTATTTCTTCACCACTTCTTACTTTCATTTTCATCCTGTAAAAAACTTGGCAACTGTTGAAAAAGTGGAATATTACAAAACGTACTCTTGCAAGAAAAGATAAATGAAATTTTATCAGCGATTTTTCAAATATATCGACTGTTTCTCACAATATATCGGCGCAAATTCAAATATGTCGGCGATTCGACAAAGGATATCGACTAAACGGCAAAAACTTTCTATACAACCTCAAAAAAACTTGGCAGCGCCAAGTTTTTGATTGATCACCTATTAAGCAGTAAAAGCATTCGCTTTATTTAATATATGCATAGCATCCAAGGACAATAAAGAAAGCGTATCATCGTTCTCAACTTCCACACAATCTTTGACAATATGAAATCCGACGCCATACCCAAGCATCTTCGGATACATTTGCATTCCATTTAGTAAACAATCGTGCTCCCTTGTTCCTCTCTTTATATCTATTCTCTCTTTTACAATCTTCTCCCAATAATGAACCGCTTCCTCTTTTGAAAAGTACGACGTCCACGGTGCATAATCCGTTTCTGTATGTCTTTCATACACAGCTTGCTCTGCTAGCCCCTCCATAATAATTGTATCAAGCAATGTATAGTCTCTTTCTTTCTTTCCAATTTGATGTAATCGACATATATGATGATATTCATGCGTAAGTAAGGCTTTTAGCTCCTTCACTGAATTTCGGCCACTTACAAACAAAAAAATAACATGACGCATGGTTAAACCAGCTTTTCCGTTATATTCCATTTGCACAGTCCGATTATATGAATCAGATAATAAAATAAAGACAGGGACATCTGGACCTTGTAACCAGTTCTTTAGTTCTGCATACTCCTTGGCAAGCTCTTTCCACATCTGTTTTTCTTCTAGCTGCTCAATTTCTTTTTGTCCTTCCATCACCGGACGATACATACCTTTAGAAATTAAAAAATGGTACAACCTTTCCTTTGGCAATGGAATGTATTTTGTAAATTTCTCACAAAGCTTTTCGGGACGTCCATAATAAAGGCGCAACCAATCTGCCGTTTGAATAACCCCCATCTTCACTCCTCCCTTTTCTTCTATATATATGCACGAAAAGGAGCGAACGCGAAGTGATAAAGTAAAACTTTTGATTGGCTTTGCAACTACATCTTTCCCACAGGGCATAGAGCGAAAAAAGCACTGACCTCTTCTATCCATGATCGGACGCTCTCTCCCATATAAAAAAGAGAGGGTTTTAAGCCCCCCTCTCTCACTACAATATACTATTGATATTTTTTAAATACTAACACTGCGTTATGACCACCGAACCCTAATGAGTTACTTAAAACAGTATTTACTTCTTGATGTCTCGCTTTATTTGGTACGTAATCTAAATCACATTCTGGGTCTGGTGTTTCATAGTTAATTGTTGGCGGAATCACTCCATCTTGAATAGATTTAACAGAGAAAATTGCCTCAACAGCACCAGCTGCGCCTAATAAGTGTCCAGTCATTGATTTTGTAGAGCTAATCGCTACTTTATATGCATGTTCACCAAATGTTTCTTTAATTGCCATCGTTTCGTATTTCTCATTCGCATCTGTACTTGTACCATGCGCATTAATGTAATCGATATCGTCAGGCTGAAGCCCTGCATCTGCTAATGCTTGACGCATTGCACGAACGCCACCTTCACCGCCAGGGGCTGGGAGTGTAATGTGGAATGCATCGCCTGTTGCACCGTATCCAACAAGTTCAGCATAAATATGTGCACCACGTGCTAATGCATGTTCTAACTCTTCCAGGATAAGAATCCCTGCGCCCTCTCCCATTACGAATCCACTACGATTTTTATCAAATGGACGGCAAGCAGTTGCTGGGTCTTCATTAAATGTTAGTGCTTTAGCTGAACTAAAGCCTGCAAATGCCATATGTGTTAACGGTGCTTCTGCTCCGCCTGTAATCATCGCATCCGCATCACCGCGCTGAATCACTTTAAAAGCATCACCGATTGAGTTTGCTCCAGATGCACAAGCTGTTACAGAGCAAGTATTAATTCCTTTTGCACCTGTTGCAATCGATACTTGGCCAGCAGCCATATCAGGAATCATCATTGGTACGAAAAACGGACTAACACGGCGTGGCCCTTTTTCTGTAAAGATCTTAAATTGTTCCTCGTATGTTTCCATACCACCAATACCAGAACCTACCCATACCCCAATGCGTGGACCGTTTTCTTCTGTAATTTCTAATTTCGCATCTTCAACGGCCATTTTCGCTGCTGCTACAGCATATTGCGTAAAGCGGTCCATACGGCGCGCTTCTTTTTTATCTATATATTTCTCGACTTCAAAGTCGTTAATTTCTGCT
Organism: Bacillus sp. Medicinal_06; assembly: GCF_056711665.1. Taxonomy (NCBI): domain Bacteria; kingdom Bacillati; phylum Bacillota; class Bacilli; order Caryophanales; family Bacillaceae; genus Bacillus; species Bacillus sp. Medicinal_06. The sequence goes on along the minus strand of NZ_JBWYHD010000004.1, from coordinate 394,800 downwards.
GCTACTTTTGCAGGAAATAATTCTGGATCTATGCGTGTAATACGTCCGATTCCAGATACACCATTTTTAATGTTATTCCAAGCTGTTTCAACATCCGTTCCAATCGGTGTAACAGCTCCTAATCCTGTAATTACGACACGCTTCTTTCCCATACAAAATACACTCCTTTTTCTCTCAGTCCTTATTTACCCCAACGAAGAGCAACTGCTCCCCAGGTTAATCCACCACCAAAACCAACTAAGACAATTAAATCGCCATCTTGAATACGTCCATTTTGTAATTCTTCTACCATAGCAAGTGGAATTGAAGAAGCTGACGTATTCCCAAACTTTTCAATTGTTGTACTCATTTTTTCTTGTGGCAAATCTAATCGTTCCCTTGCTGATTCCATAATGCGAATATTCGCTTGGTGTGGAACTAAAAAGTCAACATCTTCTTTCGTAAAACCGGCTTTTTCAACAACGCGAAGACAGGATTCACCAAGTTGACGAACAGCAAATTTAAAGACTTCTCTGCCATTCATCATAACATATTCATCTTGATAAAGGTGCTTGCCACCACTTCCGTCCGCTCCTAATTCAAATGAAAGAATACCTTTTCCTTCTGAAACAGCTCCCATTACAACAGCTCCCGCTCCGTCTCCAAATAATACTGCTGTATTGCGGTCATTCCAGTCTACAATTTTAGATAATTTATCACTACCAACTACTAATACATTTTTATAAGTTCCAGTTTGAATAAATTGCTGCGCTGTAATCATTCCGTACATAAATCCAGCACATGCCGCACTTAAATCCATCGCCGCTGCATGTTTTGCACCAATTTGTTCTTGAATCACGCAAGCAACCGCTGGGAAAGATTGATCTGGCGTTACCGTCGCTACTAAAATAAGATCAATTTGTTCTCCACTAACCCCTGCATCTTCAAGTGCTTTCTTGGCAGCTTCTACCGCCATATATGAAGTATCTATTGTATCATCGGCAATGCGTCTCTCTGCAATTCCCGTTCTCGTACGAATCCATTCATCGGATGTATCCATGATTTTCTCTAAATCGTGATTAGTGACTACTTTTTCTGGCACATATCTACCGATCCCTAAAATGCCTACGTTCACATCGCAGCCCTCCGTTTTATATCAATTGTTATGACTTGGTACTAATTCTAAAACATAAATGTTTATTTGTCTAGAATATATTTCTAATAAAAAAATAAGGCCGACATATTGTCGACCTTATTTTTCCGCTTTCCCAAGCTCATATGCTTCATTCATTACTTTCATTAATAGCTCTAGTACTGGCTGGGCTTTTTCCATATCAAGCGCAATCCCATTATCATCCAAAATAGCCTTTGCTTCCGGCAAATGTTTCATAGCAATTTGTAAAAACTGCATATTTTTTTCGTTCATCGTTCTTCATCCTTTCTATAAAAGAAGTAATACACCCCTTACTTCTACACTATATCAATTCCTTTTGATTTTTCAACATATAAAGTGAAACTTTAATCAGCCCTCACCAATCGAGCCTTTACGGACAGTTTATCTCCCACCTAACTTCTTTAAAAAAGCGGAAGCGGCTCACTCAGAATCGCAGGACGCCCGCGCCCTAGGCAGAGAGGCGCTTTTTGCCTCGTGAGGGGGCGAAACGACCGGAGATTCTAGCCGCTAGAGCTGGACATTGCTCCCGCCGAATTTTGAGGTGGGAGTATTACTGCCCTAAAGTAGCGGGATAAATTGGTGCTACAAAACCAAAAGGTGACCGCTTCTATGCATGGGCGAATTCTCTCTCACTTAAAAAAGAAAGGTTTTATATCGTTTTTTCAATTTGTATTTATATAGTTTAACATGTGTTTTGGCCTTCGTATAACGCTTTATATCGTTTTAAATGTGCAAGTTGCTTATTTAAACCGAATTCTAGCGGTGTGTTTTTCATAATACAAATACTCTTTATCTCTTCCCTTTTTACTTCTTTAATAACTTTTTTCACTTTATCCTCAGCATTTAAAAGGAGAATTCCTTTTTCCCATAGATTTTTTTTACCACTGATTACATTATAGATACCTAAATCTTCTAGACCATTACCATTTTCCAATAAATACTCACACACATCCTCTACATAAAGGAGGTCCGCTCCATTTTCATATTGAACAAGCTGATATTCCTTTTCCATAACTTCAGAAAGAATAAGTCTGTGGTACGTCATAAAGGAAGGTTGCCATGGCCCATATAAAGTCGGAACACGAAGTACACTATAACGAATATTCGCTTTCTCCACTTCTTCCTCTATTTTCATAAATAATCGTTTATTTTCAGATTGCTCTTGCAGATTCGCTACTTCAATAGAAGAAAGTACATTTAGCTTCACTTGTTTTTTTTCGCACATATAAATCACACGCTTTAAATATTGTAAAATGATTCGTTCATTCCGAAATCCATTTTGCTGATTCGGTTCACATAAACAAAAATAAGCCGCATCAAAATCATCGATTTCTATCGTCTTCCATCCGCTCTCATCTCTTATAGACGAATAAGTAAACAAACCATTCCGTCCAATTAAAAATAACTTCTCTTCACTTACTTTTGACATACTTTCTAGATCAGCAAAATCAAGGCCATATACTTCCACTTCTTCTGCAAGCATTTTATTTACAAGATGATAACCTACAAATGAAAGTGCTCCTATAATAAGTACGCGCTTCATGTCACCAACCCTTTCTTCCTCTAAACAAATAGCTCCTCATCGATGTATATTGGAGCTTCATAAATCTTCTTCATATTTTTTAAAGAAACGACATGTATGTTGAACCATTTTATATTTTACATGTTGTAAATGAAACGATAGGGACGTCTCACAATTTTCATTTATTCGTTTTTTTTCATATTCACGTAACAACTGCTTACGCGCTTTTTGTTCTTGTGTAGATACAAATATTTTCACAGGCACACAAGAAGGTAAATAAGAAAAGGATTTCTTGGCAATTTTCGCTTCTAACTGCACTTCCTCCACATCATACGCAAGCAATAACTCTTTCACTAGCCTTTTATAGAAAAATTTATGCTCTTTTTCAAGTTCTACATGTGCAGGTAAATCTAAGCATGGATTCAGCATCACGACAGACCGGATACATTCTGGGTACCGATTCATCATTTCAAGAGCCACAAGCGCCCCCATGCCATCTGCAACGATATGAATTTGTTCGTTTAACGTTTCTTTTTTCATAACGACATGATACAAGCGCTTCGCTAAACGAACCGATTGATCATTCCCCCAGTGTCGCCCGTATAAATTAGATGAAAAAACTGTATACCCATTCTCTATTAGCCCATTTAAAAAATGAGCTCGCCCCGCATGCTGCGTCCATAAACTTGTACCATTCTCAATAAAATAATTGTAATCGCCAAGAAGCATGACACCGAATCCATTCGGCTTCTCTGGTAAGTAAATTACACATGGTTCTTGTTCTAAGTAAAAAAAACGTTCCGTAACACTCATTATTCTCCCGCCTTATTTTCTAAACATTAAAAACTACTCCTTTTATAATGTATGAACAGAATACGAATTTGCGTTGAAAAATCCACAAATATTTTTCTATATTCTTTTTTCAATTGTGTTACAATATAGACAGATTGAACGAATAGGGGTGTGAAAAGATGCGTGTAATTTGGGCCTTTATTTGGTCGTTCCTGCTTGTACATATGATGAGTTATGTAATTAGCTCTATGACAGGTGGTACATACGATTTCCAACAAGCGTCTATTTTCTCAGTTGTTCTTGCTGTACTTGTAATGGCAATTGCAGCAGCGATTCCAAACGAACCAGTAGAACAACACTGATAAAGTGAAACTTTAATCAGTGTGGGGGAGCTTTTCCCCCACTGATTATTAGCCCTCACGAATCGGGCTTTTACGGGCAGTTAACCCTCAACTAACTTCTTTGCTTTTTCTGAATTTTGAAGTGAGGGTCTTACTGCCCGTTAAAGCGGGATAAAAAAAAGAGTCCGGATTACATCCGAACTCTTTTTTTATTGAACACGCACAACTAATTCATTGTTTTCTACATCAACAATGACATGACTATTATCAGTGATTGTCCCTGCGATTAATTCTCTCGCTAATTTCGTTTCAATTTGACGCTGTACATACCTTTTTAGTGGACGTGCTCCATACATCGGATCGAATCCAGATTCTACAACAAATTCTTTTGCAGATTCTGTTAATTCCACTGATATATGACGTTCCGTTAAACGCCCTTGTAATTCTTTGACAATTTTATCAACGATGCCTTTAATTTCATTTGTTGTAAGTGGTTTAAATAAAATAATTTCATCCACACGGTTTAAAAACTCTGGGCGGAAATGTCCTCGTAGTTGCCCCATCACAAGATCTCTTGATTCTTCTTTAATTGTACCGTCTTCTTGTAAACCTTCTAATAAATACCCTGAACCAATATTAGATGTCATAATAATAACCGTATTTTTGAAATCTACTGTTCGTCCTTGCGAATCTGTAATACGCCCGTCATCTAACATTTGCAATAGAATGTTGAATACTTCTAGATGTGCTTTTTCAATTTCATCTAATAAAATAACGGAATACGGTTTACGACGTACCGCCTCAGTTAATTGTCCACCTTCCTCATACCCTACATATCCAGGAGGTGCTCCAATTAAACGAGACACAGCATGTTTCTCCATATATTCAGACATGTCAATGCGGATGATTTGTTCTTCACTATCAAATAAAGATTGCGCTAATGTTTTCGCAAGCTCTGTTTTCCCTACCCCTGTAGGTCCCAAGAAAATGAATGAACCGATTGGACGATTTGGATCTTTAATACCCGCGCGAGCACGAAGAACTGCATCTGATACAAGACTTACTGCTTCCTCTTGCCCAATTACACGTTCTGATAAAATTTGCTCTAAGCGTAATAATTTTTCACGTTCACCCTCTACAAGTTTGGCAACTGGAATTCCTGTCCAACGTGAAACAATGTTAGCAATTTCTTCTTCACTTACTTCTTCACGAAGAAGACGATTTTCCTGTCCATTATGCGCTCCTGTTTCTTCTGCTTCTCTTAACTCTTTTTCCACTGCTGGAATTTTGCCATGGCGAAGCTCAGCTGCTTTATTTAAATCGTAATTTCCTTCTGCTTCTTCTAATTCACGACGTAAACGTTCAAGGTGTTCCCGTAAATCACGAACTTTATGGATTTCTTCTTTTTCTTTTTGCCACTGTGCTCGCATTCCATTTGCAACTTCTTTTAAATCAGATAATTCACGTTGCAATGTTTTGAGTCGTTCTTGACTACCACGGTCTGTTTCTTTCCCTAAAGCAGCTTCTTCAATTTCTAGCTGCATAATACGACGCGTTACTTCATCTAATTCTGTTGGCATGGAATCAATTTCTGTTCGAATTGTTGCGCACGCTTCATCGACAAGGTCAATCGCTTTATCTGGTAAAAAACGATCAGATATATATCGATCAGACAATACAGACGCCGCTACAATCGCACGGTCATGAATATTTACACCATGATAAATTTCAAAACGCTCTTTTAAACCACGTAAAATAGAAATTGTATCTTCTACTGTTGGCTCTTCTGCTAACACTTGTTGGAAACGACGTTCTAGTGCTGGATCTTTCTCAATGTATTTTCGATACTCATCTAAAGTAGTCGCCCCAATACAGTGAAGTTCACCACGCGCAAGCATTGGTTTTAACATATTCCCTGCATCCATTGCCCCTTCTGTTTTACCTGCTCCAACAATTGTATGAAGTTCGTCGATGAATAAAAGAATACGACCTTCACTTTTTTTAATTTCATTTAATACAGCTTGTAAACGCTCTTCAAACTCACCACGGAATTTTGCACCTGCCACCAGCGCACTCATATCTAATGCAAAAATTGTTCGATCTTTTAATCCTTCTGGTACATCTTTTCTTACAATTCGCTGTGCTAATCCTTCAACAATCGCTGTTTTACCAACCCCAGGTTCGCCAATTAATACAGGGTTATTTTTTGTTTTACGCGAAAGAATGCGGATAACACGGCGAATTTCACTATCGCGTCCAATGACAGGATCAATTTTTCCTTGTCTTACTTCTGCCACTAAATCACGGCCATACTTTTCTAACGCTTCATATGTTACTTCTGGATTTTGACTAGTCACTCTTTGATTCCCCCTAACTTCCATTAACGATTGTAAGAGCTCATTCTTTGTTATATGGAACGTTATAAATAACCGTTTTATATCGCTGTTCTCTTCACAAAAGGCAAGTAGTATATGCTCCACTGAAATATATTCATCTTTCAATTTTTTCGCTTCAGCTTCTGCCGTAACAAGCAATTGCTGCAAAGCATTTGTCACATACACTTTGCCAGCTTCTACACCACTTCCTGTAACAGATGGCTTTTTTTGAACAAGCCTTTGTACTTCTTTCGTTACTTGTTCTATATTGACATTCATTTTTTGAAAAATACGTACTGCTAATCCATCTTTCTGCTCCAGTAATGCCAGTAATAGATGAACAGTATCTACTTCTTGATGATGATGAGATACGGCTAAAGACTGGGCACTCATAATCGCTTCCTGTGTTTTCGTTGTCATTTGATTTAAGTCCATCTTCACAAACCTCCAAACATTGAAATCCTATTTATGTTTGACCTTTTTTGATTATTTGACTTTCTTTGACCTTTAATTTGATTATACGCCAATTGTCTTTTTTGTACAATGAATTTGATTATGAAATTTGAATTTTGTTCCAAAAAAAGTATGTATACCTTTCCTCTCCAATTACAAAAGCCGCAATATAAATTGCGGCTTCCCTTACGGTTTTCTTTTATACGTCCACTGACGATCTTGATTTGTATTTTCAGGAAATCTTTCACCAGCAGTTAATTTTACCATTTGTGGATCTTTGACCATGCTCCCTGTTTCACCAATTTCTACATATATCCCATCATTCGGTGCTTTCTGTCCAGAACGAAACCTACGATTTTGTCCCATCTTCATTCTCCTTCCATGACATCTTTACACCGTTAGTATGTCCATTTTTGAAAAAGCCTTTCTGTTATGTTTAGGAAACCTGTCATATTTTTGATTACCGTTCATATGTATAAATTTACATCATAAAGCAGGAGAAAAAACATCATTCGTTGAAAAAAAAGAAACCGACCTATTCCAGGCCAGTTTCAAAGGAGAGTCAAACATATACGAGAAGATTACATTTTTATTATATGTCTTGTCGCACACACAATGTAACCCTTTTCACAAATTGTACAAAATGAAAGAAACATTATTTGAACTTTCGAAAAAATCATTGACTTTTCTAATTTTCAGGAGGAAGTAGTGGACACTAACACGTTTCTCGACGTAAGATGAATATATAACGAAACTTCCATGCACGGTCGTTTCGTATATACTTTCCAACCTCTTATTTCTGCATATTAAAACGGAAATACAGATAGAAACAAAAAAATTTTCATAAGAGGTGAAAACATGAAAAAGCAACATTTAATCGCATTAGATTTAGACGGCACTTTACTTACAGACGATAAAATCATTTCCACACGAACAAAGAAAACAATTGAAAAAGCAAAAGAGCAAGGACATGTTGTTGTTATTTCAACAGGACGTCCATTTCGCGCTAGTCACGCTTATTATAAAGAACTTGGTTTGAACACACCTATCGTTAACTTTAACGGTGCTTATGTTCATCACCCTCTTGATGCAAATTGGGGAACGCACCATTCTCCACTTGAACTTTCCACTGCACAAGAAATCGTTCGCGCTTGCTTTGATTTTGGTGTAAAAAACATTTATGCCGAAGTAATGGATGATGTATACGTTCGCGAAATTGATGAGGATAAAAAGCATATATTTGAATTTGGTTCTCCAAAAATTTTCACAGGAGACTTATTAAACATTTTACAAGATCACCCAACATGCTTATTAATTGATGCATTAGATGAACAATCAATTGCGATTCGTCAGCATTTAACAGATATGCACGCCGAAGTAATTGATCACCGTAAATGGGGTGCTCCTTGGCCGATTATTGAAATTGTAAAAAGCGGTCTTAATAAAGCAATTGGTCTTCAAAAAGTTTCTAGTTATTATAACATTCCACAGGAACGAATCATCGCTTTCGGTGACGAAGATAATGATTTTGAAATGATTGAATATGCAGGTCATGGCATTGCAATGGGAAATGCCATTCCTGAATTAAAGTCACTCGCAAATCACACAACATTAACAAATGAAGAAGACGGAATCGCTCTTTATCTAGAAGAGGTGCTTGGATTGTAATCTAAAAATTCCCTACTTATAGTTTCCCGTAAAACGCTCATACTATAATCAGACGCAGCGATGCGTCAGTTATTTTCTGCTAAATAAGGGGGAATTCAAATTGGGTAAAAAGAACAAATCAAAACGTTTCGTCCAACAAGGTGCCGATGCTGTTATGCAGCATGCTGCAAGATTCCCGTACCGCGGTACATTAGCTGATGCAGAAAAAGAACGAAATAACTCTTCTCTCGGAGGGGTTTAAATGGGTAACTTATTATTTAGACAAGCGCGAGATGCTGTTTCTAATGCCGTTTCTTGTTCAAGCGGTAACGAACAACAGGAACTCGTTTATCGAGCAAAAAATGCTTTGCAGTCCGCTTATGCCAATTCTTCAACTGCAGAAAAGGTACAACTGCGTGAGATGCAACAGCAACTACAAAACATTACTAACACACATTAAAACAAGAGGACCGATTCCGGTCCTCTTTAATCTTTCCGAAACAATCCAAATACACCGACTGTTTGAACTATATTTGTAAATGCACCAGGGTCTACCTGTTTAATAATTCTCTCTAGTTCATATAACTCATAACGCGTAATCACCATCATTAACATTTCTTTATTTTCATTTGTATATGCGCCTGTTGCTGGTACAGTCGTAATACCCCTTACTAAACGAGATTGTATCGCTTTCCTTACATCGACACCATTCTTCGTAACGATAAACGCCGTGATTTTCACATGACGTGTATGAATCGCATCAATAATCCGTGTCGATACATATAACGTCACTAGTGTATATAACGCTTTTTCCCAGCCATACATATAGCCAGCCGCAATGATAATAATTGCATTAAAGAAAAAGAAATACGTTCCAACTGGCTTATCTTTCACTTTTGATAAAATCATTGCAATAATATCTAAACCACCTGTGGAAGCCCCCCATTTCAAGGCAATCCCTACTCCTATTGCCGAAATAAGCCCTCCAAAAATAGCGTTTAATATAATGTCACTTGATACAGCCTTTACTGGCACGATTTCTAAAAAGAGTGTCATAAATACAACACATAAAAAACTGAATAACGTAAACGCCTTCCCCACCTTTTTCCAAGCTAAAATCACAACCGGAATATTAAATAAAGCAAAAAGTACCCCTGTCGATATGTGAATCGACGCAAAATCATTTAATACTTGTGAAAGCAATTGAGATAATCCCGCAAAACCGCTTGCATACACTTTTGCAGGTGTTAAAAATAAGTTCATTCCAATTGCATTTAACAAACCTGCAATCATAACAACAATGAGTTTCTTTATTAATTCAGCATAATTTAATTTCAAATCCATATTCCATCCACCTTTATAGATCATGAGTTCACCACTATCTGTATACATAGTCTTTACGAAAACGGAAATGATAAACGTACAACCATTTAGAAATGGAGTTGATACGTATGCCACATACGAGCGATAATGATAAAAAAGCACGAGATAATAATGCAAAGCGCGCACTAAAGAATGAACAGGAACAAAAAAATATTCAGCAAGGAAAACGTACCTATTCTAAAAAAACAGATCATCTTTAATTCGTTCGTACATCAACAAGATTGTTGATGTACTTTTTCATTTCACAAAAAACATCTCAATTTCACTTCATGTTCACTTCACTATTTTACAATAACAACAACATAATTAGATGAGGTGTTCGTATGAAAGGAAAACAATTATTAATGGTTACAGCTGCGCTCGGAACGTTAATGCTATCTGCTTGTGGCGCAAAAGATAGCTCAGAGGAAATTGCAACGTCAAAAGTTTCAACCATTACAAAAGGTGATTTTGACAAACAATTAAAAGAACGGTACGGAAAAGATATGCTATATGAAATGATGGCACAAGATATCATTACAAAAAAATATAAAGTATCTGATGATGAAGTTGACAAAGAGTTTAAAAAAGCAAAAGAGCAATTTGGTGATCAATTTAAAGTAGTATTAGAAAGTAACCGACTAAAAGATGAAGATGACTTTAAAAATCAAATTAGATTCAAATTAGCAATGAACGAAGCCATTAAGAAGAGCATTACAGATAAAGATGTAAAAGCAAACTATAAACCTGAAATTAAGGCCAGTCACATTTTAGTAAATGATGAAAAAACAGCAAATGACATTAAGAAACAACTAGATGAAGGTGCATCATTCGAAGAGTTAGCAAAACAACACTCCCAGGATCCAGGTTCAAAAGAAAACGGCGGAGACCTTGGATACTTCGGCCCAGGTAAAATGGTGTCTGAATTTGAAAAAGCTGCTTATAAATTAAAGGTCGGTGAAATTAGCGCCCCTGTCAAATCATCAAACGGCTATCACATTATTAAATTGACTGATAAAAAAGAATTGAAACCATATGATGAAGTAAAAGATTCTATTCGTAAGGATCTGGAAGAACAGCGCTTAGCAGATCAAACTGCCGGTCAAAAAATATTGTTAGATGAATTCAAAAAAGCTGATATTAAAGTAAAAGATAGTGATTTGAAAGATACATTCTCTCGTCTTTCAGAACAGCAACAACAATAAAAAATCGGAACAGGCATATGCCTGTTCTGATTTTTTATTTTTTAAAGTAAGTCCATCCTTCTTCTTGATAAACTTTTTCTTCTTTCATCAACTTACCAAGCGCACGCTTGAACGCTGCTTTACTCATATTAAAACGTTCTTTAATATCTTCTGGATAACTCTTATCCCAAAATGGCATTGCTCCGCCACGTGTCTCCATATACTCATAAATTACCGCAGCATCATCTTCCATTCCCTCTTCTTTACGCGGAAGAAGTGAAATATTAATCGTACCATCATCTTTCACATCAATAATACGGCCTGTTACACGCTCGCCAATACGAACTTGTTCTTTTCTTTCTGTATGATGTAAAAAGGCACGGAAATGCTCATCCGTTAATACAAATGAACCAACTTGAAGCGAGCGATACACGCGTCCGTTCACATTTTTATTACGCATAGATGGTGTTGCATCTACGATAATCTCCTGCATATCTGAATCTCTTGCTGGAAGAGCGATTAAACGACCACGATTTGTTAATTTTAATGTACAATATAATTCATCGCCCTCTTCTGGCCAAACCGGCGTATAAATCGGAAACTCATCAGCTGGGATTAAGATATCCTTAGAAACACCGATATCAACGAATACACCTAGATCAGGTTTTACTTCTACAACTTTTACCCAGTTCCAGTCATGTACTGTAATGATCGGCGTCTTCATTGTGGCAGAAATTCGTTCTTTATGATCAAGGTATAAAAATACATCAATCTCATCGCCTTCTTCGATTTCTCCCGCTACTTCGTTTTTATGTAGAAATACTTCTTCATAGCCCTCTTCATCATCAAATCCGACCATATATCCAATTTCCGTTTCGCGTAAAACAGTTACCTGTTCAATCGATCCTGGTTGTAAATACATATATTTTAATTCCCTTCTATATATAAAGTTATATGTTTATCATTCCAAAGAAAGCTTCATTATAACACGAATTTTCCTTTATTTGTCCAACTGACCAAAATTAACTATAATAGGAGTTGGAATTTAATTTGGAGGTGCTTACTATGGCAAAAGATAGTTCTTTTGACATCGTTTCAAAAGTAGAATTACCAGAAGTAACAAATGCTATTAACATTGCGTTAAAAGAAATTCAAAATCGCTATGATTTTAAAGGAAGCAAAAGTGATATTAAATTAGAAAAAGAAGTAATCGTTTTAACTTCTGATGATGAATTTAAATTAGAGCAAGTAAAAGACGTTCTTATTTCAAAACTAGTTAAACGCGAAGTACCAATTAAAAACTTAGACTACGGTAAAGTAGAAAGCGCTGCTGGTAACACAGTACGTCAACGCGCAACACTGCAACAAGGTATCGACAAAGATAACGCTAAGAAAATCAACAACATCATTAAAGATTTAAAATTAAAAGTAAAAACACAAGTACAAGATGATCAAGTACGCGTTACTGGAAAAAGCCGCGATGACTTACAAGCAGTCATTTCAGCGATTCGTGGTGCTGATTTACCAATTGATGTACAATTCATCAACTATCGCTAAAAGAAAAAAATCCTCTACTCGGAGGATTTTTTCTTTTAGCTCATATGTGAACTATTAATGAAAAACCTTTCTTTTTAGGCAGGAGCGAGCATCCGACCTTGCATAGAAGCGGTCAGGGCCTTTTTTCGCCCCCTGACACGCGAAAACAAAAGGAGAGAATGAATTCAAATCCGCTTTTGTTTTCATTGCTATACACAATACACGCCCTATCAAAACATATCCACTCTTATGATTTCTTCCGTTTCTTTACCGCAATTAAAAACGCAATAAACAGTACATTTACACCAACTAATAAAGAAATAAAAAGCCAGTTCACTCCTGTTTTTTCTCTCACTTGATATACATTTGCTTCTTCTCGCTTCAATATGAGATAATAATTCCCACCTTCTTCTCTAATGATTTCATCTTCTAATAATCCCTTTAATTCTCTATTTCCCCCTATCTCATTTGCCGAAAACGAAATTTTTTGTGTCTCTTTTGTGTTGTTAATCGCAATCAGTGTCACTTCATCTTTATACTTCCTTTTTAGCACACTCATTCCAGCTTTATCATATAACAACTCAAATGTACCGCGACGGAGAGATGATAACTGTTGACGCAGCTCTCCTAATCTCGTTACATACTGTAAAAACTTTTCATCCGTTTTAAAATCCATTAATCGGCGATTATCTGGTACATCCCCACCATCAAGCGCGATTTCCGTTCCGTAGTAGACAATCGGCAGCCCTGGTGATGTGTATAAATACGCAAGCGCTAATTTCAAACGCGACGGCGGATAGTATCCGTTCTCTTTCGCACTTCTGACAAACCGCTTCTTATCTTGATTATCTACAAAAGTACTTGTCATTTTTTCATTTTCTATTAAACTCGCGTCATAAAGCGGTTTAATAGACGTATCCGATTTCGTGAAAACATCTGTTATATGCTTATAATACTCATTATGTATCCCCTCTTCCCCATCAGTTATAACGAGGAAATCTTTTTTCATTCCTTGAACACTTTGTTTTACTTCATTTAAAAAGGCGCGAGATATTTCTTTACTATGTATAAGATAACTTCCATCTACATTTACTTCTTTCATCCACCATCGTATCGATTCAATCAGCACAGCTTCTTCTTTTTCTATAACAAACTGCAACACGATTTTCATATCTCGTTTATGCGCTTCCTGCACGAGCTGTTTTACATCTTGCAGTGATCCAAAATGTTCATTCACCTTTTTAAAATCAACCGTATCATGTCCATCATACGTTTTACTTTTAAAAATTGGCGAAAGCATAATCGTGGTGAATCCCATGTCCTTTATGTAATCTATTCGCTTTATAATCCCTTGTATATCTCCCCCTTGGTATCCTTCTAAATTTCCGACATCAAGCTGTTTATCATTTTTTGCATCTCCATTGTTAAAACGATCCACCATAATAGAATAGATCACTTCATCTTGCCACTTTCTTTTTTCTTCCGCTAGTGTATGCATAGGCGCCAAAAAAGCAAATATCATACAAAAACAAATGAACACTCCTCTTTTCCACATAATATCCCCCAACTTCTCTCTAATTGTAAGAATAGTATATCAATTTTCCGAACAAACCGCACTTACATAAAATCTATGTTAGATTTACTCACATAAAATTTAAAACTTTCTGAAAAATATGTTGATTTTTTATTAGTTATTGAATATGATATGAATCATAACATTAAATGTAATATTTTATAACATTATAGGAGGGGAAAAGAATGAATATGGGAGATACTGTATTTTTATTTTTAGCGACAGTAATGGTTATGATTATGACGCCAGGTTTGGCACTTTTTTACGGCGGGATGGTTCGTAGCAAAAATGTACTGAGTACAACCATGCACAGCTATAGCGCAATGGCGATTGTTTCAATTCAATGGATTTTTATCGGCTATTCTTTATCATTCGGCCCAGATTGGAACGGCATCATTGGTACATTAGATTGGTTCGGCTTACAAAACGTAACCTACGCACCAAATCCAGACTACTCCGCTACTATTCCACACAATTTATTTATGATGTTTCAACTTATGTTTGCAATCTTAACTCCAGCGTTAATTTCAGGAGCATTTGCTGAACGAATGCGATTTTCTGCTTTTCTTATTTTCATTCTTCTTTGGACGACAATCGTCTATAATCCAGTTGCCCACTGGGTATGGGGCGTTGGCGGCTGGCTTCGCGAACTCGGCGCATTAGATTTCGCTGGTGGTAACGTTGTCCATATCACATCCGGGGTTGCTGGACTTGTATTAGCCATTTTCCTAGGTAAACGAAAAGACATAAACGGCCCTTCCCCTCACCATCTACCATTTACACTTCTAGGCGCAGGCTTATTATGGTTTGGTTGGTTCGGATTTAACGTTGGTAGTGCCCTTACACTAAACGACGTAGCACTCACTGCATTCATTAATACAAATACCGCCGCAGCAGCTTCTGCTTTAACATGGATTTTAGCAGAATGGTTCTTCCAATCAAAACCGACTGTAATGGGAGCAGCTTGCGGGGCCGTATCTGGACTCGTTGCGATTACGCCAGCTTGCGGATTTGTCACTCCGTTCTCCGCCCTTTTAATCGGAGCGATTGGAGGGGTTCTATGTTTCGGAGCTGTCTTCTTTTTAAAACATAAACTTGGATATGATGACGCACTTGATGCATTCGGATGTCACGGTATCGGTGGTACATGGGGCGGTATTGCAACTGGACTATTCGCAACTACTTCTGTAAATAGCGGTGGCGCTGATGGATTATTTTACGGAAATGCCGTGCTTCTTTGGAAGCAGCTTGTCGCAATTGGGGCAACATACGCTTTTACAATTATCATGACATACGCCATTATTAAAGCGATTAACTTCTTCCTTCCTGTTCGCGTACATGAGCACGAGGAACAACTGGGACTCGATATTTCGATGCATGGGGAGAAGGCTTATGAGTATAGCGAGAAATCATTAGGTGAAGTGGCAATACAGAAAGAGGCTAAGTGATACATTTTAAAATATATAACTTGTACAATAAAAAAAGGGTTGTCTCTTTTTTGAACTGTACCCTATAAAGTGAAACTTTAATCAGTGGGGGTTTTCCTCATCCCCCACTGATTATTAGTTGAACCAATCGGGCCTTTACGGGCAGTTTATCTCCCACCTAACTTCTTTGCTCCCGCCGAATTTTGAGGTGGGAGTATTACTGCCCGTTAGTGCGGGATAAATCACCAAAAATATTCGTTATTGGTCAAAGCAGCCCTTAGCGTATAATATATGCGTTTTGTCGTCAGGGCCCCTAATAGTATGCAAGTAAAAAATTGTCACTCTGGTTTATTAGTACAAGCACTTTTTTCTTTTTTTCATAATATATTTCAAAAAAAAATTTAAGGAGGAATTTTAAGTGTATGAAAGAATATTAACGATGGATTATGCTCAAGGTATAGCCCTTAAACAAGTACCTGGAAATGTTGAACGTGTAAAAATGTCTCTAATATATGGAGTAATGTTTTATAAATTCTATATTTCAACAGAAGATAACAAAAGATTCCTTGTAGAGGTTGATGCAAGATCAGGAAAAATCTTAGGAGCTAGAGAGATAAAACCTTATTCAGATTGATTCATACTTCTTTTTCTTGAACTGAAGGGTAGCTTTAATTGAGCAAGAATAATCGTCATTGACGGTCTTTTTTACGTTGAAGCGTAAAGGCTGCAAAGTGCTTTTTTAAGAAAGCTTTGCAGTCTTTTCATGTTTCTAAACCTTGTGTTTTGACCGTTGATAAAAATTTGCTTCTGATACAGGAGTAACATTTCCAGGATATAAAAAAGCCCCACCCATAATATAATAAGATTTTATTTGTTTCATTAAATCTCCGTACAGAATAAACATCGTAGCAAGCGAAGTTAACCTTCCAGTATTAACAATAATAATTTCCTCTTTATATCTTTCAATAATCTCTATAACTCCAAAGAAATTTTCTAATTCTTCAGCTGGTATGTCTGAAGGTAGAACGATTGGCCCTAATCCATGAAAGCCATGAATTTCAGGGTAATAGACTGGAGCTTCTCCAGTCATTGATCTTTGTGCACCACCCATAATTTTAATATCCATTTTTCCAATTTTCCCTGCTAAATATCGAACATTTCGGGCCGCAATTTCACGGGATACATTACCATAGTCAGCAACAATCCCAACAATATCAATTTTGTCGGTTAAGTATGTAAATATAAGTGCTACCGCATCATCAATTCCTATATCACCAAAGAATAGAACTTTCCCCCCATTTATTCACCTCTTTAGGTTTTTACACTTATGTCTTTATCACTTACAAAAACCTTTTCAACTATCGATGATCCAAGTTATGGTACGTTCGGCAAGTTATTCACTTCATACGCAACCCGTATTCCTGATTCAATTGCTCCTTGCATCCACCCATGGGTAAGTGTCGTATGTTCACCAGCAAAATGTACCCTTCCTTCAGGCGTAGGAATATAAGGATACAGCTCTAATTCCTGTCCCGGTTCGAAAGCCGTGAAAGCTCCACAAGAATAAGGATTTTGCCCCCAACTAAAGGAAGCACCTGATACGAACTCAAAATAAACTTGATTTCCGTAAATTTCTGCTAAATCCATTAAGGCGTATCGAATTCGCTCTTTTTCAGATAAGCTATCCCATGTTAAAGCTTCATCCGCCCATGTATAACTTGCCAAAATCACCGCATTCCCTCTTGTACCAATCCCATAGCTTGGATAATAGGTAAACCGAATTGGTAGTTCAGTTATAGATTTACCACCATATTGACCTACTCTTTCCCAAAACCTACTTTTAAACTCGATTGCGATTTTGGTTGAGGCCATATAGTTGAGTTCACGAATTGCTTTTCGTTTATTATATGAAAAAGAATCATACGGTTCGACTTTCACAAATCGCAAAGCTGAAAATGGGACGGTTATAATAGCGAGATCCCCTGTTATCGCGGAATACCCTGAGGTTTGTTCATGAATAGAATGAATGGTTACACTGTTTTTTTCCTGAACGATTTTGGTCATTTTTTGATGGAACAAAATATTTTCTTTTAATTGCGGTAGAAATGATTGAGGTAATCGATCCATGCCACCTGTTATCTCATAAAAATGAGTTGTCGATGTGAAAAATATGGATTCCCGTAAAACTTCAACAAAGGACATCCCCATATACGCTTCCATATCAAGAAGTACACCAATCATATCTATTGCACCGTTTGAAAAATAGGAGTTTAAGATAAAACCCAACGAATATTTTCTAAATTGTTTTTCTAGCAGTGGCCAATTTTTCTCCGGATCTTGTTTAATAAAATTGATAATAGGTTGTATGACGAAAAGCAACAGTTCCTCAGCAGTTTTCCCTCTTTCATTAGGGACAACTGGATATTTCAAAATACTCGGATTCCGTTCAAACATGTTGAGACGTGTTTGAACACCATTTGCGTAAATAATATCTAGCGGAGTTCTATTAATAAATAAATTTGTGGGTAACATGAATTTTTTAATATATTCTAAAGTTAAAGAATGCGTATTAGGAATACGCATTGGTCCTGCGTTAAAGTATAATCCATTACTAAAAGGAGAGCGCAAAGTATGAACACGTCCACCCAATCTATCATTCGCTTCAAGAATTGTGACTTTATGCCCGATGCCTTTTAATAAAGAGGCTGCAACAAGTCCAGCCATTCCCGCACCAACAACAATAATATGTTTAGGGGATTGCGAGTTTTCAAGACCATTTCTAATAATACTAATCATTTGCTCAGTGGTTAATTGATTGTTCCTATTCTTAGGCATCTCTTCTCTCCTCTGCAAAAGTATTCCTTGCATTATATTCCTTTGCAGGGATGTCTATGTGTTTTTAACATATATGTAGATATTTACCATTAAGATCGATATCCCAATTAAAACTGAGAAAGTAAAAGATGTAGCAAAGAAATAAAGTTCTTATAGATATTTTAAAATACAAAGCGCCTGAAAATCAGTTGTCTTATTTAAGGTTGCTAAAGATTAATCAACCTGTAGGTAATCTACCAATATATAAATTCATTTTTTAAATTTAACTTGAAAAACATAAAATTTATATACATAATTATTAGGTTTTATTTTTCGCATCAAAGAACAGATTGAAAAAACAGATCAGTATTCAAAATCACTGTAAAGCATTTAAAAGATATAACTAGAAATCACCAAAACTCCCCACTACTAATAAATCAAAAATGTCACAAATACAAAACAGGTACTTGCACAAGCAAAAGAAAACCATGGACATAAACATATATAGAATTCAAAAGGTGATAAGGAAAGGGGAAGAACTATGTCGTGTAATTGCTCAGTAACAGCTTTAAGTTGTTGCCCCGAAAAAAATTATGTTCAAGATAAGGTTTGTAGTCCCTGGTCTGGTACCACAGTTACAGGTTGACTTTAACTCTTTATAATAATAATATAAATCAAAATATCGTCGGTACAGGTTTCATTAAGTACGACGTCGGGCCAGGGCCTATAACAGTATTAATTCTCGATGCGGCCGGCGGGACTATTGATACTTTAACACTTACTACAGGAACGAGCGTAGCATTTACCTATCGTCGTTTTGATCGTATTCAAACTACTTTACCAGTCGCAACTCCAGGTACCTATCAAGGTGAATTTTGTATTACAACACGGTATGCAATTTCATAAAGAATGGGAGGATGTAACAAATGATACAGACTAGTTGTTCAGCACTTTCTTGTTGTACAAGCAAAGTGTTTGTTCAAGATCAGGCTTGCAGTACTTGGAGTGTGACTGGAACCGGAACGACCATTATATACGCTAATAATATTGCGCAAGAGATTTTTGCTTCCGGATATATAAAATACGATGCTGGATCAAACCCGGTTACAGTAGACTTTTTAAACGGCGCTACAGTGGTTGATACACTAACGATTTCAGCTCAAAGTAGCTCTGCCTTTACAGAGCGCGGTTTTAACCAAATCCGCGTTACAACAACCGGAGCCGGCGTTCATCAAGGCGAAATTTGTATTACAAGCCGCTATTCGCTTTCATAACAACGATAAGTATGCCAAAGCTGGCATACTTTCTTTATCTAGAAATTTATATTTTATTTAAAAAATAACGATAGAGAAAGGAGGGAAGATTTGTATGGGTTGTTGCAATTGTTGTGGTTCACTAAGCTGCAATGGTTTATCTAATTGTAATAATAATAGCAATCAGACAAACGTGTACTTTACAAATTGTTACTGGAAATGTAGCAATTCCATTTGCAACAGATACAACTGTATTAACATTACCTGTTACAACAACAAACAGTTTACAGCCAGTAAAAATAGATGGGACCTTACAGTTACAAGTGGTACTTCAAACCTTAATCGCAGTTGTATTTCAATGCGGTATTACGATTCAATTACAACGAAACGGAACTCCATTAATAACAGAGACATACCAGCTAGGAGGAACACTTTCCCTTCTAGCAACTGTCACGCAAACAGATGTGATTCCAATATCATTTGTTGATAACAATACATTGCTTGGAACAAATACGTATACGGTTGTTGTGAATTTTTCTCAAAGATCTATAGGAGCTGGTTCCATTACGGTTACCGCTCAAACAAGAACATTAAATGCGATTACTTTTTGAGTGACAATATGTAAATTGACAGCAATACTTCCCCTCTAAATAAGACAGAGAAGCATTCGGGATGTCTATCATCACAACAGATTGAAACTCTGTTCCTGTAAAAGAAGTTGTATTGCCAGGTAAAACAACTAAAGTTGCTGTAGATATACCGTTAATAACAATCTTGACAGGATCTGTGCTGTTTGAGCTATTGTATACAGAGACTGTATTTTCCATCAAATTTCCATAGTTCTAAACTTTGTACTTGCCCATCCTCACAAGAAAATTCCCTGAAAATTCATTAGAAACGAGTTCACACTCTGGATTTGGCGGGGGTGGATATGGAGGATATATAGGTTGACAAGATAATCCAAGAGGTGCATAGCAACCAATTTGTTTTTTCTTGTTCAACGATATCTCCCCCCTTTAAATAACACAGCTTTTTACTAATAAATGCTTGAGAAAAGAAGATTATTAATTATAAATCATCTACACATAAACAAAAATGAAAGACGACTGCAAAAAATCAGTCGCCTTTTTATATTTATAGATACATATCGCAATTTAAATTTGAGAATAAAAGAGAATTAAAAATGTTTTTTATTTCGCAGGTTTTCCTACATACGCTGAAATATCAACGTTTAAAGCTTTCGCCAAACGCATACCGTACTCCTGATCTGCACGGAAGAAGTTGCAAATTGCAAGTAATTTTGTTTGTTCATGCACATCTTTTAAGTCGTTTGTTAAGTTGGTGATTAAGTTGTCTTGTTCTTCTTTAGAGAATGAACGGTAACGCTCACCTGCTTGTTTGAAGTCGTTTGGTTTATCGATTTTTTCACGAGATACATAACCTTCAAGCTTCATAGTTGAGTCGCGGTATGCTGGATCCTCAACTGGGTTTTCCGCATGGCGACTTGGCTCGTAGTTAATTGTTGATGGTTGTTGATTCATTTGCATTGCACCATCACGTTGTTGATTACGAACAGCTGCATACGGGCAGTTTACAGGAATTTGTAAATAGTTCGCCCCAAGACGGTAACGCTGTGTATCTGGATAAGAGAATAAACGTCCTTGTAATAATTTATCTTCAGACGGTTCAATGCCAGGTACAGTTGCACTTGGAGTAAACGCCGCTTGTTCTACTTCTGCAAAGAAGTTTTGCGGATTACGATTCAATGTCATTGTTCCTACTTCCATTAATGAGAAACGATCTTCTGGCCATACTTTTGTTGGATCTAACGGATCAAAGTCTAAAGAATCCATTTCATCCAGTTGCATCACTTGTACGTGAAGATCCCATTTTGGATAATTCCCTTTTTCAATCGCATCAAATAAGTCACGAGTTGCATGGTTAAAGTCTTTTCCTTGCACTTGTTCTACTTCTTTTGCACTTAAGTTACGAATACCTTGCTGTGGTTTCCAATGATATTTAATATAAACAATTTTACCTTCTGCATTGATCCATTTAAATGCATGTACTCCGAAACCTTCCATTTGACGATAGTTTGCTGGAGTTCCGTAATCAGAGAATACCCACGTCATCATATGTGTAGACTCTGGAGACAATGTCATAAAGTCCCAGTAACGATCTGGCGTTTGAATATTTGTATCTGGTGCTGGTTTTAAAGAATGCACCATGTCAGGGAATTTAATTGCATCACGAATGAAGAAAACAGGTAAATGGTTACCAACGATATCATAGTTTCCTTCTTCTGTATAAAACTTCACAGCAAATCCACGTGGATCACGAGCTGTTTCTGGAGAGCCTTGCCCATGGATAACCGTTGAAAAACGAACGAATACAGGTGTTTCTGTTCCCGCGTTTTGTAAAAATGCTGCTTTTGTATATTGCTTCATGCTATTTTTCGTTACGAAAACACCATGAGCACCCGCACCACGCGCATGTACGACACGCTCAGGAATACGTTCACGATCAAAATGAGCAAGCTTTTCTACTAAATGATAATCTTCTAATAATACCGGTCCACGGCGACCAGCTGTACGAGAATTTTGGTTGTCTCCTACTGGAGCACCTTGGTTTGTTGTTAAGCGATTATTTGGATTCATCAGGGGAACCTCCTATTATTTCATGATAATAATTACTTTTTTAAAATTATTATAAATTAATTATTATTCAAAATTACTTTTTTGTCAATTATTTCATTCAATTTTTTGGAAACAATTTCTACTAAACAATCAATAAATGAATCTTGCGCATTCGGCATAGCTGGCCTGAAATAGAATACACCTAATTCATCAGTCACAACTTTACACTCATAATCATTGTCATACAGCACTTCTAAATGTTCTGCTACAAAACCAACAGGACAGTATACAAAAGATTCATAACCATGCTTTTCATGTAACTCTTTCGTTACATCCTGTACATCTGGTCCAATCCATGGATCTGGTGTATTTCCTGCACTTTGCCAGCCGATTGTATAATGCTGGGTACCTGCTGCTTCAGCAATTAAATCTGCTGTATGCTGGAGTTGCTTCACATATGGGTCTCCCGCTGCAATAATTTTTTCTGGTAAACTATGCGCCGAAAAAATAACAACAGCTTTCTCCCTATCTGCAATTCTAGTAAATGTTTCTTTGATTTCGTTTGCCCAATATGCAATAAACTTCGGTTCGTCGTACCACTGTTCAATCGGTTCTATAGCGGGACCATTTATACTTTCAGAAATTTTTCGAGCACGATCATTGTATGCTTTAATACTAAACGTTGAATAATGAGGCGCTAACACAATACTAATTGCTTCCTCAATACCGTCCTGCTTCATCTCTTCTACAGCATCTTCAATAAATGGAGCGATATGCTTTAATCCTAAATAGCATACAAATTCAAATTCTGAAAAACGTTTATTTAACTCATTTGTTAATTTTCTAGCTTGTTCCTTTGTAATCTTCGCTAGTGGCGAAATACCACCAATCGCTTTATAGCGTCCCACTAAATCGTCAAGCGCTTCTTGAGATGGCTTACGTCCGTGACGAATATGCGTATAATACGCCTCCACATCTTCTAATGACTCTGGCGTTCCATACGCCATCACAAGTAAACCTATTTTCTTCTTATTCATCTATATTCACCCCAATATCGGAAATGAGAATCTTTTTCAAGAACATTTGTTTCCAGTATAACAATTGATAATGAGTACGTCAAAATAATAATTATAAATAAGTATTATTTATAATATGATTTTTAATTTTATTTGACAATTTATTTAATATCTCTTGTCATATTCTGGTTTGCTTCTATCTATATAAAACGAATATGATATAGGATTGCTATCGGTGCATGCTACTCATAAAGTGAAACTTTAATCAGTGGGGGGGTTCTTCATCCCCCACTGATTATTAACCCTTACCAATCGGGCCTTTACGGGCAGTTTATCGCCCACTTAACTTCTTTGCTCCCGCCGAATTTTGAGATGGGAGTATTACTGCCCTAAAGTAGCGGGATAAAATATAAACTGAGAAGACATCATGCCTGAAATCACAATAGAAATGACATAGGACATAACAGGACATTTAGCGTATAAAAAACGCCTGGATTTAAATTAATGTGGATTTGAAATAAAGTCGTACTTTTTTTAAAAAAAATTGCACCGTTATACCCCTTTAGATAATCTAAAGGGGTATATTTATAGTAAAAAGGAAAAGAACATCTGGAATTGAAAGATCGATTAAGGAACTGTTGAGTGACAATAAGTTGTTTCGTTAAAGGGTGATGTTGTTGAAGATGAACTGGGAATAAAAATCAAAATACATAGTTAAGGAAGTGGATGGATGAATTTATTAACTTTTACTGAGGAATTTTTTAATTATGTAAGGGAGTTTTTACTTTTAAGATTTATACTATTTGCTTTGATCCTTATGACTTTTTCCTTTGTCATAAACCGTATTATTGATTGGTTTTTTAGGAAGTCAAGTTTTTTTGACGAAGAAGTAGAACAGACGATTCAAAGTGTAATTCGGTCAATTTTTAGGTATGGAATTTTAATCAGTCTTGTTATTTATCTAATTAGTCAATTTGTAGATATAAAAGGTATTCTTGCAGGCGCAGGGATTGCCGGAGTTGTCGTTGGTTTTGCTGCACAACAGATGCTAAAAGATGTTATATTAGGGTTCGCAAGATTAACGGACAAAGAGTTTCGTGTCGGCGATTTTGTTACTTTTAACGGAACAAGTTCAGGTACCATTGAGGAAATCAGTATTCGCTTTATGCAAATTCGTGAATGGTCGGGAAAACTCCTTACCATCCCACATGGAGAGATTAGAACGATACAAAATTTTAATAAAGGCTGGATGCGGGTTATTGAACGGATTACGGTAAGTTATCAGGAAAATCCTACAAGAATAAAGGAATTGTTAGAAAAAGTATGTGTTATCTGCAATGAAAAATTGGATCAAAGCCTATATAGGATAGAGGACGAGGCTGTTGAATCATTTCACTATATTGGTGTTACAGACTTAAATCCAAGTCTTAAATATGTTGGGTACGAATTTTGTATTATAGGTTCGGTTAAACCTGAGGAGTATTTTGAAACTTCTAGGCAAGTAAGGTTTGAACTTATGTCTATATTCCATGAGAATCAAGTACAAATGCCCGCAGCAAATATGTTCGTTCATACTGAAAAATTACAGCTGGAGAGCAGCTTTCACCAAGTAGGTAAAGAAAACTAGCTGATTGGAGACCCTAGGTCAGTTCATGAGGTGTGATTGGAAATTATATTTAGAAATTCGGTTTGTAGACCGGCAGATTTTGATGAGCTTAAGGGGTTAAACAATTCCTCCTAAAAAAGGAACTTCCGTACTCGGGTGCAATTCTGCAGCAAGAATTGTGCTCATTCTTTATGTATCGGGACATATTCCTGAATAACTAATTGTGGAAATAATGGAAATTTAAGATGGCGCGTTAGTAGAATAAGGAACAGTGAATGAATCAAACTTTTTATAAAACATTTGAGCAATTAAATGAAATAAGAGCATATTTTGATTAATCTTTTTTCAAAACATGCTCTTTCTATTTGTCTTTTATCAGCGCCATTCTCATTAATTTGTTCAAACTTTATTTTAAAGCTACAATTAAGCCAGGCATTTTATTCATGTGTCTTATTTTTAATACTTCGGTAGTCATATTATACATTTCTGTAAGTATACTCGTTCTCGGCATTTAATTTTTAAATGATAACCCACTCTCCTGCAAAGCAGTTCTAAGTTTAGGTAAAGATGCTGGTCCCATACCATGAAATTGTAAAATCTCTTTTTCACTATATGTTGATAGTTGTTGCAAAGAAGTAATTCCATTGTGTTCCAACGCTCGTCTTGCTGGTGCCGATAGTAAAGAAAGAAATCCATGATCAGGTTTGCGT
This sequence comes from Bacillus sp. Medicinal_06, assembly GCF_056711665.1. Taxonomy (NCBI): domain Bacteria; kingdom Bacillati; phylum Bacillota; class Bacilli; order Caryophanales; family Bacillaceae; genus Bacillus; species Bacillus sp. Medicinal_06. Next base: position 369,400 of record NZ_JBWYHD010000004.1, on the reverse strand, counting down.
TCTTTCTCACAAGTCGGGCAGGTCGGACAATCGCTACTTTTATAATATTTGTGTCCTTTATCGCAAATCCTTACATTTTTTTCTGAAGTTGTCATATTAAAATATCTCCTTTCTTTTGAAATTATTTTCTCTTTCAACATCCTACTAATTATCGAGGATTGATTTATTTAATTTTTCCAAGTTTGATATTTATACTTTGATATGCGCTTCACTATCCCCTTATCGCACGATTTTCTATTTGATTTTAACATAAAGTGAAACTTTAATCATTGGAGGCTTTCTTCCCCCTTCACTGATTATTAGCCCTCACCAATCAGGCTTTTACGGACAATTGATTCCTACCTCTACATAATCTTGAAGTGGGGAATTCTACTATTTCTGACCTAACAAAAACAGTTCCTCTCATTCAACAAAAAGGATACAACAATTTAGAAATTCGGTAGCGTCTTTATACAAGACGACCAATCGTCAAAGCGGCGGATTAATGAATAGAGACACCAAGTTTCCACATATATTTCATCTTTCCTTAGGTGCAGCTACGAAAACGAATGGTATAAGACTCACTAAGTTTAATATTATAAAATCACAATAAAATGAATAAAAGATGTATACAAATAATTAGTGGTATATAATCCCATTGCAATATTCGACTTCAATTATATCGTTTAAATATTGATATACAATTAATGACGATACTCTTTCAATTTGTTAGTATATAAATGACTTAACCATAAATTAGCAATAATTATACGAATTTATGCATTTATATTCAAATTAAGTCTATCTCAACGATTTTCAGGAGGTTTTTTTCGATGAAGTTACATAAGATGAAACATTTGCTGCCTATATCTGCTGCAACAATTACACTCGTATCTAATCAAGGAGTGGCCGATGCCGCAACGGTTTATACTGTTAAAAAGAATGACACTCTCTGGGATATTAGTAACCAATATGGAGTTTCAGTTCAGGCAATGAAACAAGCGAATCATAAGACGAATGATCGAATTTATATTGGAGAACAGTTAACCATTCCATTCTCGCCTTCCTCAAGCGAATCTACATCGCAAAAAGATGTAGCAGTTTCCAATCATTCAGCTCAAGCTGTTTATCAAGTTCAACGCGGGGATACATTAGGAGCTATCGCAAAACGATACAATGTATCCATACAAGCCATTAAACAAGCTAACCATACAAACGGTGACCGAATTTATGCAGGTCAACACTTAATCATTACGACAGGCATTTCAGAACAAGAAATGGACTTAATGGCTCGTTTGGTTACTGCCGAAGCCGGAGGAGAGCCTTACGCTGGGAAAGTTGCAGTGGCAAAAGTTATATTAAATCGCGTTAATTCAACAGAATTTCCAAATACAATTACCGATGTAATTTATGAACCTATTAAATATGGCTATGCCTTTACTCCGGTTACAGATGGAAGGATTAATCAACCAGCAACCCATGAAGCAAGAATGGCAGTAGAGGAAGCAATCTCTACGAAAGGAAGTGATTCTGATTGGCTTTATTTCTATAATCCAAAAACTTCTACTGACAAATGGATTACCACGCGTCAAACTGTTGCAGTAATTGGTAATCATGTGTTTGCTAAATAATGAAAAAGAAGACACTCTCACAAGTGTCTTCTTTCATTGTAAAAATCTCTTAAAATATGTATCTAGTATCCTACATACTCATAAAAAACTTTCGTTACATCATAGCGCCATTATCTTTGAATGAATACCATTTTCCATCAATGAAATGTTTCCCTGTTGCCATTGCACCGTTAGACTGTAAATAATACCATGCGCCATTTTCTTGTAGCCATCCTGTTTTCATCGTTCCATCTGTATTCATGTAATACCATGTGTCATTATCTTCTATCCATCCTGTTTGCATCACATCAAAAAAGTAATACCACTTTCCATTATAACTAAACCATCCTTGCTTATTTGCACCAGTTTCATCATCAAAGTAATACCATTCACCGTCTAGTTGTTTCCATCCTGTTACCATTGAACCATCTGAATTAAAGTGCCAAATAGTACCGCCTTCAGCTAATTTCCCTGTCCGCATAGCGCCACTATCATCAAAGATGTAACGCTTTCCTCCTTCATCTAACCAACCTTCGTTCCACCCATTTGCTGTGCTTTTCATTGTGCCATTTGCATTTAAGTAGTACCACGTACCCTTATCTTTTAACCACCCTGTTTTCATCGTTCCGTCTGCGTTCATATAGTACCAATTCCCATTATCTTCAATCCAACCTGTTTGCATCTTACCACCAATAAAGTAGTACCAGCTTCCTTTATAGCTTAGCCAACCATTATAACTAAGCCCCTTATCATTAAAGTAGTACCACTTATTATCAATTAAAGTCCAACCTATTGCCATGGATCCATCTTCGAGAAAATAGTTACCTGTACGATATTCTCCAATCCAAGCTTTCGTAAACATTTCCCCATTATCTGGATTTAAAAAATAAGTTTTCCCATTATATTCAAGTAATCCGTGGTGTAGCTTTCCGCCTTGATGTACATAATACCACTTTCCACCATACTGAACCCAACCGTTATTGGCATACATCGCACCGTCTGCTCCTAGTAAGTAACCTTCATATTGATCTACAATATAACCAGTTTTCATTTTTCCGTTTCCATCAAAGTAGTACCATTTTCCCCCATCACTTAACCAACCTGTTTTCTTCACACCATTTTGATCATAGAAATACCATGTATTCCCCTCTTTTACCCAACCTGTTTTCTGCATTGCCTGTTCTGCTTTTAGAGCAAGTTGTTTTACAGCTTCTTGATTTTCAGCATGAGATACTGCAGGAACTACAAACATTGCAGACATTAAAACTGGCAAAATAGTTTTCTTCATTTTCCATATCCCCCAAATAATGAATAATTTTAGTTTTTATTTCCACAAGCAGAATTATATTACGATGTTTTAATATAATCAATACATTTTTGTAACGAAAATGAAATATTTTTTATCTATCCGAAACAAAAATCGTTTAACAGTAATTAAAATCACCTTTTCGTTACACTTTTGTTTTAATAAACCTTTACAGACGCTATATTTTGAGTGATAAAAAATAGATGGAGGGTCAACATTCTCTAAATCTACCCTGCCACAAATTTTTCGAATGAAAATAAGTCGTGAATTGATAGATGTATATGATCCCCAATAACTGTGGAACTTCACATCACCTTAAAAAATTCTCAATATTGCAGTTATGATTCCTCAAAATTTGCGCTTTACTATGTAACTTAGAAAAGCAAACGGATAAAGTGGAACTTTAATCAGTGTAGAGTCTCTTCATCCCCACTGATTATTAGCCTTCACCAATCGGGCTTTTACGGACAGTTGATCTCCTGCCTAACTTCTTTCTTTTGCCGAACTTTGAGGTGGCAGTCTTACTGTCCGTCAATGCGGGATAACCGTTGAATTCTAACAAGCATATGAGGAGGAATTATAATGAAACAGCCTTTTATTAAAAAAGCAGTACTGATTTCTACCCTTACAATGAGTACAATCCTATCCACTACAATTCCATTTAACGTTTTAGCAGAAGCACCTAATGAAGCAATACAAGCGCAGCAAGAACAACTTTCTGAGGAAATTATGAAGCTATCATTTGAAGAAAATCTCAATGATAGTTCCGCTTCCAATCATAGTGTTTCATATAAAAATGGAAGCCCTTCTTTTACAGATGGACGCGTAAATAAAGCTCTCAACTTCAAATCAACATCACAGAAAAATGCTTCTTATATCGATTTAGGAGATACACCGCAATTAAAATTTGGAGAAAACACAAACTTCACAGTAGCCTTTTGGGTGAGATCATCAGGTGTGAACGCTGACCCGGCTATTATTTCAAATAAAGATTGGCAAAGCGGCGGGAATTTAGGCTGGTTTATCGGCTTAAAGGATAAATCCCTCCTTTGGAATTTCAAAACATCTGGTAGCTCTCGTCTTGATGCTTCTATCCCAAATGTTGCTGATAATGCTTGGCATCATATTGTAATTTCTCATGACCGTAATGGATATGCTGCAATTTATAAAGATGGCAAGTTAGAAAAACAAATTGATATTAGTAAAATGAAAGGTACAATCGATACGAATTACACAACAAAAATCGGTGTCGATGGCAAAGGAAACTTATTCGGAAACAACTTCAATGCGGCATTAGATGAAGTATCGATTCTAAAAAAAGCCGTAACAGCTGAAGATGTGCAAAAGATGTATCAGTCTGCTCCTCCTATCTCTGTTACTGATATTTCAATTGACCAACCAACTGTTCATTTAAACGTTGATGGTTACACATATGTAAAAGCCGATATCAAACCGTCAGATGCAACAAATAAAAATGTAACTTGGACAAGTAGTAATAAAGACATCGCAAACGTTGAAACGATAGATGGAAAAGTAAAAGTAATTGGAAAAAGCATAGGAAAAACAACTATTCAAGCTATTTCTGAAGACGGAAAAAAAGTCGCGAATGCAGAACTAACTGTTACAAATTCTTTAGATGTAACACGGGATGGTTTGCTCGAACAAAGTGATGTAAACTTTGTAAAACAATACATTGGATCTGATGAAAATAGTCAAAACTGGAATAAAATTAAGCACGCTGATGTAAATGGAGACGGAAAAATTGATGAAAAAGATACACTTCCTCTTGAGGAACGACTAAAACAATCTACAAATTATCCGTACAAACATATCTTTATTATCGGATTAGACGGAGCTGGTATTGCTGTCAAAGATGCAAATGCTCCTAACATTAAAAATTTTATTGAGAGCGGCGTAAGTACTTACAATGCGAAAGCTCTTTCTCCAACAATTAGTGCTCAAAACTGGGGCGGAATCTTACATGGGGTAACACCTGATAAAACAAATATCAATAATACAACCGCAGGATCCCAAGCATATCCTGAAAACTCACCTTATCCATCATTTATGAAAGTACTAAAACAAGAACGACCATATGCAAAAACAGCTTCATTCTCTGCATGGAATCCAATTAATATAGGGATTATCGAACAATCTGTAGGTGCTCACTTAGAGTCTGTTCGAGATGATCAGTTAGCACCAAAAATCGCAAATTATATTAAAACGGACGGAAAAGATACGGAAGTCACATTCATTCATTTTGACGATATTGATGGCGCTGGTCATTCTCAAGGCTACGGTAGCCCGGCATATGTGAAACAAATTGAAAAAACAGATAAAAATGTAGGGGTTGTATTAGATGCAATTCGTGACGCTGGTTTACTAGAAGACAGCCTTATTATTATGACAACAGATCACGGCGGGAAAGGCTACGGTCACGGCGGAGAATCTCCTGAAGAAAAAACGATTTTCTGGGCTGCAAATGGTCCTGGAATTCCAGCAAAAACAACCATTACTGCCCCAATGACAAATATGGATACAGCAGCGATCGTCGCGCAAGCACTACGCTCAAACAAACCAGCAACTTGGGATGCAACAGTGCCTGAAAATGTATTAGAAACATTCTCAACTAGCATTAAACTTAGTGAGTCGGAACATACCTTAAAAGAAGGAGAATCGTTTGAAATCACTGCAAAGATTAATCCTAATGTTACAAATAAAAAATTGACTTGGAAAAGTGATGATCCAACTATCGCAACAATAAAAGCAACGGATGACAAGGCAATTATCACTGCTGAAAAAGCTGGTATGGCAACAATCACTGTAACAACTGCTACTGGTGAATATGTAGCAACATGTAAAGTTACTGTTGAACCAAATCATGTGCCTGTTACAGGAATCACAGTAGCCGAACGATCTTTCCAGCTTAAACAAGGAGATTCCAAAGTTGTATCTGCTTCCGTTCTTCCTGAAAATGCATCAAATAGAAACATAACATGGAAAAGCAGTGACCCTAGCATCGCTGCACTTGAAAACCAAAATGGTGCAACTTATGTAAAAGCATTGAAACCCGGGCGCGTTGTTTTAACTGCAACGACGGAAGATGGAAAATATAATAAATATGTTTATATTCAAGTGAAATAGCAAAATCGGCTTACAGTCTCTGTAAACCGATTTTCTAGATTGTTAGTGTAAATTGGTGAATGAAATTTTACCAGCGTTTTTTAAAGATATCGACCAACCGACTAATAGCAACAAAGATAGAACTCTGTATAATCGCAAAAAGCGGCTCACAATAATTGTAAGCCGCTTTTCCCTATTCCTTAATATTCACTCCATACTCCTTAAACCAAACGTGAATTTGAGCTAAGTGCGCCAATAGCTGCGGTCCTGTCATCAACTGACCAAACCATGGCGTTTGAAATGCACTTCCTCCTGATTGGATCAATCCTTGTAATTGCTGTTTATCAAACAACTCATGCAAAATAGAATTTTTATCTGTTAGTAAATCCTCCAACCACACAGTGACCGCTTTTGTGTAATGCGGATTATGTGTTTTCGGATACGGGCTTTTCTTTCTATATAATATATCGTTTGGTAATACTCCTTCTAATGCTTTACGCAACAGACCTTTTTCGCGGTTTTTATACATTTTCATTTCCCAAGGAATATTCCACGCATATTCGACAAGGCGATGATCTGCAAATGGAACACGGACTTCTAGACTCGCCCCCATACTCATTCGATCTTTTCTATCTAATAATGTTGTCATAAACCAAACCATATTTAAATAAAACAGTTGCCGCCTTTTTGCTTCAATTGCACTTTCTCCTTCTAAAACCGGTACTTCTTGTATCGATTCTTCGTAGCGCTGCTGTACATATTCCCTTAAGTTTAATTTATTACGCCATTCTTTCTTCAGAAGTTGCTCGCGCGCCTCTGTAGAACGCATCCATGGAAATGCGCTTGATTGTAAATCATCTTCCCTGTAAAACCACGGATAACCGCCAAAGATTTCATCGGCACATTCACCCGACAAACCAACGACAAAATCCTGTTTAATTTCTCGGCAAAACCATAATAATGAAGAATCGATATCTGCCATACCAGGTAAATCACGCACGAGTACCGCTTCTGTTAAATACGCTGCTAACTGTTCATTGGAAATCACACAGCGGTGATGAATCGTACCGAATGTTTCTGTCATCAAATCAATAAACGGTGCATCGGAATTTGGCTGAAACGCATTCGCTTTAAAATATTTTTCATTATCTTCGTAATCAATCGAATACGTATGCAATTTTCCTTTCCCTTCTCTTTCATATGCCATTGCTGCAAATGCAGTAATGGCACTTGAATCTACCCCGCCTGACAAAAATGTACATAAGGGCACATCTGAAACCAATTGTCTTGTAATCGCATCCTTGAGTAGAAACTGCACTTGTTCTACTGTTTCTTCAAATGAATGTTCATGTTTTTTACTTTCAACATTCCAATATCTCCATATACATAATCCATCTTTTGAAAATGTAAGAGCGTGCCCCGGACGAAGTTCTTGCATTCCCCCATAAATACCATGCCCAGGCGTTCGAGACGGTCCTAATCCAAATACTTCTGATAGTCCTTCTGTCGTAACTTCTGTCTTGACATCCGGATGAGCTAAAATAGCTTTTAATTCTGAGGCAAACAATAATCTCCCATTATCATATTTGTAAAATAATGGTTTGACACCTAATCGATCCCGTGCAATAAACACTTGTTCTTTTTTCTCATCCCAAACTGCAAATGCATATATCCCATTTAAATGATCGACACATTCTTCTTTCCACTCTATATAAGATGCTAATAACACTTCTGTATCAGAATGCCCTTTAAACGTATAACCTCTTCTCAGCAATTCTTTACGAATATCTTCTGTATTGTAAAGCTCCCCATTATAGCAAATTGTGTAATTCTCTTCTTCTTTCATACACCTACATGTCATCGGCTGTTTTCCGCCCTCAGGGTCAACTACAATTAACCGTTTATGCCCGAAAGCAACATGCCTTTTTACCCAGACATTCGTATCATCTGGTCCCCTCTTCGCAAGTGTTTCTGCCATCTTCGTAACCGTCTCTCTTTCACCTTCTAACGACCGCTTATAATCAATCCAACCTGTAATCCCGCACATATAAATCATCCTTCCTATCCTATATCCGTATAACTTTACTCCGTTCAAAACCCAAATAGAACCAAAAAGGCCGAGATGAAACAACTACACGTAAATGCCTAATTGGTGAGGGCTAAAGATTCAGACGAAATTTCTCTGCCTGAATAAAAAATTCACTGTATGAAGCATGTTCTTATTCTATGCCCAACTTTCTTTATGGGTTCCATAGTTATAAAGAACGACTGAACTGTCCATAACAAGAATAAGTACTTTGATAAAAGGAGAAATCACGAATGAAACAACGCAAACATATTTTGTATAATCAGCCACGTGCTCATACAATTGGGAATGTGGAATATATAAACAATGAGTGGATATTCTTTGATGATGAAAATGATGAAGCATTTTTGCTTGATGATATTATTGAAGATGGGTTTGAAGTTTTATATAACAACAATTGGCTGCCAGCAAGATTCTACGAACAAAATATATTAAAAATCGCAGATGAACATCATCCACTGCAAAATGGAGAATTGATACGAATTCGCAAAAAATTACTGCTTAGTTATCATGAATGGTTAGAAGAACTATCTGATTCTACATTTTCATTATTTGCAGAAACATTGCAGTCATTCAATTATTCTCTATATGACTGTATTTATTGCCATAATTTCTTATCGTTTCAACCGAAAGATCAGCCTTGTGAAGGTGTAAACCTCCTATTATTTGATAACGAGGAAATGATTTGCTCGCTGCAACATCATTACGTTCGTTTTTCTACTTGTAATAAAAATATATTTAAGTTTATAAAAACGAATGGCGAGGAATTACATATTCAATGAAATGAAAAAAACCACCCTATTTCTCTCATCACGAGTAAAATAAGGTGGTTTTCCTTTACTAAAATAGATCAAAACCTATCGGTAATCGTAATCCAAGATATAATACAACTACAAGCGCAATAATAAATTGAGCCCAAAACGCCCCTGCTGGTTTCTTCTTACTCGTTTTCACAAGAATCATTTCCATCGCAGCAATCACCCAAACACCAACTAACATTTTTAAGCCATACCACATATGTACATTCCCTGTCGCTGTTTTCATAATGCCTTGATATAGTAAGAAACCAGTTACAATAATGATGATATACATAAGACGAAGCCCCATATGTACGCCTTTACCTTTTCTCCCTGCCGTATACATTGAATACGCCACAAAGAATAAAATGAGCCCTAATGCCCACGCTGTAATATGCATGTGTGTCATGTATCCCTACCTCCTCTTTTTCACACTTTCTCACACTATATGATACCACGACCATTTCTTTTCAGGAAATGTTTCGCTTTTTCCAATTTAAATGATATAATATTTAGAGTATTTACAAACTTCTTGTAATAACAAAAGGGGGAACAATCATGATTCAAACAAAAGATATTATCGAACTAACAGACACATACGGTGCAAATAACTATCATCCGCTTCCAATCGTTATTTCTCAAGCGGAAGGTGTTTGGGTAGAAGATCCTGAAGGAAATCGCTATATGGACTTACTTAGTGCATACTCTGCGGTAAACCAAGGACATCGCCATCCGAAAATTATTAATGCGTTAATCGAACAAGCTAATCGTGTTACGTTAACTTCTCGTGCTTTCCATAGTGATCAATTAGGTCCTTGGTACGAAAAAGTAGCGAAATTAACACATAAAGATATGGTACTTCCAATGAATACAGGTGCGGAAGCTGTTGAAACCGCAATCAAAACAGCACGCCGCTGGGCATATGATGTGAAAAAAGTTGAAGCAAACAGAGCTGAAATTATCGTTTGTGAAGATAACTTCCACGGTCGTACAATGGGCGCTGTTTCTATGTCATCTAATGAAGAATACAAGCGCGGCTTTGGCCCAATGCTTCCTGGCATTGTTGTCATTCCTTACGGTGATTTAGAAGCGTTAAAAGCTGCAATTACACCAAATACAGCTGCATTTATTTTAGAACCAATTCAAGGTGAAGCTGGCATTAACATTCCACCAGCTGGATTCTTAAAACAAGCATATGATATTTGTAAAGAAGAGAATGTATTATTTGTAGCTGATGAAATCCAAACTGGTTTAGGCCGTACTGGTAAATTATTTGCATGTGATTGGGATAACGTAATTCCGGACATGTACATACTTGGTAAAGCACTTGGGGGCGGTGTATTCCCGATTTCTTGCGTTGCTGCAAACCGCGACATTTTAGGCGTATTCGAGCCAGGTTCTCACGGTTCTACATTCGGTGGTAATCCACTTGCATGTGCTGTTTCTATCGCAGCTCTTGATGTATTACTAGATGAGAAATTAACAGAGCGTTCTCTTCAATTAGGGGAAAAATTAGTAGGACAATTAAAAGAAATTGACAACCCAATGATTACAGAAATCCGCGGCAGAGGATTATTTATCGGCATCGAATTGAACGAGCCTGCTCGTCCATACTGCGAAAAATTAAAAGAATCAGGGTTATTATGTAAGGAAACACATGAAAATGTAATCCGCATTGCACCACCTCTTGTAATCTCTGAAGAAGATTTAGAGTGGGCATTCCAAAAAATTAAAGCGGTATTATCTTAATCAAAACAAGCTGCCTTTTACGAGGCAGCTTGTTTTTTATGAAACAATCATTCTTGAGAAAAGTAATATACCAGCAATAACCGGAAGTAGAAGCAATACACCTACTACACAGGAGACAATCACAGGTTTCAACTTCCACCAATCACTTCTTATCCCTTCCCGAAACCAAAGCAATGAAAAAGGGATAATCAATACCAATGCTGTTACCAATCCTGGAACGTATCTTTCTGTTACAATCGCCACGCCTACATGAAACCACCCATTCATAAAAATCATTGCTTGCGTAACAAGTAATAGATAAAGTGTGAATTTCTTTTTTAATATAGTATGAATACATACAAGCAGAAAAACAATAGTTGTCAATATACATAACGCAATGAAAAAATATTGTTTTTGTCCTGCACTTTCTTCCATACGAATCGGCTGTAAATATTTTATTTCAGGAAAAAAATAATATTCCTCAGCATTATGAAATGCAAATAATATAGGGATGAGCCAAATGGAGAAACTACTATTTAACTTCGTTTTGAAGTGTTCCAATATGTTGTACCGTAATTATCACTTCATCACCAGCATGCAAAAACTTTGGCGGAGTAAATCCTTTTCCAACTCCCGCTGGTGTTCCAGTCGCAATGATGTCCCCAGGCTCTAACGTCATCCCTTTACTTACGATCGAAATAATATCTTCTATCGAAAACATCATATTTGCAGTATTTGAAGTTTGACGAACTTCCCCGTTCACTTTTGTTTCAATGTTTAATTCGTTTGGATTTTCAATTCCCGACTTATGAACTAAATATGGCCCCATTGGACAAAATGTATCAAAACTTTTTCCTAAGAAAAATTGTTTATGTTTTCTTTGAATATCTCGAGCCGTTACGTCATTTACAATTGTATAGCCGAAAACATATTCAAGTGCCTTCTCTTTCGTAATTTGTTTTCCACGTTTTCCAATTACAATTGCGAGCTCACCTTCATAATCTAGTTCATTCGTTGCATGCGGATGACTGTGAATTTTCTCCCCGTTTCCAATAACCGTCGTTGGCGCCTTTGTAAAAATCATGATATCTTTCGGAACGGCTTCTTCTCCGCCCATCTCTATCGCATGATCACGGTAGTTTTTTCCGACGCAAAGAATATTCTTTCTCGGCCTTGGAATAGGTGCTAATATTTTAATGTCCTGCATGGAATAATATGCTGTTGTTTCATTCTCTTTTGCCCAGCTTACAATTTCTGTTGCCTTTTCAATAAAGGTACTTCCTTGTTCGATACACTCTAACATTGTAATAGGAACTGTAATCTTTTCGCCTTTTTGCCTTTGTGCTTCTCTCATATGCAGCACCTTTTCTTCGTGCTCATCCACAATACCAACAAATACTTTTTCTTCCTTCTTCACCGTCACAAATCGCACGATTTCCACTCTCCATCCTAAAACTCATACACTGTAATTGTATTCGCATTCCTTCAAAAAAACCCTGCCAATCCATTTTAATTTTTACAAAATTCTTTATTTTTTACAACCCAAAATACTATTTTGGAATAAAATGTAGAATTTTTACTTTTTTTATCGAATGCATTTCTTTTTTATGGAATTTTTGTATAATATGTACTACATATATACATAAAATTTATAAAGAGATGGAGCCGATTCTATGTTTGAGCAAGCCATTGAAAAAAAACGTGAAAAAATGATGTATTTTGCTGAGCGCTATGGAATAACTTCTCAAAAAACAGTGAATTGTAGTCAAGAACTGGACAGGCTCTTAAATGTTGTTTGGCTTTTGCAAGAAGATTTCGCCCCAACTTATACGATAGACGAACACACACAATGAAGTGTGTGTCTTTTATTAAAAAAAAACACATTTTAATAAAAATGCCCATACAATAATAGAAAAGAATATTTATTTTTCACATTGAACATACATGATGACAGCATTAAAAATTTCATTTATGAAAGGTGTTTGCGATGCCAGCAATGGTTGGACATATTCATATCGTTAATATTGGATCAAGTGGGATTTTTCATATTGGAGATGTATTTGCAATCAGACCGATTAGTTACTCTCGTGCTTTTGCAGGAGCTGGTTCTTTTAATGTAGGTGAAAACGTTTCGGTATACAATTATCAAAATACGACGACAGTCAATGATACAGACGTCATTGATCAAGCTATCATTGGATCAAACTAAAGGGAGGCGAATCGTGAGTGAACTTTTATGTACAGCAAAGTATTATCATTAACAACATCAAAATTGAAAGTATTACAACATCTTCCGTTTTTCAAATTGGAACTGCTGGTAGCATTAAAGCATTATCTAAGCTTTCCAATACCGGGGGATTTACAGAGCCACTTCGTCCCTTAACAGCCAAAGGACAAATTATTTCTATTAAACCGATGATGAGTTCTTCTTAAGCCACTTTTATCATACACATATAGAGCAAGTATACACACCCTCCCTATTGAAAAGGAGGTTTCACATAGTGAATCAAGATATATACATTTACCTACAACAACTTCAACAAGTTCTTCAACAGCAGCAAGAAGCAATCTGTGCATTAGAAGCGCAAGTACGAGCATTAACAGAAGAGCTTGATGAACTAAAAAGCCGTCCCTCCTCTTCTATAGGAAAAGTAGAATATAAATTTGATCAACTAAAAGTGGAGAACTTAAATGGCACATTAAATATCGGCTTAAACCCATTCGCTACGACAGATCAACAAATTGAAGATTTTCAAGTAGATACCGAAACATTAAAAGTAAATCCAGAAACACAAACAAACCCTGATTTTTATCAAGATATTATTCAAGAGATGCATCGCTATTTGGATGAAGAAGCCTACAGCAGAATTCTTCATTTTGAACATGAAGAGCGAACACCACTTGATGATATGTATCGACAAATGATGATTGACGATATAAAAAAACAAATGGAACACCGCCTTCCTTATTACTTATCACAAGTACAGCCATATGAGGACATTACATCAAATCCTCAGTATATGAAAGAGGTAATTATTCAAGCTATGAAACAAGATATCGATAAAGCATTCCTTTCCTTTATTCAACACATTCCTAGCAACTTCCGAAAGGAGTAAACATGTATGAATTTTACCGTTGTGAATCGTGAAATAAAGGTTGGGCAGATCAAAATGAACGGGGTTTCTTCATCTGCCCTTTTTTTAATCGGTGATGCGAACCTTTTAATTCTCTCTTCTATTCTCGATACACCTTTCGAATCCGTTACTGAGGGTCCATTTGTACCACTTGTAACGGATGTGCCTACTACGCCAAGTTAAGGAGGTCTCTCCATGCTTCAACACATTTCAGTGGTCCATCGGACAAATATTATCTCTATGGGAGGGTCTGGCACGTTTCAAATTGGCGATGCAAATCAAATGGAGTTAATATTCCGAGCTCTTGTTGTACACCGTGAAATTCCTTACTATTTAAAGGATGAAGGAAAATTGGAAGCTTTTAAAATCTTTACAGATGATGAAATCACAATTCCTACCCGTTCCACGGATGTCAAAATGAATATTATAAATGAATGTCCCTTTATTGAAGTAGGTGATGTTACAGTTCGTACCATATTAAATTCCGCTTGCTTTCAAATTGGATCAGTTGATTATGCATTTAATAATTCACGCATTCACCAAATCCGCCAGTATATTACAGATGAACCTTTCAACCAATAAATCATATAGTAATGTTAAAGAAAAGTGCTTAGGTAGGTGAATCACATGCCCTCTGTAGTTGGGAACCTCGTTGTGCAAAATAGTAACGGCTCTTTTAACTTAGGTGACTTCTATAATGTCTCTCCAAAAGAAAACACAAAGGCGTATAACGGTTCAGGAGCATCAAATGTTGGTTTTGTAGTCAATACATTTAACGGTGTCAGTGCAACCAATACATTTGATTCAGATGTTGCGGATCAAAATCAGGCGGGAACAGCATAAAAAAAGTAGGGGGAATCCCCCTACTTTTTTCGTTTGTTTCATTTTCTTATTTTTACACTCTTCACAAGTTAAAAAAACGATATAAACGCTTTTCTTTCTAGGTGAGAGAGAGGGTCCAGCCATGAATAGAAGCGATCAGATCCTTTTCCTGCCCCGCGCCAAATAAAAAAACAAGAGCAAGTCACCTTTTCTTCTTCACGTGAGCGGCTTATATACCGAAAACTAAAATAGATTTATACAAATTCAGCTTGCAGCCAAATTCGTTTTACATTACATACTATCTTCTACACGCAGTATGTGACCTCCGTCAAAGAAGTATAAATATTTTTCTTTTACCGGATGATGCAAGCTTTTCTCTAGCGCTTTCGCATATAGCGTAATTTGCACTTTATAACGATCTTCTAAAATAGGTTTTGCCTGATCGTATCCACCTGGAAAACGTCCTTCAATTGTATCTGTTTTAAAGTCAATTAATACAATCCCATCTTCCTCTTCTATCATACAATCAATAACCCCTTGGACAAGTACAGATTCTTTACTCTGCCCTTGCCAATCTTGATACGCTTCTTGTGCTGAAAGCATCATCGTAAATGGTACTTCACGTTCTACGCTCTTCGCAGCTAGCACACGCTTACCAAGATCTGTATCAAAAAATGCTACAATGCGATCAATCGGAATGTCTTCTGCTTGCTCAAATGTCAGTAATTCTCTATTTACCATTTCCGCAATTTGTTCTTGAATTACTTCTGGCGTAATTGATTTTTGTAAATTAACATGCTGCATAACGGCGTGGACAGCCGTCCCACGTTCAGCGTAAGTTAACCCCTTTTTCTCCATAAAACGCGGACGCGTTTTGATAGGAGTACGAAGCTTTTTAATAAAGGTATGATCACTTCCATCTTCCGATTGATAATTCCGCTTTATCTCCGTAACAGACTGCTTCGCCCGATGTGCTGTTGCACCTTCATGCGCATATTCCCATGTTAAGCGAGCATATACTTCTTCTTTTCGTTCACTTTCTAACGGAACCGCTCTTTTCTCACGAAGTGCCTCTAACAATTCTTGTTTTTCTTCTTGCACTGGTTCAGGTGCAAGTAAAGTGTTACCGTCAACTACTTCCACTTTCCAGCTCGCATCGTACTCATAAATTTCACTTGGTATATTTCCTTGTCCAAGTTCAAGGAGCATTTCGCTATCACGATGTCTATATAGTGACGGCGTGATCCAATCTAAATAACAAGATGCTCCCGCACGAACGTAATCCGGCAGTAACCAATCTGTATGCTCCCTTGCATCAAGCCACTTTTCTATTTCTTTCTCTTTATCTTTCACTGTACCAATCAAAATCAATTTTTCTTTCGCACGCGTTAAAGCAACATACAATACACGCATCTCTTCCGCAATCAGTTCCATTTTCATTTTACGTTTAATAGCCAACTGTGATAACGTCGTATATTTAATTCGTTTACGAGGATCAATAAACTGCGATCCAAAACCAAAATCTTTGTGCAGTAAGAACCGCTTCATTAAATCTTGTGTATTAAAACGACGCCCAAGACCCGCTACAAATACAACGGGGAACTCTAACCCTTTACTTTTATGAATCGTCATAATCCGAACAACATCTTCTTGTTCACCAAGCGCTCTCGCTGTTCCCATATCATCCCCGCGCTCTAAAATACGCTCAATAAAACGAAGGAAACGGAATAACCCGCGGAAAGATGTTGCTTCATACTGCCTTGCTCTGTCGTATAGTACACGTAAGTTAGCTTGGCGTTGTTTTCCCGCCAGAAGACCACCAACAAAGTCATAATAACCTGTCTCACGATATACTTTCCAAATTAAATCAGAAAGAGATTGCTGACGGGCAAATTCACGCCATCCTTGCAGAAGGCTATAGAACCATTGTAGTTTTCCATGTAATTCTGCCTCTTCCTCAAGCGGTGCTCCTTGTAAGAAGGAACGCAGCACTTCATAAAACGAGCCTTTCTTTTCATGAGCACGGAGCATCGCAAGTTCCTCATCGTTTAAGCCAACAATTGGGGAACGAAGTACAGCCGCAAGCGGAATATCTTGCATCGGATTATCAATTACGCGAAATACATTCATCATAACGGTTACTTCAGTTGCTTCAAAATAACCTGTCGCAAGCTCAGCATAAACAGGAATACCTTGCAGCTTTAACTCTTCCATAATTTGCGGAGCCCACGGCATCGAACGAAGTAAAATGACAAAATCACGATATTGCACTGGGCGCATGCAATTATTTTTCCGGTCATATACTTCATAACCTGAATCCACCATCGCCTTAATTCTCTGAGCCATTAAACGTGCTTCAAGCTGTGCTTTTTCTACTTCTACACCGTCTTCTCCTTCTGCCGATTCTTCTCCCTCAGACTGATGAATACATAACAGCTCGGCTGCTACATCTTCCCCTCCTGGATAACTTGCACCTAACTTTAGTTCTGCATCTGCATCATAGTCGATTTCCCCGACAGTTTCACCCATAATTTGTTTAAAAATAAAGTTCGTACCCGCTAGCACTTCATGACGACTACGGAAGTTTTTTGCTAAATCGATTTTCATACCGCCGCCTATACCTTCAGGCGTAAAACGTTTGTACTTTCCTAAAAACAAGCCCGGCTCTGCTAATCGGAAGCGATATATGGATTGCTTCACGTCACCGACCATAAACAGATTACCTTCTTGCTCAGAGTCTTTCGTTACAAACTTAATAATCGATTCCTGCACAAAGTTTGTATCTTGATATTCATCGACAAGTACTTCGGCAAATTTATTGCGATATTGAAGCGCAACCGGCGATGGACGCAGTCCACCATTTTCCGTTCGTTCACTTAAAATTTGCAAGCAAAAATGCTCTAAATCGGTGAAATCAACCATTCCTTTATCACGCTTGATTATTTGGAATCGCTCCGTAAATACTTTTACAATTTGTACAAGTTTTTCTAATACAGGATGCATCTCCTTAAAATCACGTAAAAAGCTTTCTGGTTTCCGGCTAAATAACTCCTCTTGTAGTTTTTTCACTTCATCTTTTGCTTTATTTCGAAGTGAATCTACTTGTTTGACAATCTCTTCATTATAGTCACTCTTCTTAATACGCTTTAACGTTTGCCACGAAACATTTTGCATCGCTTCATATACACTTGTCCAAGACTGATGAGCTGCACTAGATAGTGTTCCAAGTAAAACAAGATCTGCCTGCAACGTTTCAACACGCGGTGCTGGTCCGTCTGGAAGCATCGCAAGTTCAATTGCTTTTTGAACATGCTTTTCAGCCGTTTCCAGCTGAAACTTCACATCTTCTAGTAAGTAAGACGCATACGTTAAGTCTTCAATCGATTTTCCTTCCACATCATATGCTTCAACAAGCTTATCCAGCCATTTCTCTGGATCTGGATGCGCCCTCGATTCTGTATGAAGTGCTAGGATCATGCGCTGCAAATCATCATCACTTCGGTCACTCGTATAACGATCAACGAGTTCAAAGAATATATCATTTCCCTCGGTGCCATATTCCTCTTCTAGTATGTCATCTAATACTTCTTCTTTTAATAATTCATTTTCTGTCTGGTTCGCAATGCGAAAACGCGGATCAACGTCGAGCATATAATAATACGTTCGAATGACTTGTAAACAGAACGAGTGAATCGTTGAAATCGACGCTTTATTTAATAAACTAAGCTGCTTACGAATATGCTCTGACCCAGGCTCATCGATTAATACTTTTTCTAACGCTTCACCAATTCTGTTCTTCATCTCTTGCGCTGCTGCATTTGTAAATGTTACAACAAGCAAGCGATCTACATCTACTGGATTCTCGGCATTAATAATTTTGCGAATAATTCTTTCTACAAGTACAGCTGTCTTTCCCGATCCTGCTGCTGCCGCGACTAAAATATCACGGCCATCTCTGACAACTGCTTTCCATTGATCATCCGTCCATTGACTACCTTCAGGCTTTTGTGGCCAGTTCTCTATCATTCGCCAACCTCCTCTCTTATTTTCTCCATCGCTTCACTATCTTTCATATCTTTTAACGTGCGGAACTGGTTATCTTCAAGTGATTCATCAAACTGACAAACAGAGCGGAAATTACAGAACGTACAAGCTGCTTTATTCCCCATTTTATAAGGCGCAATATCAATCACACCTTCTGTAATGTCTTTCCCAATATTTTCAAATGTATGATGCACATATCGCTGTAAGGTTGTAAATTCTTGTTCACTTGCAATACTAGAACGCGCACTAAAACTACCATCTTTCTTCAGACCGGCAGAAATAATGTCTGAGCTTCCCGTACTTAACTTATTGTCCATTAAACGAACAACATCCGCATCTCCTAGCACGAGACCTTTCATTTTAAATTTCTTTAAGATTTCTTTTTCGATTTCTTCTTCTGAAGCATCGCCTTTCATCTCCACAATTGGGTTATGAATATGGAAATATAAAACGCCAGCAGGCAGTGCCGCCTGACCTTTTTTCATCCACGTATTTGCATTTGAAATGACAACGTCTAAATACGTTAACATTTGAAGTGCTAAACCGTAATACACTTCCGTTAAATCTAAAGCTTTTGTACTCGATTTATAGTCAATAATGCGAAGGAACGTACCGTTTTCATCTTCCGCTTTATCTACGCGGTCAATGCGGCCAACCACTTCCATTTTCACACCGTTTGAGAGTGTAAATTCCATCGGTGGAAGAGAACCCGTGCCGCCCATACCGAATGGAACCTCTAAATCAACTGGCACAAATCCACTTGACTTCGCATGCTCACGCAGGATAAGTGACGTACGGAAAATGATTTGCTGCAGTTTTTGTTTTAAATAATGATTTCGATTCGAACTTAATAAAATTTGTCTTTGCAGAAGCGGTGCAATTTCTTCGATTACTACTGCAGAAAGATGCTCACACTCTTTTATCGATAAATCAGCCCACGTGCGATTTTCCCTCAGTAACTTGTCAGCAATTTTCTTTAATGCCGCATGGAATAATTCGCCGATATCTGGTGCATCTAATTTGAACACATCACGTTCTCTTAGCGATAATCCGTGCTGGGCAAAATGAGCATATGCGCAGCGATTAAATAGTTCCATACGAGAGACGCTTCCTTTAATTGTATCTCCGTATAGCTCTCTACTGACAACCGGACTAAGTTTCTGCGCACGATTTCGATAGAATAAACTAGACAACACGCGACTACTTTTTTGCTTCCACTCAGGTGAAATCACATAGAAGTTATATACATCCCACCAAAAATCAAGATTCCCTTCAAAACCGTATCGTTTCCAGTTTTGAAGTTGCTGCGTTACGTACGACAACGTAACTTCTGGCGTTGCTACATACGAAATTTGATCCTGACGAGATAAATCATTCACATCATTCGTTATGAAGACTTCTTTGATAGAAGGGAACATTCTTTTTACTTTCTTAATAAAGCTAGATGACAGTAACGTCTTTCCTTCTTCATCCGCAAGCGGACAAGAAATATATAACTTCTCAGATGCACGGGTTACTGTTTGATAAATAACAAATTGCTCTTCTAATAAAGTCTGCCTTGTTGTTGGTGCTAATTCTACACCAGCTGTAGCGAGAGATTCTCTCTCTTCATCTGATAACATCCCTTCATCTGAAGGGGCTGCTGGAATGATTCCTTCATTTGCACCAATTACAAAAGCAGCGCGAACATTCGATAACCTTGTTCGATCAATATTTGCAATCAGCACTTGATCTAAAGCAGGCGGGATATTTGCAAATTGAAGTGCCTCAAGTCCAGTTGTCATTACATCGATAAACATTGCACGAGACATCTTTTCCTCGCCTAGCATTTCTACAAATGTATCGAGAAGATTCATTACCTCTTCCCAAACTTGATCATGGTCACTTGCAAACAGGAAATTCCCTTCTTCTTCAGCACGCATACGCAAATCTTCTAGTTTTTTAGGAACATCTAATTCTTCTAAAAATAAATACACTGCTTCACACATTTGCATGACTGAACTTGCACGTTTGAAACGCTTCTGCAAACGAATAATCGGTGTTCGTACTACATCACGGAGACGGTTGATTTTCTCTTCCATTTCACGCTCACTATCGGTTTGTGTTCCGCCTGCCCCATCTAACGAGCGATAACGACGATATGTCCACGGTTCATCTGCCGTCCATCTCTTTCCTTGTACACCATATGCTAAACAATAATTTTCAAACTCATCCATTTCTTCGCGCATGGATTCTTTTCTTACATCTAACGGATATAATAGTTCCGTTTTTATGCAGCGGAATACTGCATCATAACGCCAATTTCCACTAATGACTTCTAGCGCAGAACGAATGCATTCAATAAGTGGATGATGCGACATCGGACGCTTCTCATCGATAAAGTGCGGAATATCGTAATCCGTAAATAACGTTTTCATTACATCATAATAGCTTTCTCCATTCCGAAGAAGAACCGCAATATCTCTGTAGCGATAATCTTCTTCGGCAACAAGTTTGCGAATCTCCCTAGCTACACCTTCAACTTCCGCTCGCAAGTTTGCCGCTGTATATAGTGTAATACCTGGTTCACTTTGAAACTTCTTAGAAGGACGAGATTCAAACTCCGCTTCTAGATGTGCGAGTCCTGGTGAATGAAAACGTGGTTGTTCTCTCATCGGAATCGTATTTTCAATCACGACTTTCTCTTCACGCGCTAACTGTTTCACTTTTTCATACGTAAGGACTGTTTGATAATACAAATCTAGTTCGCTTACTGGCTGTGATAACGTTTTTTCGTCTACTGTTAACGTAACTGTAATTCTTGCTCCGCAAACCATGAGCTTTCTAATGATTTCTAATTCCCCAGGTGAAAAGGAATGAAATCCATCTATATAAATTTCTGCACCTTTTACATAGTCAGATTCTGGAAGCTTTTCTACAAGCAACTGCAGGTAATCTTCTGAATCTAAATATTTACCAATCAAAGCTCGTTCAAAATCATCATATAGAAGCTGCAGATCGTACATTTTATTTGCTAATAATTTTTGCTCATCACCATTTGAATGAGCATCTAATTGTTGCCACATCTCATATACATTCGATGGTGTAACATTGTAGCGTTTAAACTCAGCAATCATGCTTCCTAAATGTTCAAAAAAGCCATTTTGTTCTGCTGCTTTTTGAAACACATACAATCCTTCCTTACGCGATTCTACAATTTTGCGCAGTAGCATATGCACGCCCGCCTCATCAATATGAAGACGACTCGCGCCACCAACTTCTTGAAGGACCTTCCACGCTAACCTTGAAAAACTAAATACTTGCGCCCTGATAGAGCCGCTAACTTCTTCATTTCCTATCAATGCTTGCTGTGTTTGGAACGTCATTTGTTCCGGTACAAGATATAAAATAGTTTCGCCCCTTGGACGCTGCCGCAATTCTTCTTGTACTTCGTGTAAACAAAATGTACTTTTTCCACTTCCAGCCCGTCCAATCACAAATCGAAGCGACATGTAATCCCCACCTTTCACTGACATAACGAACGTTAGTTTGATATCATCCTTGTATTATAACACAAAAAAACAGGAGCTAGCAGGCTCCTGTTTTTTGTCGTTATTTGCTGAATAGTCGATATCTTTTGTTGAATCGCCGATAAAATTTTATTTATGATTCCCCTTTGAAAAGTTCGTCTGCACTTCATTAATTGGCCAATAACGTAAATCCACTTTCCCAACAACAGTATCTGCTTTCACAAAGCCAAAGTGTCTGCTATCCCAGCTGCCGAGACGATTATCACCAATTACAAAAATAGACCCCTTTGGAACAGTCTTTTCTCTCGTTAATTCTTCTAACGTAAAGTCTCCTGTCAACTGTCGGCCTTCCGCTTGCCTCTTATAGGTCTCCAAATAAGGCTCATCCACAAATTGGCCGTTTATATACAACTTATCATGCTTATATTCAATATGATCACCTGGTAAACCGATAATCCTCTTTACGTAATCCTCTTTCTTATTTGCATGAAACACGACAACATCAAATCGGTTCAACTCCCCAACTTGATAGCTAACCTTATTTACCACAAGCATATTTCCATCTTGAAGTGTCGGCATCATTGACTTCCCCTCTACAACATACGTTGAGAAGAAAAACGTTCGAAAAAAAACAGCTAATAGCACGCCTATAAGGATTGTCCTCATCCATTCTAGGCCTTCTTTTTTCAAAGCTCGCTTCATCTGCCTCTCCCCTCACCCTTTTCTATAATGGAGCCTTACTTACAGTGCAGACTAGTCTTAATGTAGTTCTAGCTTTACTTCAATCTTCTTACCGACATACCATAAAATAAAAATAACACCTATCACAATAATTGTTTTCACCGGCTTATAAATAAAAGAAGTTAAATCATGCCCAATATAACTTAAAATAAAAATCATGACTAACTTTCCAAGCGCTAGTGCTAACACAAATTGTCGTCTACTAATACGTGATAAACCAGCCACAACATTAATAAGTGCAGACGGTGTAAAAGGAAAACAAAATAAGATAAAAATAGGTGCGAACCCTTTCCGTTCAATCCATCCCATCGCTTTGCGCACTTTCGGGTGTTTATTCACAAACGAGAAGAACCGACCTCGTCCAAAACGGCGAATAACCGAAAATACAAGTAATGCACCAAGAACCGACCCAAGCCACGAATACAAAAATCCAAGCCATAACCCGAAAGCAACTGCATTCGCCATCACAAACAAAATGAGTGGCAGCGCTGGGATAATCGCCTCCACCATCGGCAAACCAATACCAAGGAGCGGCCCAAATGCCCGATAACTCGCTACAATTTGCTCCATATTTTCTTCTGAAAAATACTCTTTGATTGTTTGAAAATCCATTCTACAATTTGCCCCTTTATAATATCCTATCCCTATACTTTATCATTGCTTGTCAGAAAGAGGAAATGGTAGATACGACATATGGAGATGTATTTATTAATGTTCCATATTTTTATGTAAAAATCCTTTATTATTATTGTATGATAATCTATCAATATTTGACATGGTTTTACATATTGAGAAATAAAAAAAGGATGGTTATCCCACCCTTTCCACTTATAAGTTATTATTCCTTTATGTCTTCTTCTTTCACAAGATACGCTTTTTCATAGGCAGGCTTTAGCGCTGATTCATCTTCCTTATCGACCTGCTTAAACTGAAGTGTTCCTTGTTTATTTTTGCGATCCTCATACTCTGTTCGTAGTTTTGCGGTTCGATTTTGCTGATTCTCAAAACTGTTCTTTGATATTTCTAATTTCACTGCGAGACCGTTAATGAATCGAATGATTAGATTACCATCTGCTAGTTCTTTATTATTTGCAATATGAAAGTGCGACAACCATGCACATTCCTTTCTAGAATAAGAATACGTAGGAAAAAAGTAAAGCTGATCTGTCGGGCTAATTGCAATGGGTGCTTTATGTGTAATACGTGTCAACTCTTTTGTACCGTCTTTTCTACCTAAGAAGCTAGATCCGTGCTTGCGACAACTTCGTTCCACAATATCAAGAGGCTTTTGAAACATGAAAAAACTGTCTTCTACTTCAACTACTCGCGTTACAATACGTTTTTCACCTAAAATAACTGGAAGTAAGGCCATAGTTTTCTTGTTTACAACATAATTTTCAACATAGCGTTCTGCTTGTTCACCCATCCTACACTCGCTCCTTCATTATTTTTCTTACAATTCATAACAGCAGCTGCATGGATAATTGTATCACTACAAAAAACAAAATTGTTCATTTTTTCAAATATTTTACATTTTCTTATAAAACTTTAAAATTTCATTATATTTCTTCATACAAATATCCGTATAAAATCCACTTATTCTCTTAACTTAAAAAGATGGATTGCTATAGAAAAATGCAATCTTTTCTTTTTGAAATATTTGTAACATAGTAAAATAACCCTAAGCGCACAAAAAAAGGATGGCATAAGCCATCCTTTTTTATCACGTACTATAAAATTATAGTTTTACAACGTTTTTAGCTTGAGGTCCGCGGTTGCCATCTTCGATTTCGAAGCTAACTTTTTCGCCTTCTTCTAGAGATTTGAAACCTTCAGTTTCGATTGCAGAGAAGTGTACGAATACATCGTTTCCGCCTGGAACTTCGATGAAACCGAAGCCTTTTTCGTTGTTAAACCATTTTACTTGTCCTGTTACTGCCATAATTATTTCCTCCTAAGAAAATACATATTTTTTTAGTTTTCATACATAAAAAAAGAATCCACACATTATCAAATACGAAACATAAAACAGTTCTCACATACTTTTTCTCGTTCGTTTTCAGCACTTGATAATATATGGATTGCTTGATTTAGTTATTCAACTGAGATAATCATAGCATACTTAAAATAGAATGTACAATATTTTTTGAAAATATTCCTTTCTAAATTTTTACAACACTATCAATCGATTTCCTATATGAAAAACAACAGGTGCCCTTAAAGGACACCCGCTTCAGCACTTATTTTGTAAACTGCGCCTCTTCCGTAGAACCTTTCAGGGCCGTTGTAGAAGATGTTCCGCCTGTAATCACTTGTGCTACTTCGTCAAAGTAACCCGTTCCAACTTCGCGTTGATGGCGCGTTGCAGAGTAGCCGTGCTCTTCTGCTGCAAACTCAGCTTGTTGCAGTTCAGAATACGCTGCCATGCCGTGCTCTTTATAACCACGCGCTAATTCAAACATGCCATAGTTTAATGAATGGAATCCAGCTAATGTTACGAACTGGAATTTGTATCCGTATGAAGCAATTTCTTTTTGGAAGGTTGCGATTGTTTTTTCATCTAATTTTTGTTTCCAGTTAAAGGATGGTGAACAGTTATATGCTAGTAATTTCCCTGGATATTTCTCATGAATTGCTTCCGCAAAACGCTTCGCATCTTCTAAATTAGGTTCAGATGTTTCACACCAAACAAGATCTGCATATGGCGCATATGCTAAACCGCGCGCAATTGCTTGATCAAGCCCTGCTTTCGTCCGGTAAAAACCTTCTGGCGTTCTCTCTCCTGTAATAAATTTTTGATCAACTGGATCAATATCACTCGTAATTAGATCGGCTGCATCTGCATCTGTTCTTGCTACAATAATTGTTGGCACACCCATTACATCCGCTGCTAAGCGCGCAGAAATTAAATTACGTACCGCCGTTTGCGTTGGTAGCAACACTTTTCCGCCTAAATGTCCGCATTTTTTCTCTGAGGATAATTGATCTTCAAAGTGCACGCCTGATGCACCTGCTTCAATCATACCTTTCATTAATTCAAACACGTTTAATTGTCCACCAAATCCCGCTTCAGCATCCGCAACAATCGGTACAAAATAATCTGTATCACCGCTGCCTTCCATGTGCTGAATTTGATCCGCACGTTGCAGCGTTTGATTAATACGCTTTACAACAGCTGGTACACTGTTCGCTGGATATAAACTTTGGTCTGGATACATGTGCCCGGATAGATTAGCATCCGCTGCCACTTGCCAACCACTCAAGTAAATTGCTTTTAATCCTGCCTTTACTTGCTGCATCGCTTGGTTTCCTGTTAACGCACCAAGCGCATGAATATAATCTTCTGTATGAAGCGATTGCCAAAGTTTCTCCGCCCCGCGGCGTGCTAATGTATGTTCAATATCAATTGATCCGCGAAGACGAATTACATCCTCAACAGAATAAGGACGCGTTACCCCTTTCCAACGCTCATCTAACTCCCAGCTTTCTTGTAATTTTTGTACTCTTTCGTTTGTCATCTCTTCCATCCCCTTTTCTTTTTTATAAAATTTCATAACCCGGTAATGTTAAAAATGTTTCAAACTCATCATTACGTACTAAATCAGTAAATAATTTTGTCGCTTCTACAAATCTACCTTTCTCAAATTGCTCCTTGCCAATCTCTCGTTCTATTTTCGCTAACTCTTCTGCCTTAAACTCTTCTACTAAAGCAAATGTAATGTTACGGCCGTCATTCAGCTTCCCGCCTTCATGACGAATCCATTGCCACACTTGCGCCCTTGAAATTTCTGCCGTTGCTGCATCTTCCATCAAATTGTAAATCGGTGCTGCCCCGCGGCCGCTTAACCACGATGCAATATATTGAATACCAACGCTAATATTCATACGAAGCCCTTCTTCTGTAATCGTTCCCATCGGTACTTCTAATAAGTCCTTTTCTGTTACATAAATCTCTTCACGTTTTCTGAAAATTTGATTCGGTGTTTTCATAATGTGATCGAACACTTCCATCGCAACCGGTACGAGTCCCGGGTGGGCAACCCAAGTCCCGTCATGTCCGTCTAAAGCCTCACGTTCTTTATCCATACGAACTTTTTCAAAAGCAACTTCATTTGCTTCCGGGTTATTTTTAATCGGAATTTGTGCTGCCATTCCGCCAATTGCTGGTGCGTTCCGGCGATGGCACGTTTGAATTACTTTTAAAGAATAGTTGCGCATAAACGGCGCTGTCATCGTAACTTGCGCCCTATCTGGAAGTAAAAATTCATTATGGTTACGAAAAGCCTTTAAGAAGCTAAAAATATAATCCCAGCGTCCACAATTTAGTCCTGCTGAGTGGTCACGAAGCTCATATAAAATTTCATCCATTTCAAAAGAAGCGTGGATCGTTTCTAATAATACAGTTGCTTTAATCGTTCCATTCGGAATCCCGATATATTTCTGCGCAAAAATAAAAACATCATTCCATAATCTCGCTTCCAAATAGCTTTCCATTTTCGGTAAGTAAAAATATGGCCCGCTTTCTTTTTCTAATAATGTTTTTGCATTGTGGAAAAAGTACAAACCAAAGTCAACAAGGCTACCTGACATCTTTTCCCCATCAACTAACATATGTTTTTCCTCTAAATGCCAACCGCGTGGACGAACGATAAGTACAGCTGTTTTATCTCCTAAACGATATTCTTTACCGCTCGGATTCTTATATGAAATCGTTCCCTTCACCGCATCTCTTAAGTTAATCTGGCCATCTATCGCATTATGCCACGTCGGCGAGTTCGAATCTTCAAAGTCTGCCATAAAAAGATATGCACCTGAATTTAAAGCATTAATCACCATCTTACGATCTACTGGACCTGTAATCTCCACACGACGATCTTCTAAATCTTTTGGAAGCTGGGCAATCGTCCAATCTCCAGCACGTATATGTGCTGTTTCTGATAAAAAGCTTGGAAACTCCCCTGCCTCAATTCTTTTTTGCTTTTCCACTCGTTTTTGCAGTAAATCTTTGCGGCGTGTATTAAAATTCTCATGCAGCTCTTTTAAAAAAGTGAGCGCTTCCGGTGTCAAAATTTCTCCATACGCCGGTAATATTTCTCCAACGAGTGTAACCCGTGAAGTTTGTGTCGACATATTAGCATCTCCTTTTCAAACTGTTTTATAACAGATTTGATTTTATGTTTTATATTATATAACAAATTTTCAGAAAAGGAAGGAGTTTTTTGAAAATTTAACTTATTTTTTTGTGAAGCACCGGTTTCATCTACGTATTCAAACATCAAAAAGGCAGGTGTTATACAACACCTACCCTCTTTTATAAATCTGATCTATTCACTGTTTCTTATTCTGCAGAAGGATCATTTATAATTGCATTGTATAAAAACTGCGCATATTGTTCACGCGTTACAAGCATTTGCGATTCATACTTCCCGTCACCAGTTCCTACTACAACCTATTCCTTATTATTATTTTGAATTTCTCGAATTTTACTACCTCATCCTTTAGAGTAAACTTTCTCTTCCTGGCATACCACTTCATCTTCTGATTTTCGAAAAGTAAACGCCATCCCAACAAAAATAAGGATAATCCCTACTATCTGCATTGTAGTCGGACGAAAACCTGTAAATACTGTATCAAGTAAAATAGCCACTCCAGGATCTAAAAAGACTAATATAGAAATTAAACGTGTTGGTAAATCTCGTAAACTATCAAAAAATAAATAATAAACAAAACCAGTATGAATCAGTCCTGTCGCTGTAATTGCAATCCAATTACTTTGCGTCAAACCTTGAAATTCTCCAAAGTCTACAAATGGTAATAATAGAAATATGCCTAAAAAAGTTTGCAAAAATGTCATCGCATATGCACTTGTTTGTTTAATCCCTTTCCCCAATAAAGTGGTAAATGCATAAAACAACGCTGCAAGAAGTGCCCAAACCATCCCGGAAGACATCAGTTTCTCTATAGAAACACTCCCATCCACACCTGCGACTAACACAGTGCCACCAAAACAAATCAGAATCGAAATAATAGATAACATTGTTAATCTTTCTTTAAATACGACACTCCCAATCATTAATACAATAATTGGTGCAAGATGATACACAGAGATCGCAATCGTCACTGACATGACCTCAAAAGCTTTAAATAAAAACACCCAGTTAAAAACAAGAAAAACGCCGCAAGCTAGTATTTGTAGTACTTCTTTTCTGTTCCACTTCTCTTCTTTAAATTGCCCTGTCGCAAGCCAGCATAACGCTAAAAATATAGTCGCACAAATACAGCGAACAAATACCAATTCAAATGATGGTAAATTTGTTTTCACTGAAAAAAATCCGATGGAGCCAAAAATAGACATCGATATGATCATTTTTATAGCTGGCAATGATTTTGTTTGGAATAACATATTTGTCATGCTCTTTTGAAACAATATAAACAACCCCCATTAATTTAAAACATACATCTCCGCTCATTTTTCCTTAATATTCTTAACTTTCATTTTACACTACGAGGAATAAAATGTAAAAAAAAGTCATATGAAGATACTTGAATATCCATAATGCTAACCAATTCTGTTCTCTAAAATTAGCTCAACTGCTGGCGCAAGAAACATATTCTTAAGTAAAGTGAAGCTTTAACTAGTGGGTCCTATCACCTGCGAATAGCGGGATAAAATGAGTAAAACAAAATAACACCACGACACATATAGCGTTGTGGTGTTATTTTGGTATTATTTATATGTATGTAATCTGATATATCTTAATAATTACCTAATTCACTCTCTGGAGTTTGGATGATAACTGGTTTTTTAGCTGGATCAAGCCATTTTAAAATATCAATCATCTCTTGTTTAGATACACCTGTACATCCAGCAGTCCATGTATGAGATATATGAAAGAAAATTGCACTCCCTTTACAAGGAATACGTTCAGTATTATAGTCGATCACAAAACCATAGTCATATGCTGGAATATTCATGTTTTCAGCGCTTTTCCAACGTCCATTTACAGGTTTTTGTTGTAATGTGTTATAGAGTTTTGAATTAGAGTCATCCACCCACACATCATTTGGTTGTATTTTATGATAAGGAAGCTTAGTCCCAGGGTTCTGATAGCGCCCAAACGCCATACCAACTGTATACTTCCCTCTCGGTGAACTCATTCCACCTTCTGCCATCGTATAAGCAAAGCCATTGCGTCCAATATATACTGACACATCACCATTCACTGGATACCATTTATTACTTCGTTTCTCGAATGTTTGAATTTTTGCCTTACTCGTTCTATAATCACTTGCTGTCACAAGAATAAGCTGTTGATTTTCTCCTATTGTCGATAAATAATCAGCATCATTGTTAGCAATCCATCTACCACTATTCTCAAGGTAATACCTTGTTCCGTTCACCTTTGTCCAGCCTGTTGCCATGTCTCCACCTTGGTGCAGATAGTACCAGATTGAACCGTCAAAATACCAACCTGTTCGCATTGCTCCATCCGGCTGAAGGAAATACCATTTTCCGTTCACCTTTGTCCAGCCTGTTGCCATATCTCCACCTTGGTGCAAATAGTACCAGGTTGAACCGTCAAAATACCAACCTGTTCGCATTGCTCCATCTGGCTGAAGGAAATACCATTTTCCATTCACCTTTGTCCAGCCTGTTGCCATATCTCCACCTTGGTGCAAATAGTACCAGGTTGAACCGTCAAAATACCAACCTGTTCGCATTGCTCCATCTGGCTGAAGGAAATACCATTTTCCGTTCACCTTTGTCCAGCCAATAGCCATAGCTCCATTGGTATGTACGTAATACCATTTACCATTATCAAATTTCCATCCAGTTACTTTCTTATTATTAGAATCATACCTATTATCTCCTACGATCCTTTGCTGATTCCCTCCTGTATTTACTTCTGCAAAATTTTGTATAGGGGCTATTAGTAAACTTCCTACTACACCTAGCAAGACAATCATTTGTTTCATTACATGACTCCTCTTTTTTGGTTATTTGTATATTATTTTAATAGGATTATATTATATAACTAATTATACCATACGTACGATAAAGCGAAACTTTAATCAGTGGGGGTTTTCTTCATCCCCCACTGATTATTAGTTGAACCAATCGGGCTTTTACGGGCAGTTGATCCCCCACCTATCTTCCTCGTTTTTCTCTGAATCTTGAGGCGGGGGTCTTACTGCCCGTTAATGCGGGATAAATCATATGGTGCTGAATGAACTTTATCTTACCTAGCACTTGCAAACATAAGAGCATTAGACGATAAAAAAGAATAGTTTTATATCTTTCTAATCTATACTTCTATCAATCCATTTCAATTCTCTAGCATCTAAATAACGGCTCTGGAAACAAAAACTATCCCACGCTCATTTTCTCTTTCTGTTTTCACACGGCACGGGGATAAAAAAGGTCCTGACCGCTTCTACGCATGAGCGGACCCTCCCACCCAAAAAGAAAGGTTTGGATATTATATTCACATAAATAAAGAAGCAGCTCACTCGCTGCTCCTCATTTCTTCTGCTTATCATACTCCTCAAACGCATGAATTCTCTCAAATATCGGCGGGTGTGTATATAAGAAAAACTTCACTAGCGCCGGCGGATTCACTTGACTTAATCCTGTTTTTGATAAATATTGAAATGTTTTCACACCAGATTTTCCATCCTTCGTCATATCTAACGCATATTGATCAGCCGCTCGCTCTTCTATGCGAGATACATAGTTAGATAGCGGACTCACCGCAAAAGATAATACGGAAGAAATCAGGAAAAACAATGGTAGAATGGAGAAACATGCTACTTTTGAAATTTGTAATGTTTCTCCCCATTTTCGTACACACATGTTTATAATGCGGTAAATCAAATACATCCCTATAAATGTTAATACAATATAACTCGCCACGCCCCAATATATATGTTTCATTACGTAATGCCCCATTTCATGAGCCATAATAAATAAAATCTCTTTATCTTTCAGTTGCTGGAGCGTTGTATTCCATAATACAATTCGGGAATTCGATCCAATTCCTGTTACATACGCATTTAGCGCGTTCGTTTTCTCCGACATATTCACTTCATATACATGTTCAGCTGGAATATGTGCCCTGTCAGCAATTGCTAAAATCTTCTCCTCTAGTTCTTTATTTTGTAATGTAGAAAAGTCATTGTATAACGGATCAATTAAAACCGGCTGTACAAACGTTAAAAAGA
This sequence comes from Bacillus sp. Medicinal_06, assembly GCF_056711665.1. Lineage (NCBI taxonomy): Bacteria > Bacillati > Bacillota > Bacilli > Caryophanales > Bacillaceae > Bacillus > Bacillus sp. Medicinal_06. Next base: position 337,299 of record NZ_JBWYHD010000004.1, on the reverse strand, counting down.
TTGTAAATGGCACAGATAAAGCCCAGCCCGCTAACCACCATCGCTTTGGAAATTTATGAATCAGCCATAAAAGGACAGAGACGATGAGTAACATTGTAATATAATTAACCCAAAAACTGATCACATGATCTTTGATCCAGCTCGCTGTTGATTGTGTTGAAATGCCGTAATCAATTGAGATTTGATGCCCCAGCCATTGCAGCGGTAATGCAAGAACAGTTGTAAGCAATGATAGATAGAAAAGATAGATAGCGACTTGAAGTACCCGTACTTTTGCTGTTTCCTTTGACCATTTTTCAAAACGATTTGACACCCCTAAAACAAGAACAAACAATAAAATAATCCATTCAAGAGGCGTCGCTAAAAAAAAGAGTAAATTTTTCACACGTGAGTAATCCTGACTTAATGTAAGTTCCTTCGCGTTCATAAACGTTTGTGGATCAGCACTTGTTCCTTTATACGCATCTGGAATAATCTCATGATTCCATCCAAATAAATACCAATATATAAATAGTGCAAAACCAACGTACAAAAAAAGTGACCATTTCACAACCTTTTTCACATTACTACCTCCTCTATGCTGCCTGTCTCTTATTATTGTAAGTTCGTTCTTCCCAAAATAGAACAAGCTAATAAAGTGAAACTTCCATCAGTGGGGATTTTTTTCTATTCCCACTGATGGTTAGCCCTCACCAATCGGGCTTTTACGGGCAGTTGATACCCCACACCCTGAATACTGAGGTGCGGGATGTTACTACCCACAAATAGCGGGATAACCGAATTGTCATGCAATTTTCATTCCCTTCAAAAAAATTATCGGATTTTTCTTATAAAATGAAACTGGGAGGGGATGGAAAAATGAAAAGAATTTATATTACTTTTACATTAGGTTTAGTCATCGTAATTGGAATTGGAATTTACTATTTTACAGATTATCGTAAAGCTTCTGCTGAAATACCAAGCGGGATTGTTATGGAAGATGTGAATGGTACGACGCTATCTTTTGATCAACTACCGAAGAAACTTAAACTCGTAGAATTTATATACACAAAATGCCCCGATATTTGCCCTGTTACGACATACAAAATGAAACATTTACGAGACGAATTAGAAAAGGAGAAACTATTTGGTAAAAAAATCGAATTTATCACAATTACCATTGATCCTAAGTTCGATACAAAAGAAATTTTAACTACATATTCCAATACATTTGAAATGCAAAAAACAAAAGGCTGGCACTTACTTCGCGGTGATGTAGATGAAACAAAACAACTAGCAGATACATTTAACTTTCAGTACCGCGACCCTGGAAGCGGGCTCTATATTCATACTTCGAACTCCTATTTACTCGATGAAAATGACCGTTTAATTGAAGTTTTTGGTATGGGGGAACGTGGATTTAACAGCAAAAAAGTGCTTGAGAAAATTAAAGATGCATTATGAAAAAGGTAAATGTTACAAAACTACAAGAAGAAACATGATGAAATCCACAGGGTTAGTTGGTGTGAAATGATAAATGAAATTTTATTGGCGATTTTTTCAATATATCGATCATTTCTCAACATATATCGGCGATTCGACAAAGGATATCGACCATTCGGCAAATAACGACAAAAGCAAGTGTCTACTAGATCTTGTTTCCCAATACGCTGCAAAACCTCTTCTGTGATGAGAAGAGGTTTTTTCTATTTATTATGCTACGAATTTAACAGCCTATCCATTCTATTATTTCTCTACATTTTCTTCAGCTCATATGTTGGAATCAGAAACTCGCTCATGATCCAACAAACAAGGCCGAAACCACTTATATATTTCCCGTATTCATAATGGTTTACATACACTTTTCCTACAATAATTAGGATAAGTCCAAGTAAAACAACAACATATCCAATTTGTTTTTTCGACAATATCAATCAGCATCCTCTATTGAAAAATGTTAACGAAAAAATTAAGATCTTGAAAAGAAATGGAGCTATATTTCATAATTCCTTGTACAGCTAGAAGTAGTATAAGACCAAGTACACATATATAATTAATTCCATCTTCACTTCTTTTCTCAACTACAATTCCACCCGCAATACATAGCAGTCCTAGAAGATGAATTGCTAAATAAACAAAAAAGTATGCTTCATTCCAGTGAATTCCTACATTCACTGTCGTAATAACAATTAAACTCACCATAATCAAATAAAACAGTTTATTTGACCCTATCGTTTCATTCATAGAATCAGATACATTCCTTTCTATATAAATATTATTTGATTTTCAAACACATAAATCGCTACTATGAGAACAAAAGGTGACCTGCACTCGTTTTCTACCTTTGTTTTCACGCGGCATGGGGCTAAAATAGGCACTGACCGCTTCTATCCATAGACGGATTCTCTCTCCCATCTAAAAAGAAAGGGTTTATATCTCTTTTATTTTTCGTTATTCAATAAATTCTATGTTATCAAAACTATAATTCTCTCACTTTATTTGCGTATACTACCGGCACCTCTTTACTCATATAACGACGATTCATAAACAAAAAGACAAGCACGAAATTTAATCCAATGATAAAGATAATAAGTCCTGTTAAAAATGGCGTATAAGTAGAAAAATCTGCAAGGCTCATCTTTTCTTCTTTACTGACCATAAAAGATGTAATAAGTACAGTAGCGTTATTTAACATATGAATGGTGATAGGCATAAGTAAACTTTTCGTCCGCATGTATACAATTGTTAAAACAATACCAAACACAACAGCACCAAGAAAATCAATATGGAAGCAACCAAAGAGAAGCGCTGCAACGATCATCCCTTTTCCTGTTCCCCATTTCGCTGCAAGGCGTTGGAATAAAAAACCTCTAAATACAAATTCACATATAATGGGAGCTACCAAAACGATGATTATATATTGATATATGTATCCACCCGTATTGCCTATAATAGGTTCATTTAATATATCTATAATAAAATTTGGTGTAATCCACGTAAAACTATACATATATAATACGAGGTACCCATAACTAAAAAGGCATAGCATTCCTGTAATCATCAAAACTTGTAAAAAATTAAATGATTCTCTTCTATTCATAAATACAGTAAACGGAACACGATGACGCTTACATTGATAGAATAACCAAACGGATGGAAATACGTATAGTACAAGTATGCTTGTAAAAGAAGAAAGTGATATATGAAATGTATTCTCTAGTACTTGTTTACCAATACGTTCAATCAAAACAAGTAGTGTAAATACAATTAAAAAATATCTGGCTCGCATTGAATAAAACGGATTCATCCTCATCTCCTCCCCTATGTTACATTTATCATATCATTCCAATCTTATTTTTAAGCTAAGAAAACCTTAAATTTTCCTTAAAAATCCCATAACTTACAAGAAAATGTTATGATAATCGATGAAAATAGGGGGCGATTCAGATTGTATCATGCAAATATTTTACTTGTTGATGATGAAACAGCAATTCTACAACTATTAACTACGATTCTACAAAAAGAAGGTTTTTCCCATATTACAACGGCTACTTCCGCTGAAGAAGCTTTACTCTTAGTGGAGAAAAATCATTACGATTTAATGATTTTAGACGTCATGCTTCCAGGACAATCCGGTTTTGATATTTGTCCAATGATCCGTCAAAAAACTGACTGTCCAATTTTCTTTCTAACAGCTAAATCATCTGATTTAGATAAAGTAGCTGGTTTCTTATATGGGGCAGACGACTATATTACAAAACCATTCAATCCGCTTGAAGTTGTCGCTCGTATGAAAGCACAGCTTCGAAGACATATGAAACAAACGCCGCAACCAACAAAAGAACATACCCTTTCATTTGGGAGATTCCAAATAGATAAACATGCTGCTGAATTAAAAGTAGATGGAGAAATTGTTGAATGTTCAGCTCAGCTCTTTCAACTATTGTTCTTTTTCTGTGAGCATCCAAATTACGTATTTTCAAAAGAAGAGATATACGAAAAAGTATGGGGAGCCCCTGCTTATAACGGTGATGACAATACCGTTATGGTTCATATTCGAAAACTACGTGAAAAAATCGAACTTGATCCAAGTAGCCCGAAGTATATAAAGACTGTTCGTGGACTTGGTTATAAGTTTGTTGCAAAGTAGGTGACGGCTATGAACTTAAGTAGAAGATTGATTATCCAATTTATTATCCAGCATATTTTTGTCTTATTTACTTTACTCATTGTAGTAATCGTCGCTTTCGTCTACCTCGGTCATCTTTTTAGTACGACTCTTTATGAGCCAAATGTTCCGGAGTTTGATGACTTTACTATTTCTCAATACGTTTCTTCAGAAAACGGACGCGTTACATTAAGCCCCGAAATAAAAGAAATGATTGAAGAAAAAAATGATTGGCTTCAAATCGTTGATGAACATGGAAAAGTACTTTATGACTTTAATACTCCGGAAGATGTTCCTGGTTCTTATACAAAAACATCATTAGTTGCTTATTTACAGCACCATATACAGACTCCTTATAAATTGACGTATTGGAATATTGAATTAGAGGAGAAAAAAGGAATTGTGATTTATGGTGGGGAGTTAAAAAGTAGTACTTTACTTCAACAGCTAAAACAAGAACACGGTGCACCGTTATCAGCTGCGTTTTCTTTAACAGAAAAAGAAAAGAAACAACTTACTAAAGAAGGTGCTACGCTGCAAATATTTAACGCAAAAGGAGAAGAGATTTTTGCTTATCCAAAAACAAAAAGAAAATCCTTTTCAGCCATCCAAGCTGTACTTTCTGAAAAAGAACCTTGGAATCATAAAGAAAATATCTCGAGTTTGTATAATCCGGAAGATCAAACCTTATTTACTATAACAGTAAAAAATAACCATTATTATCCATCTGATATAAATGAAGATGTATTAATCAAAAAAATATTAATAGGATTTGGCGTTATTATTTTAATCGCGTTTGTCTACCTAGTTATTCTTTCTATTTGGTACGGAAGAAAATTTGGCAAGCCACTATTGCATGCAATGCGATGGCTCAAAAATATAGCTAGCGGAACATACGAAGAACCTGTCAGTAAAAAAGGAAAACTAGTTCGCTTCCGGCGCTCTGGTAAGGAAAAATGGTCATTCCGTCTTTTTAAAGACGTAACAAACGCGCTAGAACACCTCACGATTACACTCAAAAAAAATGAGTCAGTACGAAAAGTAATTGAACAAACACGTGAAGAATGGATTACCGGGCTCTCTCATGATTTAAAAACGCCGCTAAGTTCTATTTACGGATACTCTCTCTTACTAGAATCGAAACAATATAGCTGGAATGATCATGATATTCAAGAATTCGGTCGTATTATACGAGACAAATCTCAATATATGACAACATTAATTGATGACTTAAGCTTAACGTACCAATTGAAAAACAATGCGATTCCCTCTCAATATGCCGAAGTAGAGATTAATCAATTTGTTCAAAAAGTCTTATTACAATTTATTAACAACCCAACACTTCAAAATCAAAACATAGAATTTGTTCCTAGCTCCAGTAGCATTCATTATTCTATTGAAGAAAAATGGTTCCAGCGCATCATCGAGAACTTATTAGCAAATGCAGTAAAACATAATAATGAAACAACAAATGTCATTGTAAAACTTGGACAGGATAAACACTCTTTCACACTTTCTATTTCTGATAACGGGAAAGGAATGGATGAACAAACGAAAGAACTTTTATTCGATCGATACTATCGTGGTACAAATACAGAAGAAAATAACGATGGAACTGGTCTCGGCTTAGCGATCACAAAACAACTTGTTCTGGCGCATAAAGGTACAATCGCTATTGAAAGTGAAATTGGAAAAGGCACATCTATTACGATGGTGTTTCCATTCTCGCCTAACGACAAAAAGGCTTCCTAGTATGTAAATCTAGGAAGCTCTTTTCTATTTTCGACTCATATAATAACAACACTTTATTTATCCCGCTATTTTAGGGCAGTAAGACTCCCACCTCAAAGTTCAGCAAAAACAAAGAAGTTAGGTGGGAGATTAACTATCCTTAAAAGCCCGATTGGTGAGGGCTAATAATCAGCGAGAGATTAAGAATCCCCATTGATTAAAGTTTTACTTTATCTAATCTAAACACTTCATGAACAGCACCTACTTCAATGTCCCCATCACTTTTCATAATCGTTGGACGCAGCGTACGAAGTCGAGCTATTGTTTCTTTATTCGTATACTGAATTTGTTCTAAAATAGAGGCAACAATATTAGGCCATACATCTTCTGAACCATCCAGCACTTTTAATGCAAAACCGAGCTGCTCTTCTTTCAAGCCAAAACAGTAAACCCCCTTTGCCCCGCCTTTTGCTACAATGTTTGGATCTTCCAACAAAGTAGAACAAATAAAATTTTCAGAAGCAACCATCTTATATTCTTGATTCATAACACTTGTCATTCTCTCTACCGCATTTCTCAAAGTAACGTCATCAATTAAATGCGGACACGCTAACTTTAAATACGTAATTGCCATATTGCGTAAAGGAATAGCAAACACAGGAACACCACACCCATCTACGCCAATATGTATATCAGAAAGTGGACACTCAGATAAATATGATAGAATATCTAGTATTTTAAGTTGAAGTGGATGTTCTCTTTCCCAGTACCCTTCTATCGGATATCCTAACTCGCGACATACAGCGATAAATCCCATATGTTTACCAGAACAGTTATGATATAGCTTTCGTTTCTCTAGATTTTGCCATAGCATATCTTCTTTTGGCTTCGCATTCAATGGATACGAAGCTGGACAAAACAATTCATTTTCATTGATTAACAGCTTTGTTTTCATTGTCTCCAGTGCTTCAATATGGTAGCTTTCCCCGCGATGAGAAGCTGTAAGTAAAGCTGCTTCCCTCTTCGTAAGACCGTACTTACGATCAATTTCTGCAAGAATAGCAGGCAGCGCTTGAATCGGTTTCGCTGCGGAACGAAAATATGCTTTATGTTCTGCATTACCTACCTGATATTTCACTTCTTTTTTCTCATCCACACCACATATTACACCTACATGAATATTTTCTAGCAAATTAGCCCTTGTTTCTTCTACTAAAAATTCGTAATTCATTTCTCCTATTCCCCTCCCATATGATTCGTTATATACCCCTTTTTTCTACAACAGTATCGTCATCGTAACAATGAAAATTAAATATTGTCAATATTACAAAAATAAACAGACTCTATACACAAAAAAGTTCCCTAGAAATCTAGGGAACTTTTTTCTTCTTATTACTGTTTCTTCTGCACTGGCAACCAAATTTCAACTTGTGCAAACTCACTCTTATCCTCATGACAACGCTCATCATATAACTCGAACTCTGTAACCCCAGCATGCTCATATCCTGAGTGCGGGAACCACTCTGAGAAAATCGCATTCCACGTTTGTTGAATGGAGGATACCATTTCTTTATGTGGCACTTTTGGCGTTGTAAATACCGCATACGTCGCTTCCGGGAACGTGCGCTGCGCTAATTCATTTGGTAACCCATCAAAACTTGTTACTTCCATTCCAATAATATAAGTGAAATCTCCTGTTTCTAAATTGAAATCCGTGCACATTCCAAGCTCTACATATTGGTCGGTATGTTTACGATTTGTAATGTTACTCGCAAGATTATTTTTTAAATAATGATCCCAGAACACTGGAATATCTTTCATGTTTTTCCCTTCTTTATTAGACGTCTTCATCTCATATCCAGCTACATAAAACACCGGTTTTTTTTCAATACGAAATTCCATTTGTATTCCCCCTAAATATGGATTGAACTTCCGCTGCTTCACATTTGCTTTATAATACATCGGTGTCTGAATCCCTTGCTTTCGGTAGCTACTCGGTGTCATCTGAAACAACTTTTTAAAGGCACGAATGAACGTTTCATGAGATTGAAAGCCGTGTTCTAATGCGATATCAAGAATTTTTTCGTCCGTATGAGAAAGCTGATAAGCTGCCCGGGCTAGCCTCCTCTTCCGAACATACTCCATCACAGTGTCGCCTACTAACGCTTGGAATACGCGATGAAAATGATACTCCGAGAATCCTGCAATACGAGCCAAATCACTTAATGTTTGTTTCTCCATTACATCTTCCTCAATATAATTAATTGCTTTTTGAATTTGCGTTTCATAGCTTTCCATCTCTGTTCACCCGCCTTATATGTATTATGATAGAAGAAAAGACAATTGTTTTCTTGACGTTTTTTGCTTTTATCCCCCCATTAACAGGCAGTAAGACCCCTATTCAGCAAAAGCAAAGAAGCTAGAGGGAATCAACTGCCCGTAAAAGTCCAATTGGTGAGGGCTAATAATCAGTGGAGGATGAAACTCCCCACTGATTAAAGTTTCACTTTATTTTACAGAAATTTGTAACTTTTATAAATGAAATTCGTTGTTATAAGTGAAGGGAGGGAAATTAGTGAAAAACAAGCAAACACTTGAACAAATTTACAAACAACATATGCATGACCTTTTTCGCTATCTTCTCTCCCTAACAGGACACTTCCACTCGGCAGAGGATTTGATGCAAGAAACCTTTTATCGGATGCTTATCCACATTGATTATTATAAAGGTGAAGAAATTAGGCCTTGGTTATTTACAATCGCCTACCATGCTTTTATTGATTGGAAGCGGAAAGAAACAAAACAAAAAACAACGATGCTAGAAGATTTTCACTTACCTGATGTTCCAAGTACAGAACACGCCTATCTTACAAAATATGAAATTACAGAGTGGCTAGAGCGCCTCTCCTCTCTTCCCATCGCCAGGCGAAATGTTCTCTTACTAAGAGATTACTATGGATTCTCCTATAAAGAAATTACGGAGATGACTAGTCTTACATTAGCAAAAGTGAAAATCGAACTGCATCGTGGCCGAAAAGAAATGCGACCAGCAAAGGAGTGATACAAATGACTTGTATGAAGTGCAAAGATCTTTGGAAGAAATATGAACAAAGTACCATTACACCTGAAGAACAAGGAGAATTAGAAAACCATATTGAAACTTGTACAATATGTGAAGCATATTTAGACAAACTACTTGCAGAAACAGAAAAAAGAAAGAAAAAACTCCCACCGGTCTCGAATGTTCAAGTTCCTTTTTGGAAGATTAAGTGGAAGCATCGTTTGCACATTCTTGCTTTCCTACTTGCGGTTTGTATGGTCATATATGCGGTTGGTGGTGTCTTATCTTCTATCTATTTTCAATTTAACAATGAACAAAAACTAAAAGAAGTTAGAGACCTCCCTGCACTTGCACTAGAAGCAACAATCCCAAATAGCCGAGTTACCGGCGGAGGGACGAAAGTAGAAGCCTTTTTTCGTACAAACGGTACAATCAATTTAGTCAAAACAGTTGGTAAAGAGGAATTTAAACTTGGTACAGTCCAGATTGATAGTTTTCTTTCATCTGTACACGTAGAACAAAAGTGGGCTGATACAGCATATCAACAAAACCTTTTCTTTGTTCATCCGAAAACGCAACAAATTGAACATCTAAAAGAAAATACAAAAAAAGTGTGGGAAGCACTGCAAAAAGTACCTGATGGAACCGTAGCGGAACTCGCCATTTCTTTTGATAAAGCTTACACATTGCAAGAGTTAGAGCCTATTCTTTATAGTGTGTTCGAAGCGCAAGAAATACCGCCAACACCTGTATGGTACGCTTTAGATACAGGATTAGAAGCAAAAAAGGAAGAAGACCTCCGTCTCTCTAGTTTTGAAGTTTTCGGATTCCCAAAAGACTTACATTTTCATAACCTTGAAACAAAACAATTGAAAACAACAGAAGAAAAAGTAATCGAAATGATGCGCATTTTATCACAACATAAAGAAACCGTAAAACGAGTTGCGCGGCGCAGCAGTGAAGAATTAAATCTACAAAAACAATATCAATATGTGAAAAAAAATGGTGTCAAAGTTTACGGCATTGTCATTACTGGCCCAACGAAAGAATTAGTAAAATTACAAAATTCACCTCATGTACGTGATGCTACTCTTGGAGATATTGAGTTTTGGAATTGGTATAATTGATTTGTAAGTGGTTTTCGTCTATAAAAAAAGGGAACTACATATCTAAAATGTAATTCCCTCTTCTCTATTCACCCAAACATAACCTCAATCTGAATAACCTCCGACCGACTACCAAGCCGTAGCGGTGGTCCCCAAAAACCAAATCCAGAAGAAACAATCGCATGAAATGTTTCCTTTTGTAAGTATCCCCAGTCTAGTTCATACATTCTTCTCGTAATAAGGTGGTTTGGCGCCATTTGTCCTCTATGTGTATGACCTGATAATAGTAAATTAACGCCTGCTTCCTTCGCTTGTTTTAATTCAAACGGCTGGTGATCCATCGCGATAACAGGTAGTGATTGATCTACTGTAATCATAAGTTCTTCAAAACTCTTTCGATCTCGCTCTGTTTTATCTCTTCTTCCAACGAGATAAAAACTGTCTTCCACTTTGATTACTTCATCTAACATGATATGGACATCTATCTTATCCATCTCCTGTAGAAATTCCGGAATGGCTCTTCCGTAATATTCATGGTTTCCCAGCACACCGTATGTACCAAGAGGCGCTTTCATCTCTTTCATTACTTGCCCCATGTTTTTCTTAATGAATTCTCCTGGATGATCATCAATAATATCTCCTGGTAACAAGATGATATCTGGCTTCATTTCATTTACATGATGCACTAATCTTTTTAAATGCGAAAGACCTGACAATTTGCCAAAATGCATATCGGAAGCCATTGCAATGCGAAGTGTTTTACGACCTTTTGCTTCTTTTGGTATGTGAATTTCATATTTTCGAACAACCGGATTATATGCGTTAAATGTTCCATAACCGAATATGAAAATGAACATACTAAGAGTCACAATCCCTGTCCACATAATAACTGTATCTATCGGTACTGCGAATGGTTGCAAAATGAATACTGCTATATCAGCGAGTGGCAACAAGATAATTGCATATTGTATGACCGCAAACCAATAGGAACCAATTGTCCTTAAAAAAGGTAGAAATTTGAATACCTGAACAATTAAATACGCATATGAAAATAATCCAACTATCGCGGCGTAATACCCCCACGATTCCCAGCCGAAAGTCGCTTGAAGCCAAACCCATCCGTTCCATCCAATGTAAAACATCAGTAATGTATATAGAATGAAAATAGTAACTATATTAAAATATCGACTAATCTTCACAATGTGCCTCCTTTTCTATTTCTTTTATTATAACCTGTAACTTTTTTATACTGCGAATCATATGTACTACCCAAGATTTCACAAATAAAAACACTAAACGATTTGTCTAGTGTTTCTTATTTTTCTATATTTAAGAATGTAAGTGTACTTTTTTCTTATTTTGAAACAGTAAGGAATGCGCACTATTTACTTTTTTCTCCAAATAATCTAATGAATAAGTCCCAGAAGGGTCTGCTAAATCACCAATTGCTCCTGAAAGATGATCAATTATCTTTTGTAAAGTTTCTATATCTCTTTCTTTCTTTTTCCTATGCATTTCATCCATAATATCATAAACAAGGTGTTGTACTTTACGTAACCGCATTTCTTTTCTCTTCACAAAAGCCTCCTCCTCATCCATGCAATTCATACTGATTTAAATATATAACGTCACAGCTTAATCCATTCATGTAATCAGAAATACTTTTTATTTCCGTATACAACTAACATTTACTTAACAACAAAAACATCATTATAATAAATAAAAGTTTATTGTAAAACGATAAATAATATGTTAAATTCAAATTTATAATAAATAAGTGAGGTGCTTTTTATGAAACAAGTTTCAACGCTCTTTTTAAAGATCGCTGTTATGCTTATTGGAATTCCGATTCTTGCTTTATGTATATTTGGCTTACCTTGGTTAGCTAATAATCCAGTAAATCCAGATTATGCCTATATACTATATCCCATTTTAATCATTATGTATGTATCAGTGATACCATTTTTCGTTGCGTTGTATCAGGCGTTCCGACTTCTAAGCTATATTGACAAGAACAAAGCTTTCTCGAAATTATCTGTAAAATCTTTAAAAAATATAAAATACTGTGCAATCACAATCAGTCTCTTATATGCGGTAGGCATGCCATTCTTTTATTTCATGGCGGAGATAGACGACGCACCAGGTATCATACTAATTGGCTTAGTCATTATTTTTGCTTCAATGGTAATTGCAGTGTTTGCTGCTGTTCTTCAAAAGCTTTTAAAAGAAGCGATTGATATAAAATCAGAAAATGACTTAACGGTCTGAGGTGATGAACATGGCAATAATAATCAATATTGATGTGATGTTGGCTAAAAGGAAAATGAGTGTAACAGAACTTTCAGAGAGGGTTGGAATAACAATGGCTAACCTTTCTATATTGAAAAATGGAAAGGCAAAAGCAATTCGTTTTTCCACTTTAGAGGCAATTTGCAAAGCATTGGAATGCCAACCTGGAGACATTTTAGAATACAGAAATGACGAAGACAATCAAGATTCATAAAGTGAGGCGCAAATCATGGGAGCACTAAAACAACTCGTTCGTTTCGGCTTTGAGCAGGCTCTATCGTGTTTGTTTCCAGTCGTTATTTTCACATCTTTAGCGTTTACACAAATCGTGCCTCTTCCCTTCCTCACGCGATATGACTGGCTACTCATCATCTGTCTTCTGATGCAGTGGTGGATGGTGCGTTCTGGACTTGAAACACGTGATGAACTAAAGGTTATCACATTGTTCCATCTGATTGGACTTGCTCTTGAACTTTTCAAGGTACATATGGGCTCCTGGTCTTATCCGGAGGAAGGATATTTCAAAATTTTCGGAGTGCCTTTATATAGCGGATTCATGTATGCAAGTGTAGCGAGTTACCTTTGCCAGGCGTGGAGGAGGTTGAAAGTTGAACTCGTTAAGTGGCCACCGTTTTTCGTAGTTGTTCCTCTTGCAGCTGCAATTTATTTGAATTTTTTCACCCACCATTTTTGGATCGACATTCGTTGGTGGTTATCCGCACTTGTTATTATCGTCTTTTGGCAATCATGGGTCACATACGAGGTTGGCGGAACGCGTTACCGTATGCCACTCGCACTTTCTTTTGTACTCATCGGATTTTTTATATGGGTAGCTGAAAATATTGCAACGTTCTTTGGAGCTTGGAAGTATCCAAACCAAACCGATACATGGAATCTCGTTCATCTAGGAAAGGTGAGTTCGTGGCTTTTATTAGTGATTGTTAGCTTTCTTATAGTAGCGACGTTAAAACAGGTTAAGGGAAAAAATTCCACACAGGTAGATACTAGTCAATTTTTATAAAGTGAAACTTCAATCAGTGGGGGTTTTCTCCATCCCCCACTGATTGTTAGCCCTAACCAATCGGGCTTTTATGGGCTGTTTATCTCCCACCTAAACTTCTTCGCATTCTCTTACGTTTTGAGGTGGGAGTATTACAGCCCGTTAAAGCGGGATAAATAGCTTTTGACCATTTTTTAAGAATGCATGATATTCACTTAAGCCATAAGAGACTATTACGTAGCAAAAAATTCCATCTATATTCAAAACGATAGAATCCATTTTGATTGATTTTTTTCAAAATGGATTCTTTGAGTTTTCCGTAAAATACAGGTTTCTATTTTATTTTTGATCAAACTTCATTCCAAACCTACAATTACACCTTTAACGCCTTTTCCCGAAGCGCTCTTCTCAGTAATTTACCTGTCGTATTTTTCGGCAGTTCCTCCAAAAACTCGATGCTCTTTGGCACCTTATATTTTGCAAGGTGTAAAGAGCAGTAATGCATTAACTCTTCTTCTGTTACCGCCTCATTCTTCAGAACAACATAGGCGCGTACAGCTTCTCCTAAGTTTTCATCTGGAACACCAATCGCAACAACTTCCGCAACCGCTTCATGTTGATATAGTACTTCTTCTACTTCACGAGGATATACGTTATAACCGCCGACAAGTACAATATCTTTTTTACGATCAACAATATAGAAATAACCTTCCTCATCCATTCTCGCTAAGTCTCCTGTATACAGCCAGCCATCGCGAAGCACTGCCGCTGTGTCTTCAGGTGCATTATAGTAACCTTTCATTACATTCGGACCGCGAACAATTAATTCACCAACTTCGCCTACAGGTACTTCTTCCCCAAGCTCATTCACAATTTTATTTTCTACATGCCAAATATTCGTTCCAATTGATCCTGGTTTACGTGGGCGATCTAGCGGGTTAAAACAAGTTACTGGCGAAGCCTCTGATAGCCCATATCCTTCTGAAACAATAACATTAAAGCGATTTTCAAAGTTTTTCAGAAGCGCAACCGGCATCGAAGCTCCGCCTGAAATACAGAGACGCAGCGTCTGAACATCGTCTGCGCTTGCTTCTTCATATAAATATAGATAATTATACATCGTTGGTACGCCCGCAAATATAGTTGGCTTATATGTACGAGAAATTCGAAATACTTCTTTCGGACTAAACTTTGGTAACATTAAAATCGTCGCCCCGTTCACAATTGGTGCATTCACTGCAACTGTTAAACAAAATACATGGAACATAGGAAGTGCCGCAATAATACGGTCGTCCGCAGTATATTGTAAATACGCCGCTACATCACTGGCATTACTATATAAGTTTTTATGTGTTAACATAGCCCCTTTTGGCTTTCCTGTTGTTCCGGAAGTGTACAAAATAACAGCTACATCTTCTTCATCTAACGCAGGCCCTTCATATGATAGGTCGCCACTTCCTATAAGACTAGTAAACGTTTTCATTTTTTCGGTTTCTGTATGATTGAAATCTGATGAGGTTTCGCATATGATGATATGTTCGAGAGAAGGAAGTCTTGTTGTAAGAGATTGTATAACAGGTAGAAGGACGTCGAGTGTGATGATTGTTTTTACATCTCCATTTTGCAAAATATAATGCATTTCATCTGCTGTATAAATTGGATTAATTGGAATGACAGTTGCTCCAGCTTTCATCGTTCCATATAAACCAACTAAGAAATGCGGTGAATTACCAACAACTAATGCAACATTGTCCCCTTTTCCAATGCCCATTTTTGCTAAATTACTAGAAAACCTCGTGACCATTTCGTTTAATTGGTCATACGAGACCGACTGGTCCATAAATATATACGCTGGTTTCTCTCCTTTCTGTTTTGCTGTTTCAGCCAAAGATTGAACGAGATTCACACAAACCCCACCTTTATAAAATTTAGAAAATTTAAAAATTCTAAATACATTATATTAAAAGAAAATTCAAGTAGCAAGTAACATTCAAATACTTGCATATAAATGAGCATTCATTCATTTTTCAATGAGAGACTCTATTCATTGTTTTTATGCGCTTTTTTGCAACAAAATAAAAAACAGTCATACGAAAAATATGACTGTTTTTACCAATTAAAAGAATAGCGCTAAGAAATCTTCTTTTGTTATATTACCAAAATAGCGTTTTACATCCACATCTTCTAAAGCCGCGGCAAAAGCGTCCTTATCAAACTGAACACCTGTTAAACGCTCTTCAATATCATGAACATCTAGAACGCCGAAGAAATCACCGTATACTTTACATTCAGTTACTGTTCCCTTTGTTACCTCTAGGCGAACATCAACTTGTCCAACTGGGAAACGGTGTGAATGTTGTAAGTTGAATTTAGGAGATTTACCGTAGTTCCAATCCCAATTACGGTAGCGCTCTTCCGAAATTTTGTAGATTTCTTTCCAATCCTCTTCTGTTAGCTCGTATGTTGGAATTTCTGTTTCTCCTTCGAAAATTGTCTCAAGAAGCAGTTGTCTAAACTCCTCTGTCGTCATTTTTTCATTTAAAAATTCCGTAATATTCGCTACGCGGCTACGGATTGACTTAATTCCTTTTGATTGAATCTTGTCCATTTTTACTTTCAGTGCAGATACAACATGATCAATTTCAGAATCAAATAGTAATGTACCGTGACTAAACATACGACCTTTCGTTGAGAACTGTGCGTTACCTGAAATTTTTCGTCCTTCAGCTAAAATGTCATTACGACCGCTTAATTCTGCATTTACACCTAATTTCCCCAGCGCTTTTGTAACAGGCTCTGTGAATTTTTTGAAGTTATGAAAACTATCGCCATCATCTTTCGTAATAAAGCTGAAGTTTAAGTTTCCTAAATCGTGATATACAGCGCCGCCACCTGATAAGCGACGTACAACATGAATCCCTTTTTCCTTTACATAATCAGCATTGATTTCTTCGGCTGTATTTTGGTTTTTTCCAATGATAATGGAAGGCTCATTAATGTAGAACAGTAGGTACGTTTCATTAATATCTAAATTTTTCACACAGTATTCTTCAATTGCTAAATTAATTGTAGGATCTGTAATCCCTTTATTATCAATAAATAACATGTAATCACCTCATGAATTCCAAACGTAACCGCTATGCGCAAGCACAATAGGGCCACTAAAAATTTGTTTTGCTTCTTCTACTAAATCAGATGTGTTTCCTGCATGCGGCAAATGCGTTAAAAGAAGTTCCTTTACATTTGCTTCCTTTGCAATATTCGCCACTTCTGTACTATTCATATGCCCTGCTTTTGCAGCTTCCTGATGTGCATACATATTGCACTCACAAATAAATAAATCCGCGTCTTTTGTAAATGGAATGAATTCAGGAATGTAGCTGGAATCAGCGCTATATACGATCACCTGATCTCCCGCCGTAATACGCATCGCATAGCATATAACCGGATGAACTGTCTTTAAAAATGAAATCGAGAATGGTCCAATTTGAAGTGTGTCTTCCGGATTGTACACAACCCCTTTCGTATGCGGTTCATGTGTTAAAGCAGCGAATCCTTGCACATCAAAGCCATGCCCATAGATTGGCAATGGTGGTAATTGTCCTTTTGTCGCACTTGTAATTAACCTTGCATATTGCAATACCCCAATATCTGCAACATGATCGTGATGATAATGTGACAACAGAACTGCATCTATATCAGACGGTGTTATATATTTTTGAAGCTGTGCTAGTACACCACTACCACAGTCAACAAGTAAACGAAAACCATCGTGTTCAAATAAATACCCCGACGTTGCTTCTCCCGCTTCTGGAAAGCCACCCCAAAAGCCAACAACAGTCATTTTCATATGTATCCATCCTTTCTAACAACCAATAGAAATGTAGTATTCCTCCTCTAATGAGAAAGATTTTTACTTACACTCTACATTGTTAACTATAATCCATTTCCTAAACTTTTTCATTATTTTTCACTTTTGTTATAAAACAGTTGTTGACATTCGTTATTTGTACTAATACAATGATACTAAGAAATGGAAATGGAGGGATTTACATGATCGATCAACCAATGGAATTTTTCAGAAATTTGCCAACAAAAACTTGTGCGCACTGCGGGAAGGAAATTGATGAGCAACACGAAGCATATCATAATAAATGTGACGATTGCGTTCACGAAGAATAGTAGTTTTTAAACATAAGAAAAACCTAGCAGACATCGTCTACTAGGCTAGTAACATCGTATTCTTCATCGTTGAACCTTTGACTAAAAGCTCTAGTTCAAACTCATACAATTCTTTTTTTCGATAATTTTTCGTATGGATTTTATCCATCATTAAATCAACAACTTTTCGAGCCATTTCATCAATTGGCTGTTCAATTGTTGTAATACCAGGCTCTGTAATCTGTGATAAAATTTGATTATCGAAGCCAACTACAGCTAAATCATCAGGAATGCTCCAGCCATGGCGTTTCGCTTCTGCGATAATTCCAGCTGCGACTTCATCGCCTCCTGCCAAAATAGCGGTAGGATTTTTTTTGTCCTTTAATACTTCATGGAACATTCTTTTGCCATCTTCCCAAGAGAAAGCGTTTTCAAGAAAGTCAATTGCTTCTACTTCTTTGCTCTTCTCAGTGATTGCACGTAAAAAGCCCATTTTTCTTTGTTGACTCACTATTTTCGTTTCATTCCCGCGGCAAAAAATAAGATTGCGATACCCTTGTTCTAACACATGCTTCGCAGCGATATAAGCTCCTTGTGCATGATCAAATTTAACCGTTGGAATATTGGCTTCTTCAATATATTCATTACACAACACGATTGGACCGTGCTGTAAATATGGCTCTACATTCTCCCATGGATTCTCAAGTGAACATAAAATAATACCATCAACTTGTTTTGTTGATAACAGTTGTAAGTATTCCATCTCTTTTTCCGGTAAGTATCTTGTTTGACAAATAATCAGTTTATATTTATGTTCAGAAGCAGCAATCTCAATTGCTTCAATAAATCTACTGAAAAAAGGATTTGTAATCCTTGGAACAAGCACCGCAATTGTTTCTGTTTTTTGTTTTCTAAGCCGTCTTGCTGCAGAATTAGGAACGAAGCCTAAATGCTTCATCGCCAATTGGACCCTCTTTTTCTTCTCGTCTGATACATACGGATGGTTGTTAATCACCCGAGAAACCGTTGTTCTTGATAACCCCGCTAATTTCGCCACGTCCTCGATCGTTGACACGAAATTCTCCCCCTTTGTATGAAAACGTTTTCTTAAGTAGATTATATAGTATATTATTGGAAACTGCAATATGGATTCGCATGATTTTACTATATTAATATTATACATAGGAAAAAGTCTGTATATGCAGGAGAAGGAATTGTATCTTTCGAACACTCCATTGTACAGATTATTATTACGTAAATAAGGGTGATACATAATGAATCGGACCGATCGTTTACTTGCTATTCTCATAGAATTGCAGAGAAAACAACTTGTTACGGCCAAAAGCTTAGCGGAAAAATTTGAAACCTGTAAGAGAACGATATACCGTGATATGCAAGCACTGAGTGAATCTGGTGTCCCTATATTTTCGATGCCAGGACGAGGTTATTCTTTAATGGAAGGTTATTTTTTACCGCCTATTCAATTCAATCCTGAAGAAGCGGTAACCCTTCTATTAGGGAGCGATTATGTCCAACAAAACCTTGATTCGGGCTATGCTACACATGCAAAATCTGCTAAAGAGAAACTAGAAGTAATCCTTCCCCCTGAACAACAGAAAAAAGTCAAAGAGCTAAAAGGAACTTTTCGCTTCCTCTCTAATGCTTTTTTTCATCAAAAATCAGAACAAGAACAGTTAGAAAAACATCTTTTTCTATTGCAAGTAGCCATTCAAAAACAGCAATGCGTTTCTTTTTCTTATCGTAAACCGAATCAAGCTGATCAAACAAAGCGTACCGTGAATCCTTATGGCTTAGTCAATATTTCAGGAATTTGGTACATTGTTTCTCATTGCCTTCTGCGGCAACAAATACGTCATTTTCGTTTAGATCGTATGAGCGATTTACAAAAGGAACAGAAATTCTTTGCTAAACCTGAAGATTTCTACTTACCAGATTATCAACCAGTGAATACCCGAACCACTACGATTCATTTACTATTTCATTCTGCCGTCTCTCACAAAGTTATCGAATCCCGTTATTTTTATATAGATTCCTACCAACAAAAAGATGATGGCTTTCATGTATTTTTGAAATCAAGAAATATAGATGAAGTATTTTCTTGGATATTGAGCTGGGGAAGCCAAGTAAAAGTGTTAGAACCGACTATTCTGTCGAAGAAAATTCGAGAAGAAGCAAAGAAAATGCTACAAATGTAATTTTTTCTTTCCCTGCTGACATAATGGTGTCAACATTGCTCGTTTATAGTGATCTTTAAGAACTACATTTTATAAAAGAAAAGGAGCTAATTCTATGAATCCAAATGTCATTTTAGAGAAATTTGAAAGTTTAGCAACATACTATATTAACGAATTAGAAAAATACTCCCTTGAACAGTTTAGAAGAAAACCGGCCGAAGACGAATGGTCTCTTGGACAAATGTATAATCACTTACTTGCAGCTTCAAATATGCAATTAGATGCCATTGAAAAGTGTACAACTGATTCTGCAGCTATAGATGGTAAAAAAACAGATATGGGTGAAAAAGTATATAGTGCTGGCGCTTTTCCCCCGATACAAATCAAATTGCCAAATCGGCCTGGATACGCACCTGAAAATCCAACAGATAAAGAAATTATTAAACAAGAGTTGTTACAACTCATTGAGAAAATGAAAGAAATTGAGCCAAAACTCCCTGCGATTCCAAACGATTATAAAGTGGAACATCCAGGACTTGGATATCTAAACGCTGGAGAGTGGTTTCAATTGATTTTTATGCACTTTTCACACCATCTTCATCAGAAAGAACGCTTGGAACAGAGTATTATTCTAAAATAAAAGATGACCTTTCTTTACTTATTATGCCTAAGAGAACCGTTGTTAATAGAAATTATTCACAGCGGTTCTTTTTATTAATAGTTCTTTCCTTATAACTCTTCCCACTTCTTCCATTCTTGCTTTGGATTTATACTATACATACTTTCATTCCGATCCATAAATCCATGAATGATGAATTCTCTTCTAATCGTACAAAAATCTTCATGATGCTGTTTTATAAATGCATTTCCTTCTTTTTCTGTATATTGTTGTTCAGGATTTAATTTACTTATAAGGTACTCGAATATCACTAACTTTTTCTTCTTTTGACCAGGAATTGCTTTTAACTTACCATTTGCATCAAAAAAATTTCTAATGATCGTATCTCTGAATTTCACTTGACTGTCGCTCATTGCTGAAGTGAAGGTGGGGGTAGTTCAATGAGTAAATTATATAGTATATGATTAGAAACTGTAATACTACAGAATACAATTAAGTCACTTTCTCTTTCTTTATCTTTCATGCAAAAAAGAGCCGTAATGATACATACGACTCTTTTTTATACTTTATAAAGTGAAGTTTGAATCAACTCATTAATCCCTTCTTTCGTTGGAATAGAAGACATCGCTCCTTTTCCTGTCGTAGTAAGGGCCCCACTAGCATTGGCGAATGCTAGTATCTCCTGCCAATGCATATGAAGTATCTCTTCTACATTGTGTTGTTTTACTTCTTTCTCTAATAATTTATACAAACACCCACCAATGAATGCATCCCCTGCACCTGTTGTATCCTGTACTACTACATGATATCCAGCCAACTCATACTGTTTATTCTTCATATATAATTCCGCACCGTGGGATCCTTTTGTATAAATTACAGCTTTTACATCCCCTATAAATAAAGATGCAATCGCTTCTTTCGTATTACAAATCCCTGTAATAAATGTTAATTCTTCATCTGAAATTTTTATGATATGTGCACTTGGTATAAATTCTAAAATCGTCTTTCTACAATCTTCTGCATGTTTCCAAAGCGGTAGCCGCACATTGGGATCAAAACTAATAATCGCTCCTTTTGTTTTAGCAGAACGGATTGCTTTCACATGTGCATATTTCATCGGACTTTCTACTAAATCAACAGAGCAAAAATGAAGAATATCCCCTTCTTCAAACCATTCTTCATCTATTTCATTTTCACTAAACAATAGGTCTGCAGAAGGATTACGATAAAATGAAAAATCACGTTCACCATCTTCACGTAATGAGACGAAAGCAAGACCTGTATTCGCTTCGCTCGTTCTCGTAACCTTTTCTGTATTTACACCTACTTGCTGCAATTGTTCTAAAAGGAAGTCGCCGAATGCATCAAAACCCAATTGGGTAATTATAGATGCATTTCCTCCGTATTTTGCGACAGCAGCTGCTACATTTGCAGGCGCTCCCCCTGGAACTCTTTGAAACTCTCCCACATCTTTTAAAAACATTCCCTTTTGAACAGGAATGAAATCAATTAAAACTTCCCCAATCGCATATAATCGCTTCATACACTTCACCTCTTCTTTTATTCATAATCCCATCTTGTTGCTTGGAGCATTACACTTCCTTTATTAGCAAAGAAACGAATTGCAGTACTATCAGCTCTCGGGAAAATCCGGCTAGTAAATACTTCTTCCCCATCATTTATAAAGATTTCAACAGAAGATACATCTACAAATACATGAAATTTAATTGTTTGTGATTCTATTGAACACTTCCTCTGTGTCCCATAAGCCTCTCCTACTGCTTCGCCTGAATGTGCACGGTCTAATATAACTTTTTTCTGAACAGCATCATACTTAACGATTGTTCCCTCATTTTCACTTGCTCTCACTATAATTCCATATTCATCTGCATTGTTATTTTCAAATTCACAAATCATTTCATATGATTTCCCTGTAAATCCTTTGTACATTTTCTGTTCGCTACATATTCTATCCTTTATTTTATACTCCCTTTTACGAAGTACTTGCAATTCTTTGATTGGACGCTGAATAAGTTTATCTCCACGAACAAGTAATTCCCTTGGTAATGTCAAACAATGCGCCCAACCATTTTTATCAGTTGGATAATTTATTTCTGGTAACCCCATCCATCCAACTACAATACGTCTGCCCTCTGGATCAACTGTTGTTTGCGGGGCATAAAAATCAAACCCTCTGTCTAATTCATGAAAGGAGCCGTGTGACATAAACATTTGTTTTATATCTAACTTGTCTCCAAGAATATAACCAGATTGAAAAATATTTTCATAATGATCTCCTTTAGCGTTTAAACCTTGTGGAGAAAATAATAGGATGCCTCTATCCTCTACTTCAAAATAATCTGGGCATTCCCACATATAACCGAAGTGATTTAAATCCGTTTGTATTTCCCCTTCGCACTGCCAATGTAACAAGTCAGGAGAAGAATACACTACAACACACCCTGTCCCATTTTTCCGCTGTGCCCCAATAACTGTATAAAATATCTCATCTTTTTTAAAGACCTTCGGATCCCGAAAATGATCTGTATATTCATCTGGTACCTTATCAATAACAGGCTGTTCTAACTTTGTAATTTCCCCTGCTTCATCCATAACAGCAATACATTGATATGGCTTTCTTACCCAATTTTCATCACGAGTATTACCCGTATAAAGTAAATACAACTTCCCTTCATGCTCAATTGCACTTCCCGAATAAGCGCCATGACTATCGTAATCATTTGTCGGTTTAATCCCTATACCAACATTTTTCCAATGAACAAGATCTGTTGATTTCGTATGATACCAATACTTTAAACCGTGCACAGGTCCGAGCGGAAACCACTGATAAAATAGGTGGTATTCACCATTATAATAAGAAAACCCATTTGGATCATTCAGTAGACCTGTTTCAGGCTGTATATGAAATGTTTGTCTCCACAAACAATCGTTTACTCTTTCTTTTAAACTTTGCATTTCTTCGTCGCTTACTTCTTCAATCCGACGATAACGTTGTTCTTTTGTCCATATCATTTCCATCAAACTCCCTTAATGAACAAAGAAGAACCTTATCATTCTCCTCTGTTCATTACAATAAATTAAGCTGCATCTTTTTGAGAAGAGTCCATTCCCCGCTTTTTTGCTCGTTTTGCTAAAAGAAGTGTTACACCAAAAGCCACTATGAAAGAAATTACCATTCCAATTACATACGGGATAATACTATCTGGTCTAATAGAAATAATACCAGGCAACCCAGCAGCTCCTAATGCAATCGCTTTTACCTTATAAAAGGTTACAAAGGCAGATGCAGTTCCTGCACCAATAATCGCTCCTATAAACGGATATCTTAATTTTAAATTAACACCAAACATCGCTGGTTCTGTAATACCTAAGAGGGCAGAAATCCCTGCTGCTGAGGCAACTCCTTTCACTTTGTTATCTCGTGTAACTAAAGAGACTGCAAGAGTTGCTGCGCCTTGAGCAACGTTAGACATTGCCGCAATTACAAATATGAATGAACCACCTGTTTTTGCAACATCAGCAAGTAATTGTGTTTCCACTGCAATAAAACTATGGTGCATACCTGTAATAACAATTGGTGCATACAGTAATCCAAAAATACCGCCACCAATAAATCCAACTGTATCATATAACCAAACAATTCCATCTGTTAACAAATTACCTGCAGAACGTGTAATGGGTCCTACTACCGTAAATGTTAGTAAACCTGTAACAAAAATCGTTAATAAAGGCGTCAGAAGGTTATCAAGTGCCGTTGGAATAACTCTTCTTAAATATGTTTCTATTTTCGCTAAAATAAATGATGCCACGAGAACTGGTAATACAGTGCCTTGATACCCTACTTTCTCAATACTAAAACCTAGTATATGCCAAGCCGGTACTTTGTCAGCCAATAAAGCTGCCCCATATTCATAACCATTCAGTAAATCTGGATGGACCATTAACATACCAAGAGCTGCCCCAAGATAAGGATTCCCGCCAAACCGTTGTGTTGCCGAGAAACCTATTAAAATGGGTAAGAATACGAATGCTGCATTTGCGAATGTATTAATAAGAGCTGCTAAATCTGTAATTTGAGGATTTGCTTCTACTAATGATTTTCCTGCAATAAATAAGTCTTTTGCTGTTAATAAATTATTAATCCCCATTAATAATCCGCCCGCTACAATAGCTGGAATAATAGGAACAAAAATATCAGAAAGCATTTTGACAAACCGCTGAAGTGGATTCAACTTTTTCGTCCCAGCAGCTTTCACGTCTGTTGTAGACATCCCAGAAATCTCTGTCAATCTTGCAAACTCTTTATACACTTCGTTCACAGTTCCTGAACCGATAATAACTTGAAACTGTCCTCCCGTAGAGAAAGTCCCCTTCACCTCATCCATACGATCAAGTTTCTTTTGATCCACTTTCCCCTCATCATGTAGAACTAAACGTAAACGGGTTGCACAGTGTGCCGCTGCCGATACATTCTCTTTACCACCAATTGCATCTAAAATTTCTTTTGCAATTTGATTGTAGTTCATAATGCTCCCCCTTTATTATTTTTATTTTTGGAACCGGTTCCAAAAATAATTCTAATTAAAACCAGTCATTGGAACCGGTTTCAATTAGATTATATGCTCACGTTTATATATTGTCAACGCTTTCTCTTTCAATTATTTCGTATTGTGATACCGAAATTTTTTCTACTGCTTCTTCATTTACGAGTTTTACAATATTTCGAGCTGCATTTTGTCCAGCTTCTTTATAATAAAATTTCACAGTTGTTACAGCGGGGTGAATCACTCCTGTTACTTGATACCCCCCAAAGCCAGTAATAGACAAATCTTTAGGTACTCGCAACCCTTTCATATAGGCTGCTTTTAGTGCACCGAGCGCGATATTATCTGTTGCACACACTAAAGCAGATGGACGAAATTCTTCAATAATTTCAGAGGCTTTTTCAATTGCATCTTCAATCTTAAAACTTGTTTCGTAATATTTCACTTCACATCCGTCAGCTTCTTCTACTGCTTGTTTGAAGCCTTGCTTTCGCTTTATACCAACTGCAATATCGTGCTCTGTTACACCTAAATAACTAATTTTTTTATGCCCTCTCGCCAAGATATATTGTCCTATGTCATAGGCTGCTCCATAATCATCATGAATAAAGCTATACACCTCTTGATGCTGCTGTCCAACAAGCATCACTGGTATATCAATTTTACGAAACGCCTCGATATGCCGATCAGTAACTTGTGCAGCCAATAAAATAATCCCCGCGACTTTTTGATTAGCCAATGTATAAATATTTTCAATTTCTCGTTCCAAATCTTGATTGGAATTCGATATTAACATTTGATAATTTAGCTCTCTTAACTGTTCATCAATACCGATTAATGTGAGCGATGACGCATAAGAATCCAAACGCGGGACGATTGTACCAATAATATTCGTTTTCTTCGCCTTTAAACTTTGAGCAAATGTATTCGGAACATATCCTGTATCTTGAATTGCACGTTCAATTTTTCGTTTGGTCCCATCGCTGACAGACCCTCCATTCAAATAACGAGAAACCGTACTCTTTGCAACCCCCGCTATTTGCGCTATATCCAAAATCGTCTTTTTCATCATTTCATCTCCATATCCGATTGCTTACTATGTCAATTTCACATTTCCTATATTACAACTTCTAAGAAATCAACCTTTTATAAATAAAATTCAATATCCTTTTGCTCAAAACCTTATAGGCCATTCTATTTTTATCATAAGTATAAAGTGAATTATTCTATTTAGAAAGTTTAATGGAACTATTCACCTTTTTACGTAAAATATAAAACAGTCCTTCACTTGATGAAAAAATTAAGTGAAGGACTGTTCCTCTTATTTCTATGATTGACCTCAAACTCCCTGACTATATTCTGCTTCAGTCAGATTTCCATATTGCCGCTTATGCATCCAAGTCAACGAACCAATTGTTCCAAGCGATAACACAACAATAAATATCATCAATATACCTGCATTTTGCCACATAAACCCGAAATCTCCACTTGATACAACTGCTTTAAATCCGGACACAGAATATGTCATTGGTAACCATGCATTAAATACTTGTAATGGTTTTGGAATTAACTCAAGTGGGAATGTACCCGCACTTGTTGTTAATTGTAGAATTAATGTTAAAATCGCGATAAAACGTCCAGCGTCGCTGAAGGTAGTTACTAAGAACTGAATTAACGCGATAAACGATATACTTGTCAGAATACTAAACAATACGAAATATGCCACACTTTGTACTTCAATACCTAATCCTAATAATAGTACAGCATCTGCCACAAGCGCTTGAATTACTCCTACTGCAAGTAGTACACCGAACTTACTAATAAACCAGCTAAATCCTGATTTTGGTCTACCAACTGTCTCACGTAATGGGAACACAATCGATAAAAGAAGTGCCCCAACGAATAGACCAAGAGATAAAAAGTATGGTGTAAATCCTGTTCCATAGTTAGGAACTTCTGACATCTTCTCCGTTTGCACTTTCACTGGATCTGCAAACATGTCGTATGTTTTATCTGTTCCTTTTACTTCACTCGTTTTTTCTGCACCTTCTCCTAATTTTTCAGCGAGTTCACCAGTTCCGTCATTTACTTTGACTAAACCGTCTGTTACTTTGCCAGAACCATCTGCTAATTTGTTTACTCCGTCGATTAATTGGCTAGAGCCATCTGATAATTGATTTAAGCCGCCTGTTACTTGATCTGAACCGTTTGCTAACTTGTTCACACCTGCTACTAATTGACCGGATCCATCTGATAATTGATTTATACCTCCATTTAGTTTACCCGCTCCATTCGCTAATTCACTTACTCCACTCACTAGTTTCGGACCATTTTCAGCTAATTGATTTATACCATCATTTAGTTGCTGACTTCCAGTTGCTAATTTCTCTGCTCCAGATTTAGCCCCATCTAACCCTTTACCAAACTCTTGAAAATTAACGACAAACTCATTTTGCCCTTTTGTTAATTGTTCAACACCACTAGCTAAAGCGTTAAGATTCTCAGGGTTCGGTAATTTCGTTTGTAAGCCGTTTGCCGTTTCCTTTACTTTGACCGTTAACTGTGATACCTCTCCTTCAAGTTTAGCGGTTGCACCTGCTACTCCAGCTGATTTCTTTTGCACAGTAGCTGTGCTATTTTCAACATTTGTTATAAATGGCTTTAACTTATCTTGAGATTCCTTAGGTAACTTTTCAATTTGCTCTTTTAAAGCAACTACATCTTGTACTGCTTTATTCGCATCACCTGCATTTAACTGGGCAACTTCATTTAATTGATTTACTTTTTCCACCGATCCAGTAATTTGTTCAGTTGCTTGTTTCAATTCAGCTGGCATGTTAGTTTTCATATCTGACAATCCTGCTGTAGCATTTTGCAATTGATTATTTAAATCTTGTAATCCTGTTTGAATTTTTTTTGCTCCTTGTTCCAATTGTCCTTGTGCACTACCAAGTTGTTTCATTCCACTTGAAAGGTCGGTAGTACCTTTTTGCAACTCACCAGATCCACCTGAAGCACGTTTTAAACCATCATTAAATTGAATAGATTTACCTGCTAGATTATTTAGCCCTTCATATAATTGACCAGATCCATCCACTAGTTTACCAATTCCGCCTTGCAGCTCACCTGATTTATTTACTAATACACTCAAACCATTACTAACTTGACTTGAACCACCTTTTAATTTATGGATCCCTTCTATCATCTCACTAGACTTCCCTTGCAACGTATACAAGCCATCTGTTACTTTTCCAGAACCGTCTTGCAACTCCCCAGCTCCGTCATGTAGCTTATTTGCTCCATCCTTTGCATCAGCAAATCCTTGTGAAACATCTTTAATAGAATCAAACATTTTCTCTGCATACGTTTTTGTTAACGTATTGGAAACTTCACCTTTAATTTTTTCAATCGCAGTTCCGCCGATTTGTGAAGATAAGAAGTTTAAGCTTTCATTTGGAATATATTCTAAGTTTAATGGTTTGGGATTTTCTTTGAGCAGCGTTGTTGCATGATCTGAGAAGTTCTCTGGAACTCGCACCAACATATAATATTTTCGATTTTCCATCCCTTCTTTTGCTTCTTTTTCACTCACAAACTCCCATTTAAAATTTTTATTATCCTTTAACTTATCGACTAATCCATTCCCAACTTCAATTGGTTTCCCATCAAAGACTGCCCCTTTATCGAGATTGACTACCGCAACTGGTAAATCATCTAACTGTTCATATGGATCCCAAAACGCCCATAAAAACATGCCCGCATATAAAAGTGGTACAAATAAAACGGCTATAATCGGTATTAAGACTTTTTTGCTCTTTATAATCTCTGTAAATTCCTTGCCAAGCAACGTAAATCCTCTCATGATTTCCCCTCCTTTTAAATATGACCATAATGTTCAATTAGTCATTTCGAAGCAAATAAAAAGGTTATATCCTGTTATACATATTACCTAACTCTCATAATCTTCTCTCTATACTATGCACCTTTTTATTTCATATGACTATTTAATCCATTCGGTCAATGTAAACAAATAAAACATTATCTTTTCACAACCTCATATCCCTCCCCTCTTATATATATCCAACTTGTTTTTCCGACGTATATATCCATTTTGATTTTCAAACACCTAAGTCGCGGCTATGAAAACAAAAGAAGACCTCCACTCGCTTTCTCCTTTTGTTCTCACTTGGCATGGGGCTAAAAAAGGCACTGACCGCTTCTATGCATGGCCGGATGCTCTCTCCCATCTAAAAAGAATGGTTTGATGTTCATTTTTTAATTCGGATTTATACATTATTGACCAATTTGTTCATTTAGTCATATTTAACTATAATAAAAGGATTATCTTAATTTGACAATCCTTTTAATAAATAAAGTTCAAACAGTTCTGCAATTCGCTCTTTATCTAATGGTTCATGATTTTTTTCCCAATCAAAAATAAGGGATACGTATAAACGAAGCATAATAAATGCTGTAATTTCCGGGTCACATTTACTAATCTCACCCTTTTCAATCGCAACTTCTAAATAAGATTGAATAACGGATACAATCTCAGTCTCCACTTGCTGCATACCCTCTTGTACTTCTTTCGTACCCATATCTCTTTCTTCTTGAATGAGTTTAATCATCAATTGATGTTCTTTTCTGAATTCTAAAATACGATATAATGCTTTATGTACATTTTCAAAAAATGAAACATCTGGACGAATTGCATCTTTTGCAACTTGTTTCATTTCTGTAATTAAGTTAGAAATAATTTCTCCAAACAAT
The DNA here is from genome assembly GCF_056711665.1 of Bacillus sp. Medicinal_06. Lineage (NCBI taxonomy): Bacteria > Bacillati > Bacillota > Bacilli > Caryophanales > Bacillaceae > Bacillus > Bacillus sp. Medicinal_06. Next base: position 307,655 of record NZ_JBWYHD010000004.1, on the reverse strand, counting down.
TCTTCTTTATTTTTGAAAAAAGTATAAATTGTTCCCTTTCCAACATTCGCTAATTTTGCAACTTGATCCATTGTTGTTGCTTTATAGCCAAATGCTGAAAAGGATTTTGTTGCAGCTTCAATAATAGAACGTTTTCTATCAATCGCCACATCTCCACCTCCAAAATGACCGTTTGGATAATATAGTCAATTAGTACATTTTTGATATTATCACGGTTTCCCGTTCATTACAAGTTCTCTTTTTATTTATTGCCAATATAAAAAATTCCAATCGATGCATACACAATACATTATACCATTGTCATAGTGTATCAACAAAAACTTGAACGATAAAAAGGTTTGTTTTGTACAGATTGATTCAGCTTCCCATTACTTCATCAGCTTGCTTCTAAATATATGTAGACAAGCATAAGTTTAAACAAAAATGTAAGGAGGATTAAGCTGGATGAAGCGTTCAGAAACGCTAGTGAGTAAACGCCTGCGGCAAATCAAAATTGCTAGTTTATTTCTTATGCTGTTTTTAATTGTATGGGTTGGATATGTGAAATTCCTTTATGGAAACGGATTTCTTTTAGAAAAAAAGAATGTAGTTGAAGCAATCAATCCTACTATTACTGCAGATATGGAAAAGAGCTTTGGTGTAGATTTGCAAGGGTTCCGTAAAACCAATATGGATACCTTGATTAACTTCAGTAAAACTGATCGTAGCGAATTATCATTAATTGAATTAATCAACAAATCTTGTGCGAAACAGTGCGTAGGAGAGCCTGCGATATATATCAAGTTAGATCATGGGTATGTCCTTTACAAAGAATCTAGCGGGATGAATATCGTTTTAGAAATTAAGAAGAACGATGAATGGAGGATAGAAAACAAGCAAGTTAAAAAAGGAATTTAAATGGATCATTTATTTTTAGGGCAAGGAGAAATAAGAGCCCCCGAAGTTTATATCACAATACAAACTTCCCCTCTTTTTTAAATTCTCAATGAAAAAACAAGAATTTTTTTACATTTGATAGTAATATAGAACATAGACATATTTATTACAAATAGTGGGGGCTAGTTCAATCATGATACGTGCACTTCGTTTACATATAAAACAAGCCTTTTTCAATAAGATTTCTCTTACTCTCTTATTTAGTTGGTTCATTCTTGTTTCAATTTATCATTATTACTACATCATTCAATATTTAGGAGGCGAACCTGACGAGCTTTTCACAACAGCTTATAAATGGATTGGCTTTCGCGATAATGAAATGGATGTGTATTTACTGTTAATGCCCGTACTAGCAGCACTCCCTTTTAGTACAAGTTATAACTTTGATAAAGCTGATAAATTCAAATCATTTGTAAGTAAAGAGATTTCCTTTTTTCCTTATGTATGTACGAAATATATCGTTACCTTCCTAATCGGGGGTCTTCTTTATATTCTCCCATTTGTATTTTCATTGTTGTTTTGTAAGCTGACAATCCCAGATGGTAGTCCTACGCCCACCTTGGGTATGATAAAGGACAATAGTATGTTTGCATCATTATACTTCTCTTCTCCCATCACTTATATCTCCCTATATATTGGGATAAATTTTTTATTTGCTGCTCTGATGGCAGTACTCGGTCTCTCTGCATCAATATGGTCAAAAAAAGACTATATGGCAATTCTATTTCCTTTTGCGATAAGCTCATTGCCATATGTGATTTTAAATGTCGTATTCCCTACGATTGGTGGCGCACCTATTCATTTATATGATCCAAAACAGCCTCTCCAAGGAATGTCACCTTATATTTTAGTCGTACAATGCATACTATTTTTAGGAATTAGTTTATTTATGTATATAAAAGGTGTATATAAAGATCAAAAAAAATATATGCGTAGACTGCAAAGAAGAATGCGCTGTAAAAAGTCGATTCAAAAATCAATTGGTATGTAATACAAATATCCCTTGGCAACGTTGCCAAGGGATATTTTTTATGAAGCTTTTTTCAAATCAATTTGCGCCAGTACTGGATCATGATCGCTTACACGGCCATGTTCCTTCATAATGTTTGAATTTAAATGTACCGGATCTACAACCGTATGCGGTGCAATGTTATTTGTTACTAAAATGTGGTCTAATACTTGTGCGTTTCCATCATGAATATATGTGTAACGATTTTTTTTCGAAACCGTTTCTAACATATCTTTCATTACATCACCTTTTAATGCTTGCAGTGGTTTTGAGAATTCAAAGTCGTTCATATCCCCAACTACTACAACTGGTGCATTTGCATCTCGATTTTGAATGCCTTTTACAAAGCTGTTCACTTCCTTAGCAAGCTGAATTCGCTTCTCTTCACTCTTTAATACGAGCGGCTGAATTTTTCCAAACGGCGTCGCATCCCCAATTTTTGAATTTAAGTGATTGGAAACAACGACAATATTTTGTCCTTGGAATGTAAACTCAGCAGCTAACGGTTTACGAGTACTTTCAAATAATGGATTTTCTTGTCCAATACGCGTTGGATTTGTTTCTAATAACTGTGGCTTAGCTGCTAATTTTACACGTGATGGATTGTAGAAGAAACCAACGCGAATGTTCGCTCCTGGTGCTCCCCCGTCTTGATTGTTCCCAGGAGCAACTTCTACATATTCATACTTTGGCCCGCGAATTTCTTGTACTGCATCAATGATACGTTTTGCACTTAAAGAAGCATCTGTTGTTCCATCATTGACTGCCCCATTGTTATCCTGCATTTCTTGCACACCAATAATATCTGGCATTTTCAAATTATATTTGATGGAATAAGCAAGTGCTTTTACCTTCTCATCAGATGTTTCTTTTTTATTCGCTGAGAAGTTTTCGATGTTGTATGTTGCTACTGTTAACTTTCCAAGGCGTGGTTGAATATTTGCACCCACTTGTTTAAATCCACCATCTGTTACGGATGGTAACTCTGTCGTCGGTGAAATGCGATACGCACCGTAGTCATATCCAACTACACCTGTGATATCTCCAGTAAACTGATCTCCAACTTTCGCTACATAATCGCGAGATACTTTTAGAGAAAGACGCTCTGGATTTAGTTGGTTTTCATCTAATAGCGGCGTCCCATATTTCGTTACGACTTTGTCACTACCATTTGCAACTGTTACATATAGATTTCCATTTTTTTGCGGTGCAATAATTTTTGGAGTTTGCATTGTCACACGCATACCTTCTACACTTTCATAAAAATCAATTGCATCTTCATTTGGATCGAATACGCCAAATGCATCATTATCAATGATCTGATCTGGTATCTTTACGCCGTTTTCACCTAACACAACAGCAGGTGGCAATTGTTGATTCTTTGCTTTTACTAGGGCGCGGCTTGCTTTAATTTCTGTAATTGCTAAATCTGTTTCAAATTTCTCAGCATATCCAGGTCCAATGAATTCTTCCACTTCTCCATCCACTTGAACAAGATCTCCTACTGCAACACTCGCATCTTTCTTATAGACATAAATTCCTTCTGAAGTTGCTGGGTCTTCGTCAGGCTGCGGTTCTTCCATGTAAAAACCGTACTTATCTAACGCTGTTACAACCCCTTCTACATTTCGTACTTTCTTCCCATCATAAGGAGAAATATGCGATTTCCCTTGAATATCATGAATACGGACTTGCTCACTTTTTACAACTGTAAAAGAAAATGTTGAAACCGATGAAGATGTAAGACCTTCCTTCACTGCAATTGCCTTCATAACACTGTTTTCGTCTAATACAATCGGTTCATTATAACGAATACTTTTATCTGTTGGGACTGATCCATCTAATGTATAGTAGATCGTTGCTCCCTCTGTATTTGTTGTTAATGTAACTGCTGTCCCTTTTTCAATTTCTCCACCATTTGGTGATGCAGTCACATCGCTCACACGGTTTTCTGTTTCCCCTTCAAACTTATATGCTATCACTGATTTTAAACCAGGACTACTAAAATATAATTCAAGTGTCCCTGTTAATTGAACTTTCTTCCCAACATTTTCAGGATGATCTTTTACATTCACTGCCGTTCTCACGTCACCTTTTGGCAACTGAACAGGCATAATTTTCTCAGGATCTGTCTCATTTGGAGAATCTGCAATCGCAACATTCGTATCTCCAAACTTCGCTGGATCCTTCGTGTAATTAGAAGGACTTTGTGTATATCCAACAATATACCCTTCCACTACCCCTTTACTTTTTCCTTGCTGCTTAAACAGTTGAATCGCACTAGCCACTGATAACGGAGCATTTTCATCCGCTTTTACGATCGTGCCAGTAAATGAAATCAGCAGTATGAATGACAAAACAATACTTACTACTTTCTTCACACCCATCTTCCTCCCCTAATTTTATATTCTCTCAGCATGTACTATCATAACAAAATGTTCTTTATAAAGAATGTATTTTCGACAAATTTTACAAAAAATTAACCTCATCCTTTTGTAACTGTGAGTAAAGATTTCTTTAACTACGACTCGAATTTTCAACATAAAAGACAGGAGCTCGTTGCTCACTGTCTTTTATGTTGAATTATATATTTAGTTGTAATGCATATTACCGATCCATAGCTAAACATGTTATTGATGTTCTATGCTTCTAAAAAATCACATTTGTACCAGAACTAGATTTCTTCTTTATGATACTTTGCGAATATTTATTTTTTTCCCTTCTTTACGCCACTCTTTAAATTCAGCTGTTGCTGTGAAAAGTACGTCTGTGGATGAGTTAAGTGCCGTTTCAAAAGAGTCTTGTAAAACACCTATAATAAAGCCTACTCCAACTACCTGCATAGCAATATCAGGTGAGATTCCAAATAAGCTGCATGCTAGAGGAATCAGTAATAAAGATCCACCAGCAACCCCTGAAGCACCACACGCACATACAGCTGACAGTACGCTTAGGATGATTGCTGTAGGAAAGTCTACTTGAATACCAAGTGTATGAACTGCTGCAAGTGTCAAAACAGAAATCGTAACAGCGGCACCACCCATATTGATCGTTGCGCCTAATGGGATGGATACTGAATAACTATCCTTATTCAAACCTAGATTTTCACATAATCTCATATTTACAGGAATATTCGCAGCTGAGCTACGTGTAAAGAATGCTGTAATACCACTTTCCTTTAAGCACTTAAAAACAAGCGGATAAGGATTTTGACGTATAAATGCGAACACAATGATTGGATTGACAATCAGTGCTACAAAGAACATACAACCAATCAAAACAGCAAGTAATTTCCCATAGCTTAGTAATGATTCAATTCCATTTGTAGTAATAGAATCCACTACTAGACCCATGATTCCTAATGGCGCAAGCTTAATAATCCATGTAACCATTTTAGATACAGCATCTGAAAAATTTGAAATCATCGTTTTTGTCGTATCAGAGGCATTTCGTAAAGCCAAACCAAGGAGTGTCGCCCAAGCTAAAATACCGATATAGTTCGCATTATAAATTGCTTTAACTGGGTTATCAACAATGTTCAGCAGTAAAGATTTGAGAACCTCTACAATACCACCAGGAGCAGTCACACCTTCAGCACCCTTTGCAAGTGTTAAAGTTACAGGAAAAATAAAACTTACAACAACGGCGATTAATCCAGCTAAAAATGTTCCTAAAAGGTATAGGAAGATAATGGACTTCATATTCGTTTGTTGACCACTCTTGTGTTGTGCGATGGCCGACATAACTAAGAAAAGTACCAGCACAGGCGCAATCGCTTTCAAAGCACCTACAAATAAAGTACCTAAAATGACAACAGGTTTTGCTACTTCTGGGATTGTCACAGATAGAATAATACCGATAATCAACCCTACAATGATTTGTTTTACTAGACTCACTTGATTCCACTTTTTCAGTATACTGTTCATAAATACTCCCCCATCAATTGAAGATAAAATTGCAACATTGCTGCTATAGAGCTATTCATTTCTCACAACCATACAATAAAATTAAATCTATTCCACATAGATTCCGTTGAATAATAGATGACTTTTATGAAAGCCAATCTCCATTCCAGGGTTGTGCTTTTGATCTTATCCTTCTACGCTATTCTGGGATACACCAAAATATTTTTTATAATAAAAAAATTCAGATAATTATTTCGATAGATGGCCTCTTTTATCACATTTTACTCTATAAAAATAACTATCTTATCAATAAGTAGTATTATAATGATTTTTTTCGTATATAACAATATTATTTTCCTTGTTTTCAAAAAAATCTAAATTGTTAAATTATAACAAACCTAAAACAATATACATCAACAATCACTGCATGAATCATGCTTTCATAGCTAAAAGAAAAAGCAGTGCTTTAATTACACAAAAACACTACCTATTATTCAGATGTTCTTTTTCTTTTAGTCATAAAAACACACCTTCAGACAAAAGTATCCAAAAGGGTAAAGCTTCACAACTTTTTTCAAAACATCGCGATTTTATTTCAAATCAACATTAGCTTGATAGCGATGTGGTGCTTGCAAAAAAGAGGATACTATGTCCTCATATCGGACATAGTATCCTCTTCTAATTATATAAAGTGAAACTTTAATCAGTGGGGTTTTCTTCATCCTCCACTGATTATTAGCCCTCACCAATCGGGCTTTTACGGGCAGTTTATCTCCCACCTAACTTCTTTGCTCCCGCCAAATTTTGAGGTGGGAGTATTACTGCCCGTTAATGCGGGATAAAATGAATACAACTTTCTAGTAAGCTGATAATCTTACTGCATAATGCCACGTAATACTAAAGCGTCTGTCCATTATCAATTGTAAATATCTGTCCTGTAATAGATTCCTGGGTTAATTGAAAAAGAATCGCCTCTGCAATATCATCTGGTGTTGAAATTCTCTGAAGTGGCAGATTTCCTGCCAGCTGGTACATCTTTTCCTCATTCCCTGCCCACCAGCATGTATCGACTGCACCAGGAGAAATACTATTTACTCTAATATCAGGTGCTAATGCAATTGCTAGTGATTTTGTCATTGTATGAATGGCTGATTTTGTTGCAGCATACGGCACGGATGATCCAAGTCCCGTTATCCCGGCAACACTCCCCATATTCACGACAGCACCTGCTTTTTGCTTCTTCATATAAGGAACAACAGCTTTTATACAATGAAACATCCCTTTCACGTTTACGCTAAAAAGGTCATCCCACACTTCATCAGTTACAGACCCTAAGTCATTCATCGGTATTTGAGCTGTTATACTCGCATTGTTTACTAAACAATCGACTGTTCCAAAGAGGTTAACAGTTTGAGAAACCATATTCTCTACTTCTTCTTTTTTTGCTACATTAGCTTTAATGGCGATTGCCGTTCCGTCTCGCTCTTGAATCTTATGAATCGTTTCTAGCGCTTCTTTTTCCGAACGACTATAATTCACCACAACTTTTGCTCCTAAACTCGCTAACTTCAAAGCAGCAGCCTTTCCAATACCAGTACCACCGCCTGTTATAATAACTACTTTATCTTTTATATCCATTTTACAATCTCCTCACTTGGTCTGATTTTATTTCATTTTATCTTCATTCATTTGAGGAGTATAATACTGAATAATGAAGCAGGTATCATTTTAAATGATACCTATGTGGAGGGATCGATTCTTGGAGAGCCATGACTTATGGATTTTTAAACATGTTGCAGAGCTACAATCTATATCCAGAGCTGCTGAAAAGCTAGGATATGTACAACCGAATATAAGCCAGCGAATCAAAAATTTAGAAGATGAACTTGGCGTAAAACTATTAAAGCGTAATAACAGAGGCGTCACCTTAACGGAAGAAGGAAAAGTTTTATTAGATTACACAAATCAAATTCTATTTTTAATGAATGAAGCGAAATCCAAAATAAACCCTCAGAAATGGAGAGAATCTTTAACACTAGGAGCATCTCAAACCATTTCCGCTGTGAAAGTGCCTCAGCTATTCTCTTCTTTTTTAGAAGCACATAAAAATATTGATGTGAAAATCAGAACGACTGATAACGCAAAGTTACAAGAAATGCTTTTATACGGGGAACTTGATGGGATTTTTTTAAACGGTACGTATAATGAATCACAACTGAAAACTGTGTACAGTTATTTTGAAAATATGATTCTCATTTCATCAAAAGACACTCCGATCGAAAACCAAACTTTACTCGTAAATAGTGATTCAAATTGTATATATAGACAACAACTATTAGATTACTGTAATAAAAATGACTTTAATCAGAATACGATAATGGAATTCGATTCACTTGAGGCTATTATGCAAGCTGCTCATGGTGGACTTGGGATTACGATTATACCTGCTAATGTTGCGTATAGCCGGACAAAGACAGAAGCAATTCGTTATGAAGAAATACATGAAATAGTCAAAATTGATTTTGTAATTAAACGCCGAAAACAGCAACCGCAAGGCTTAAAGAAGTTCATTCGTTTTTTAAGAGAGTTATAAGTGTAACACAAAGCCCCTTCTGATTTCGAAAGGGGCTTTTCAAGATTTCTAGATACAATAATGATTTAAAACAACAATTTAATTTTCTTCATCAACTGTTGTTTCGTATGACTCAAATAGTCTCTTTTTTTAGAAGAAATGCATAATCCTATCGGCATTTTAGGATCAAATCCTTTAACCTTAAACGATATATTTTCTTCTTTTAAATTAGTTCCCTTAGGAATAATACCTATCATCTCTCCAAAAATCATTTGTGGAATAAGGTGTAGTGCACTACAATTATAGACTTTTTTAAAGGATACGTTGTTTTCCGATAAGAAAGCATTCACAGATTGATAATAATAACAACTATTCTCTCCTATTAAAATAGGATAATCAATAATATCAGATATTCCCACTGACTGTTTTTGCAATAGCGGGTGATGAGGATTATTAACAATAAATTGTATTTCTTCCTTACAAAGTGGAGTGAAGCTCACATTAGCAATATTTTTATTGTTTCCACAAACTGCAAAATCAATCTTATTTTGATCTATCATTTGTGATAAAAGCGCTGTATTCCCTACAACAAAATCACAATGTATATATGGTTTCTCCTCATTTAAATATTTTAATAGCGGCGGAATCAATTTTTCTGCAAGTGAGTCTAATAGACCGATTCTTATCGTTCCCTTCTCCTCATTGCTTATACGTTGCGCTTGAGATATTGAATACTCCCAATGCATTAGCAAATGATCTACTTCTTCTGCAAATAATGCACCTTCATCTGTTAACTTTGCATCCCATCCTCGTTCAAATAAAAGGAATCCAAGTTCCTTCTCTAGTTTTTTTATATGTGTTGTTACAGTTGATTGAGCGTAGTTCAATTTTTTGGCCGCAAGTGAAAACGTTCCTTCCTGAACAATCATTTTGAATGTTTTCATCTCTTTTATTTCCATTTTTACACCTAATCTCTATCGGTTTTATTGATAATTATATGATATTTTTTCAATTATCAAAATTGAAATGGTAGGAGTAAAATAAATCCATACGAAAGGGAGTGAATGTATGCCATTTGTTACTGTTTATTATTCAGACGGTCAATTGCATAAAGAAGAGTTGAAAAAGGTAAGTCATAGTATTCATCTTGCATTAATGGAGCATTTTCAAATTCCAAAAGATGATTACTTTCAAATGTTTTTACCCTATCCATCTCATCAATTCTTTTATAACCCATACTATCTCTTAGAAACGGGGAGAAAGCGAACAGATAAAATGATACATGTTTCCATTACATGTGGGCCTGGGAGAACAATAGATCAAAAAAAGAATTTATATCAATCTATCTCAGAATCTTTTTATAACCATTTACATATTCCTGCAACCGATATTTTTATTACACTAAACGAAACACCTGCTGAAAACTGGTCATTTGGTCAAGGAATAGCCCAAATGGTTACAATGAAGGAGAAGAATCATGAATAATCGTATCGAACTCAATATTTCACAGAAAATGAGAGATATCGCTCCCGACTTTGTTGATTATAGTGAAAACGTGTTATTTGAAAAAGTATGGAGAGACCCTACTTTAACAGCAAAAGAAAGAAGTCTCATTACACTTTCTGCTTTAATTAGCATCGGCAATACGGAACAACTACCATTTCATCTACAATTAGCTGAAAAGAACGGAATGACTGAGCAAGAAATCATCTCTCTAGTAACACATCTAGCCTTTTACGTTGGATGGCCGAAAGCAGCTGCAACACTAAATGTAATACTCAACTAAAATCGAACAAAAAACCTTAAAAATACTGCAAAATAATATGGTATATTTTTCAAAAGGTGGGATATAACTAATGAATTACCATATTAGAGTGAGAGCTGGAGCAATTATTATTGAAAATGATTCAAGACTTTCATGCCGGTAATGAGTCAGGGCCTGTTTATGTTGGTGAGATTGATTAGTTGCTATATAAAGTGAAATTTTAATCAGTGCGGATTTTCTTCATCCCCCACTAATTATTAGCCCTCACGAATCTGGCTTTTACGGACAGTTGACCCTTGACCTAACTTCTTTAGAAAAGCGGAAGCGGCTCGCTCAGAATCACAGGACGTTGGAGCTGGACTTTGCTTTCGCTGAATTTTGAGGTAGGGGTCTTACTGCCCGTTAATGCGGGATAAAGTTGTATAAAAAACAATAAAGTCATTAAAAAAATAAAAAAGAAGATATTGATAAAGCCTTGCCGTGGTCAACGGATTTACCGTCTAGATGCAGAGTGCCGAAAAAAAGCGAAGGAAACAAAAAATACTCCAAAATCAACTTTTCTTGTATATTTTGGAGTTACTTTACGTTTACGTTACAACTTTAAGCACACTACACATTAAATTATTCGTTATTTTTTGAACATTTAATGTGTAGTTGCTATTCTAGAAATTTCATTCATTTTTCCTAAGTGGCCCGTGAAATAATTTCTTGTTCATCAAGTAAGAACTTCAAGCTTGATAAAGAGATTGTTTGGAAATTCTCTTTCGACATACGTTTTCGATAATGCGTAGGTGTTTCTCCAGTCACTTTTTTAAATATGCGGCTAAAGACTACTAAACTACGAAAGCCCACCTCATAAGAAATGTTCTCTACTGATTCATTTGTCATTGAAAGTAAATACGCTGCGTGATTCATACGCACCCTTAAAATCCAGTCCTTCATGCTCATCCCGAAATGATTGTGAAAGACCCGCGAAAGATGACTTCGATTGACCGCAAGATGATTTGCCACATCACTTACTGTAATCTCTTCTACATAGTGCTCTCCAATATATGTCATCGCTTCAACCGCGAGTCGTGAAAACTTTTGCTTTACTCCTGTTGAGAATTCGACACCATCTGTAAGTAATAATCTTAAAAACCGATAGGTCAACTCATTCAACTTTAATTCATCTTCTAATGTACCGTGGGAGCAATTCATACACTCCAAGATAATATCCAAATATTGTTGAATATTAGTTGAAGTAACAGAGTGGTTATCTTCTTTAAAACTCGAATAATAAATAATTTCGTCTGCTACCTTCCCACCAAATGACAGCCACGCATACACCCATGGTTCTTCTGCATCCGCGCGATAAAAGGTCGACTCTCCTGGGCGAATGAGAAAAATATTTCCTTTCTTTAATGAATATTTTTTATCTTTTACATAGTACGTTCCTTTTCCATCCAACACAACATGAATAATATAGCTGTTACGTACAGCTGGTCCAAAAGTATGAAAAGGCAGTGTTTTTGAAAAACCACAAAAATCAAAATATAGTTCGCTTGAGAAGTAACAGTGTTCTTTTTTCATAAAGATTGCTTGTTCCATGGGCTTCTCCCTCTTCGTGATTACTATAACCTAATCTACCTTTTGAAGGAAGAACTGCAACAAAAGGTTAAATCAAGGTCACAAAATGATATAAAACAGAAAACGCTTTCTTGTTAAACTATACTTGAAAAAGAAAACCATAGGAAGGAAATTAATGTAGTTCGTTAGTTTTTTTATGCTTAACTTTGTAAACGCTTTTATATCATTCTTAAAATTCAGTGAAGAGAAAAATTACAAAAAAGGAGAATGAAAATGAATGAAAAAGTAAAACAACGTGTTTCCTATGCCTTAGGTGCATTTGGTCATGACATATTTTATACAACTTTGAGCACCTATTTTATGGTCTTTGTTACGAGTGCGATGTTCACTGGGGCTGATAAAGCAACGACCGGAAAAATGATTGGAATTATTACGAGTTTAATCGTAGTAATCCGATTGGTACAAATTGTTTTTGATCCGATTATTGGAGGAGTAATTGACAACACAAAAACGAGATTCGGGAAGTTTAAGCCCTGGTTAGTCATTGGTGGTTTAGTTAGTTCTATCTTTCTTGTATGCATATTTACCAATTTCTTTGGTCTTGCAATTCATAATACTACACTGTTCATCATTTTGTTTGCAATTGTTTATATCTTGCTCGATATTTTTTATTCATTTAAGGATATTGCTTTTTGGTCGATGATTCCAGCGTTAAGCACTGACACCAAGGAACGAGAAAAATTGGCAACATTTGCACGACTTGGTTCATCACTTGGTGCAAATGGGACTACACTAGCAGTTGTACCAATCGTCACCTTCTTTACTTTCTTGATGACTGGTAAAGATTCTCAAGGTGCCTCTGGTTGGTTTTGGTTTGGCTTGATTGCTGCTGTTATTGCTGGTGGAACAGCGATTATTACAGCACTTGGCACAAAAGAAAATGATAGCGTAATTCGTCAGCAACAAGAAAAAGCAGGCATTAAAGATATTTTCAAAGCTATTACTAAAAACGATCAGTTAATGTGGCTAGCACTTTCATATATTGCATATGCTATTGCCAATGTTGCAACTACTGCTGTGTTATTCTTCTTCTTCAAATATATTCTAGGAAATTCAGGTGATTTCTGGATTGTGGGGTTAATTGCAGCTGTATCAGGCTTAATTGCTGTTCCACTTTTCCCAACGCTCACGAAATTAATTTCAAGACGTTTTGTCTATATTGGCGGTATTGTGATGATGCTTCTGGCATATGTATGTTTCATCTTAGCTGGAACAAGTTTACCAGTGGTTATGGTGGGATTGGTGCTCTACTACTTCCCTCAGCAGCTAATTTTCCTTTCGGCTTTGATGACTATTACCGACTCAGTTGAATATGGACAATGGAAAAATGGTACCCGAAACGAAGCTGTGACTTTATCAATTCGTCCATTACTCGATAAAATTGCCGGAGCTTTATCAAACGGGATCGTTGGGCTTGTAGCTGTTGCTGCTGGGATGACCGGCAATGCTACAGCAGCAGACATTACTGCAGATGGTGTTTCGACGTTTCATGCTTATGCGTTCTACCTTCCAGCAGCACTCATGATTTTCTCTGCTATCATTTTTGCATGGAAGATCACATTAACAGAGAAAAAACATGCACAAATCGTCAAAGAGCTAGAAGCAAAGCTAACTCATGGCGAGAAAGCAACTGAAGAGTTCAATTCTAGTACTGCACTTGCTCATTCTAAATAAAGGAGTAGAGGATATCTAAAATGAACATTACAACAAAAGATTTCGGTGCAGGTTATACGATTATCACTATTACCAATCTGAATGGCCTGCAATTGACTGTTTCAGATTTAGGTGCTCGGATTACGAGTTTAAAGGTACCAACAAAGAATGGTCTACGTGAGCTCGTACTTGGTTTTGATACGGCACAGGAATATCTTGAAAAAGATTTATATATTGGTGCCTCAATTGGACGAGTAGCTGGACGAATTCAAAATGGAACTTTTCAAATTGATGAGAAAATCTATAAAGTACAAATTGATGAGACAACCGGAAACACTTTACATGGCGGTACTCCAGGATTTGAAAGCAAAAAGTGGCAATATCAAGTTATTGATAATAATGATGAGATCTCAGTGATTTTTCACACGGTGAGTCAAGATGGTGAAAATGGTTTTCCGGGGAATCTTGATGTCGAGATACGTTACACGTTAACTAACACGAATGTTTGGAAAGTAGAAACTAGGGCGACAAGTGACAAAGATACCTTGTTTAATCCAACAAACCACGTGTATTTCAACTTAACTGGTGATGTAACGCAACCTGTAAATGAACACACATTATGGGTGGATAGTGATAGATTTGCGTCACTTAATCGGGAAAGTATTCCAATTGGTGAAAAGTTGCCTGTAGAAGGAACTGCGTTTGATTTTCGAAAGCCAGTTAAACTCAAAGAAACCTTCAATAGTACTTTTGGTCAAAAAGAATTAGTGGATGGAATTGATCACCCATTTTTCTTGAATCAACCTGAACTATCACATAGTTCAGTGAAACTCATTAGCCCGGATGAAGTGGTTACAATTGAAATAGCCACAAAAGAACCAAGTGTCGTCATCTTTACGGCAAATTTTGGTGAGAATACGCCTCTCATGCATGGCAAACAACTTGCAAACCATGGTGGAATTACCTTTGAAACACAGGTTTCCCCGGGTGCTGAACAGTATTCTGATTTTGGGGATATGGTTCTTAGAGCAGATTCAACTTATCAAACGATAACAGAATTTCATATTACTTGAGATCATATTTTGGATAGTCTCTTTAAATATGAAACATGTACAGAAAAAATTAGATACTACCATCTGAATTTTTTAAAAATTATATGTTGTGTCTAGAGATAATGATGAACTGTTAGAAGTGAGCCAGTGAATACTGAGCTAATTTCCTTATTTAAAATGAATGCAAAAGGGATGTTTATACTTATGGAAAAGAAACGTGAACTAGCTTTAAAATTTGCTGAGGTATTTGGACCTCAAGAAACAACTCAATATTTTTCTCCAGGCCGTATCAACTTAATCGGAGAACATACAGACTACAATGGTGGCTATGTATTCCCTGCTTCTATTACTTATGGAACTTACGGAGTAGCTAGACGTCGTGAGGATGATAGAGTATTAGTTTACTCAACGAACTTTGAAGAACTTGGAGTGATTAGTTTCACGTTGAATGAACTAGATTACGATAAAAATGCTAATTGGGCAAATTATGTAAAAGGAGTTATCTTAACACTGAAAGAAGCAGGTCATAAAATAGACTGTGGTTTTGAGTTATTAGTTGAAGGAACGATTCCAAATGGAGCGGGACTTTCAAGTAGTGCTTCACTTGAATTACTTGTAGGCGTAGTATTAGAAGACTTGTTCAACTTAGATGTAACGCGACTTGAATTAGTGAAAATGGGTAAAAAAGTTGAAAATGAATTCATCGGTGTAAATTCTGGTATCATGGATCAATTTGCCATTGGATTTGGTGAGAAAGACAAAGCGATTCTCCTTGATACCAATACGTTAGAGTATGAAATGGTTCCAGTGATTTTGGGCGACTATGCTATTGTAATTATGAATACTAATAAACGTCGTGAGCTAGCAGATTCAAAATATAATGAGCGCCGTGCTGAATGTGAAGAAGCACTCGCACGTCTCCAAACGAAGTTAGAGATTAGTGCACTTGGAGAACTAAGCGAAACAGAATTTGATGAAAATCAAAATCTTATTGGAGATGAAATCCTAATTAAACGTGCGAAGCATGCAGTTTACGAAAATGAACGCACAAAAAAGGCCAAAGCAGCTCTTACTGCAGGTGATTTAGAAGAATTCGGAAAGCTATTGAATGCTTCTCATACATCTTTAAGAGATAACTATGAAGTAACCGGCCTTGAATTAGATACATTGGTGGCCGCTGCGCAAAAACAAGAGGGTGTGCTTGGAGCCCGTATGACTGGAGCAGGATTTGGGGGATGCGCTATCGCATTAGTAAAAGAAAGTGAAACCCACACTTTTAAAAACAATGTTTATGATGAATATCTCAAAGTTGTGGGATATGCGCCTGTCTTTTATGTGGCACACATTGATAGTGGAACTACAGTGATTGGATGATGAATGAGGTGGAAACGATGAACACATGTCAAGCAATTTATGATTTTACTACACTTGCAATTGAGAGTGGAGCCATTGAGGAAAACGACCGAATTTATATGCACAATCAACTATTACGTTTGATTGGCGAATCGGAAATGGGAGAGATTACTAGTGTAGTCGAAACGGACCCACATGTGCTGTTAGATACGCTTATGGATAAAGCGACGGAAAATCTTATTATCTCTAAAAACCAAGCTAATCGTGATATGTTCGAAGCGCTTTTAATGAATGTGATTACACCACTTCCATCCAAGGTCAATGCGAATTTTCAGGAGGCATATCGCAAAAGTCCTGAACAAGCGACGGATTATTTCTTTGAACTAAGTAAACGCAATGATTATATAAAGAGCCGTGCGATTGAAAAAAATATTCATTATTTAACAGAATCAAAATATGGTGAACTTGAGATTACTATTAATTTGTCCAAACCAGAGAAAGATCCAAAAGAAATATTAGCGGCTAGAAATGCACCAAGGGGCAATTATCCAAAATGTTTACTTTGTATTGAAAATGAAGGGTATTTCGGTCGCTTGAACCATCCAGGTAGAAGCAATCACCGAATCATTAACATCGAGCTAGATGGAGAAGGATGGGGTTTTCAATATTCACCATATGCATACTTTAACGAACACTCCATCGTATTATCTAAGAAGCATCGACCAATGAAAATTTCTCGTGAGGCATTCTCTCGTTTATTTAGTTTTGTAGAAATCATGCCACATTATTTCATTGGTTCAAATGCGGATTTACCTATTGTAGGAGGATCTATCTTAAGTCATGATCACTATCAAGCTGGACGCCATAACTTTCCAATGGCAAAGGCTAAAGTTCTTAAAACATTTGAACTATCTGACTACCCAAATATTTCTTGCGGTATTGTCAACTGGCCAATGAGTGTGATTCGCCTCTCTTCTTTAAACAAAGAAGAACTAATTAATGCCAGCACCTACATCCATGAAAGTTGGAAGAACTATTCAGATGAATTCTTACAAATTCGTGCGCAATCAAAAGATGGCACAAAACACCATACGATTACACCAATTGTGCGGCGTCGCGAAGAAAAGTATGAAATTGATCTTGTACTACGTGATAATAATGTAAGTGAAGAATACCCTGATGGAATTTTTCATCCACATCCAGATGTACAGCATATTAAGAAAGAAAATATCGGACTTATTGAAGTCATGGGCCTTGCAATTCTCCCTCCACGTTTGATTGAGGAGCTTCATGAAGTTGAGCTGTACTTGTTAGATAAGGAAGCCAATGTTCCTGAAATCCATCAAAAATGGGCAGATGAATTAAAATCCCAGGGCGGCTATACGGCAGAGACCATCCAAAGCTTTCTTCAAACTGAAGTTGCAAAAAAATTTGAACGCGTCTTAGAAGATGCTGGTGTCTATAAGATGAATAAAGATGGTAGAGCAGGGTTTGATCGCTTTATCAAAGAATTACAAAGTACAAATCGAGAGGTAATGACTAGATGACAGTTTTAGTTTTAGGTGGTGCAGGCTATATCGATTCACATGCCGTCAATCAATTAATCACAAATGGCTATGTGGGAATTTGATGATGCCTATTTTGGCGGTATGTATGTGTACTTGGTTACGCTTCCACAAGATTATTCTTACCCTACTCCTAAAAAAGTAGCTGAGGGCATATTAGACTGGAAAAAGATTTCGTGGCTCTTAGATGAAGAGAATTATGGGTTAGATGAGATCATCCCTCACATTTTACCTAAAATTCTGGATGACTCGAAGACTCTTGAACATCGATGTGTCATTCACAATAATAAGATGATTCAGTATGAATACAAAGAATTAGAAAATATAAAATGATAACTTATACATATATCAGTAAATGAACTTATATCAGCGCAAATTCGAATATATCGGCGATTCGACAAAGGATATCGACCAAACAACAAATAATGATAAAAACAAGAGCCCACTAGCTCCTGTTTTTATCATTACTGCGCAATCAATTCCGTCTCATCCACTTTTTCCAAATAAGACAATACATTCCTTACTGCTGCTTCCCCTTGATCAATACAATCAGGAAGACCAGAACCTGCATAAGAGCTACCAGCTAAATATACACCAGGTAATTCTCGTTCCATAAATGTTGTTAACTTCTTCATTCTCTCTTTATGTCCTACTGTATATTGCGGCATTGCATCTTTCCAGCGACTTACGACAGTAAAGTCTGGCTCAGCTGTTATATCCATTGTTTTTTGCAAGTCTTCTAATATAAATTGAACAATTTCTTCATCTGATTGTTCGACGATTGCTTCGTCACCAGGGCGCCCAACATAGCAGCGAAGAAGTACTTTCCCTTCCGGCGTTGTATGTGGCCATTTCTTATGTGTCCACGTACATGCTGTAATCGAAAAATCACTATTGCGAGATACAACGAAACCTGTTCCATCAATATCACGCTTGATGGCTTCTTTTGGAAAGGCTAATGCAACATTCGCAACGGATGTCGATGGAATATTGCGGAAGAATCGGAACTCTTTATACTGCGCAAACATAGATGGCAGTACTTTATGAGACGCAGCAACCACAATGGAATCCGCCTCAATTTCTTTCCCATTGCTTAGTGTAATCGTATAACCGTCGCCCATTTTTGCGATTTTTTCAATGCGAGTTCCCTTCACAACTGTTCCCGCATCGAGTCGCTCTTCTACCCTGTCCACAATAGATTGCAAACCTGTTTTTAATGTTAAAAAGATTCCTTTCGGCGCTGCATCTTTTGCTTTTTTCGGAGCTAAATTACGCATACCGAGTGAAATACTACGATATTTTTGCTCTACTTGATAAAACTGCGGGAATGTTGACATTAAACTCATTTGATCAATATCTCCCGCATAAATTCCAGATAACAATGGTTCAATTAAATTTTCAACCACTTCATTTCCTAAACGACGACGGAAAAATTGACCAAGTGATTGATCAGAAACAGGCTTTGAACGTGGTAATACAAAATCAAAACCTGCTCTTACTTTACCAATCGGAGAGAACAATCCTGAAAATAAAAACGGGGTAATTTGCGTTGGAATTCCCATCATGGATCCGCTCGGCATCTTATGTAATCGATTGTTCACAAGAACAAATGACTGACCAGTTGCGTTGTTTACAAGCTGATCTTCAAGCCCTAGTTCTTTTGCCAATCTAGCTGCACTCTCTTTTCTTTCTAAGAAAGAATCTGGACCACGCTCAATTGTAAATCCATCTTTTCGAACGGTTTGAATTTTGCCTCCAAGCTTGCCCGACGCTTCTATTAACAATGTATCAACCGGCAATTCTTTTTCGCGAATTTCTTTTTGTAAGTAATACGCTGTTGTTAAACCTGTAATTCCACCACCGATGATAACAACTTTCTTTTTCAAAAAGGCCCCTCCTCTCCTCTGGGATTATGAAACTTCGTTTTGTTTTTTTAACACGACATCTGCTAGACAAGAAATAAATGCGTCTGATGCATTTGGCATTTCCGGGCGATAATACTTCGCTCCAATTTCTTCTGTTACGACTTTACATTCAATATCATTGTCATATAACACTTCTAAATGTTCAGCTACAAATCCAACCGGTGCATATACAAATGAAGTGTAACCATATTTTTCATTTAATTCTCTCGTTAAATCTTGTACGTCTGGCCCAATCCATGGGTCCGGTGTATTGCCAGCACTTTGCCAACCAACCGCATAATTTGGAACTTCCGCACCACGTGCGATATAATCAGCTGTTTCATTTAACTGTTCTGGATACGGATCACCTAAAGCGATGATTTTTTCTGGTAAACTATGCGCAGATACAATTAAAACTGCTTTTTCGCGTTCTTCTTCTGACATAGTGCTATATACTTTTTTCACTTCATCTATCCAGTACTGGATAAACTTAGGCTCTTTATACCAGCTATCGATACCATGGATCGTTAAGTTTCCAAGCTTACTTGCTTCTTCTTGTGCTCTGCCAACATATGATTTTACGCTGAACGTAGAATAATGCGGAGCAAGAACAAGGGCAATTGCTTCCTCAATCCCATCGTTATGCATAGCCCCGACAGCATCCTCAATGAAAGGCTCAATATGTTTTAAACCAAGATACATGTGGAATTCCACATGATCTTGCATTTCGTTTAAACGTTGTTCTAACTTTTTCGCTTGTTCTAATGTAATCGTAGCTAAAGGAGAAATACCGCCAATTGCACGGTAACGTTCTGTTAAATCCTCTAACATTTCTGGACTTGGCTTTCTGCCTCTACGAATATGTGTATAGTAACGTTCAATATCTTCTTCTTTATACGGTGTTCCGTATGCCATGACAAGCAAACCAATCTTCTTTTTCATATCCGTATCCTCCTTTACTTCGCTAACTGTTCTTTCGAATAATCATGAATAAATGCAGTCAAGCGTTTTAATGTATCTGGATTTACTTCTGGGAATACACCGTGACCTAAGTTAAATACATAACCCGGCTGCTTCATTCCTTGATCTAAAATCGTTTTTACATGCTCCTCGATTACGTCCCATGGCGCAAGTAAGAAAGAAGGATCCATATTACCTTGCACCGCTTTATAAATGCCACGTGCGCGCGCTTCTTCAATTGACAGACGCCAATCAAGTCCGACTACATCAAGAGGTAATTCATTCCATTCATTTGCTAAATGCCCCGCTCCAACGCCGTGCATAATCATTGGAACATTCATAGCGCGAACTTCCGTGAAAATACGCTCCATTGCAGGTTTAATAAATGTGCGGTAATCTGCTACATTCACTGTTCCAACCCAAGAGTCAAAGACTTGTACCGCTTTTGCTCCTGCTTTGATCTGTGCCTTCAAATACGTAATGACCATATCTGCAAGCTTATCCATTAACGCAAACCAAGCTTTCGGCTCTGCATACATAAATGCTTTCGTTTTATGATAGTTACGAGAAGGTCCACCTTCAATCATATAACTCGCTAATGTAAATGGCGCCCCTGAAAAACCAATTAGCGGAACATCTAACATCTCGTTTGTTAATAAACGAATTGTATCTAATATGTATGGAACATCCTCTTCTGGATGAATTTCGCCAAGTTTTTCTACGTCTTGTAACGAACGAATTGGGTTATCAATCACCGGTCCAATCCCCGATTTAATTTCTACATCCACACCGATTGCTGGAAGTGGTGACATAATATCTTTATACAAAATCGCTGCGTCTACATTATATTGATCAACTGGAAGCTTTGTAACATACGCACATAGCTCCGGATTATGTGTAATTTCAAATAAAGAATACTTTTCTTTTATCTTTCTATATTCAGGCTGTGAACGACCTGCTTGCCTCATATACCATGCTGGTACATATTCTGTTTGTTCCCCCATACACGCTTTTAAAAATGTCTCATTTATAGTTCTTACCAAGACCCTTGCTCCCTTCCTTACCAATGCTTCTAACGAATCCTATCCGATATTTTTATCTTTTTTTACTATACAGCTTGTAAAAACAAAATGCATAACTTTATGTACGTTGTTCATGAAATTGACACAAACGTTCGTAAAACCGCTTACTTTTTTCACAACATTCTTATTATATCATAAGCAAAAACTACGGTTTAGCTACTTTTGTCTTTTCTCCTTCTCGATTTGTTTGTGGGTTATACGGGACAACATAAAAACTTGGTTTCGCGAATATATTCGTAAACTTGTCTTCATACTCACCAATCCCTTTTACTGTTCCAACATGAGTATGGACTCCATTCTCAACCTTATAAATTCGATATATAACCCTTTTATCTTGCAGTGGTTTCCAGCGCAATTTCGTCGTAAATAAACCAAATGGATTAAACGATAATTTCGCTTCTATATTTTCAATTCTACTTAGGTGAATTGGGTTTCCGATTGTCTCAACACCTTTTGGCTGCTTAAACTTCGGTTTATCTTGTACATTCGCTTTCGTTAAAATCTTTTTAAATAATTCTGTTGCAGACGCACTTCCATCGTACAGTTGATGCTCTTTATCCGTACGATCGTATCCAATCCATACGGCACCTACTAAACTCGGCGTATATCCAACAAACCAAACATCTCTAGCACCTTCACTTTGATTTGGAAGTGACGTTGTACCCGTTTTCCCTGCTAGTGCCCCTTTATATTCGCCCATCTTTGCGGTTCCTTCTCTTACAACACCTTCCAGCATTTTTGTCATATACCATGCCGTTTGTTTTGAAAAAACTTTCGTTTCATTTTTAGGTGATTCTCCAATAACCTTTCCGTGCCGATCAAGCACCCGCTCAATCACATGTGGCTCAATAATTTTTCCATTTGCCAAAAATGCACGGTACATCTTTACAAGTTCAAATGGAGAGACGCCTTCTTTCAGCCCACCAAGTGCCGTACTTAAGCCAGCATCTGCAATATGAATATTTCCCTTCTCTAAATATTGCTTCCCTTCTTCGACTCCCATTTCATGTAATAAAGATACAGCTGGTACGTTTGCCGATTCCAAGAGCGCATCATACATCGTTACTTCTTTTGAATACCTGTGATTATAATTTCGCGGTTCATATCCTTCAAAAGAGACTCGTTCATTTGTTAATAAAGAATACGGATTATATTTTTTCGTTTCTAGCGCCGGTGCGTACACAATAAGCGGCTTTAAAACAGAACCTGGTTGACGTTTTGCAAACACTCGATTAAATCCTCTTGGCACATACTCCCTCCCGCCAATTGCGGCTTTAATGCCTCCCGTCGCATGATCCATTAATAAAAAAGCACCTTGTGCCCCGTTTTCTTTCCCTGGAAAATTCCGCACATCTTGAAATTGATCGTAAGCTACTTTTTGAATTTTCTCATCCATAGAAACGACAAATGTATAGCCTCCGCGGAGAACTTCTTGATGCGATAAACCATACAAACGCGCCGCTTCATCTACAACCATATCGACATACGGCATATAAGCTAGTTCCCTTTCATCTAAATTTTTATATAGCGCAATTGTTTTCCCTTGATAGCGAACGCTTTCCTCTGCTGACAAATACCCTTGTTTATGGAGAAGAGACAATACTAAATCACGGCGTTCCTTGCTTTTTTCTGGATGCAGAAACGGAGAATACCCATTTGGTGATTTCGGAAGCCCCGCAAGTAGCGCCCCTTCTTCTACCGTTAACTTTTCTACATCTTTATTAAAATACAATTTTGCTGCGGCCTGAATTCCGTACGCTCCATGACCGAAATAAATATGGTTCATATACATTTCAAGTAGCTGATCTTTCGTATAGGTTTGTTCTAATTTAAGAGCGATGGCTACTTCTTTTAATTTACGCGTGAACGTTTTTTCATGAGTTAAAAAAACATTTTTGACGAGTTGCTGCGTAATCGTACTACCACCTTCTACTTTTTCTCTCGCTAAAACATCTTTATACAACGCGCGAAATACAGAAGGATAATCAATTCCATGATGATCATAAAACCTGGAGTCCTCTACAACGATAAATGCTTGCTGCACATGTTTCGGAATTTGCTCAATCGGTACAAGATCTCTATTTTCTACATATAATTTTGTAATTTCTTTTCCTCGCTGATCAACGATACGTGATGAAGAGTGGAAAACAAGTTTTTTTTCATCCATCATATAACCACCAGCTAACACAATCAGTTTATAGAGTACAATCGCAACTACAAACACTGCTACGCCGCTTATTAAAGTCCACTTTATTTTCTTCATACATCGTCCTTCTTTCCAAATGATGGTATGTTTATTATTTGAAAAACGATTCTCTTTATGTATATAATCTTCGAACTTTTTCGGAAGAGTTGCTATAATGAAACCAAACACATAAAAGGGGGCATTACAAATGAAAGCGATTATTTCATACGAAACACCTCTAGAAAAGCCACATTTCACTGCAAAAGATAATGACAAAGATATGTTTTATAAAGAAAATACAGAAGAAGCGGTAGAAGGAGCACTTCATTATGACGTGCTAGACGCTGTTGGAGAATTTAAAGGACAACCTGGATTTATTGTTTGTAACAACATTTCCGTTACAGACGAAGGCCGTCCCGTTTTTGAAAATCGTTTCAAAAACCGTGCAGGACTGATTGAAAACGAACCTGGCTTCCAAGCAATCCGCGTTCTGCGCCCATTAAGTAACGATACATATGTCATTATGACAATGTGGGAAACAGAGCAAAACTTTAAAGACTGGACTGAATCACGTTCTTTCGAAAACGCACATAAAAAACGTCCGACGCAAGCGAGTGCAGAGCCGCAAAAGAGTATCTTCTCAAGACCTTCTTTTGTGACGACGTTTGATGTATTAGCTTAAACAAAAAAGCTGTAACTTCGATTGAGAAGAAGCTACAGCTTTTTTCTATGTCTTCCACAAAGTTATGATCCTGTTATCCAGAAATACTTTCTACTTCATCTCTACCGCAATGGTTACATCGACCTCTCCTACGATAATAATAAGCGATAGAAGCAAGACCTAGCGCTATCCCCCAGAGAATCCATAAAAGCATTGGTCCTATTGAACCCCAAATGTGACTCAGCAAAATATTATCTGTAGGCACGAGGTGGAGTTTAACCGCGACAAAAGCGGAAGTAAAGGTGAAACCAGCAGCGGTTACAGCAATCGCCACACAAGATGCTGGAATCACCGCCAGTAGGATTGGCACCCTCTTACCGTTAACGAATGGGAACCACCGCGGGAATGTTTCACCCCATTTCTGAATCAAACCTAGCGTAAGAATACTACCAACGATACATATCGATCCGAAAGTCCATTCCGTAATCTGATGCGCTGGATTGACATTGGAAAAGTCCTGCAAAAACTTCGCGTCAATTCCTAGCGGGATTTTCAATGCCCAAGCATAGCGCGTAATTGCGTATGGAATAGGAGCAAGAGCCGCAAGATAGGTAATCCATCGACTCCATCGCATGAGAAGAGATGTTTTCCCGTCCGCTTTCCTTCCGCAATATTCACATGCATGGCGTATTTTTCTTCGGTAAGCTACAGCGAAAAACCCCCAAGATATTCCTCCTAGAACACATATAATTTGATTGAACATCAGCCAGTCAAACTTAAATTTTAATAAAAAAGCATAGGCCATGGCCGCAATCAGACTGGCATCCGGTACAAAGAGGAGTAAAGCAGCCGCCCATCCCCAGGCATAGATGAGGATAAGCCGCTGTTGGAAAGTTTTTTCCACTGGCTTCCTCATTGAAAATCCAACCACTATACCTATGAGACAAAGAACAACAAATATGATACCTCCAACATAAGGCGGAAGATAAGTAACCTTTCCAGCAAACAAATCCATACCATTTTCACTCTTAAAAGGATACCCTTCTCCTCCAAACAACCAGTAAAGGTGCATCGATCCATAAAGGACTGACCAAGCAATGGCTATATACCCAATCCAAGATGGCCATCGCTTTAGACTCATTCCTTCTCTTTTCTTTGGTGAAGGCAATGCATAATTTGTATCCATGCTAGATTTGTCAATCGGAGTCTTTGAATCCACTCAAAAAACACCCTTTCCTATTATTTTCTTGAAACTGATCTACTCTTTTATACACATGCATCCAAGTTTGCCACTAACCTTACTCACAGGCTATTTCCTTTTTTAGCTACCATAAAAATCACCTCGATATCCATTGTATTGAGCGAATGGAAAATCGAGGTGACCTCAAGTTTAAATCTAGTTTAATTTTTTCCTTAAATAATGCCATGTACCTTTCGGTGAACTGGATACCTCCCAAAAAATATCCATTTCCTTGGTCATGAGCGAAACGATAGATAGCCCGATGCCCGCTCCTTTTGCTTCTGAACGGTGCTCCATTCCCCGCCCTTTATCTCTGATGACCAAAAATAAGTCGCTGTCACGATCAATTGTTTCTACACAAATATATCCGCCAGAATTAGCATGCCTAATGACATTTTGAAACAGGTTATCCAATATACTGCGCAGCCAGAGAGGATCCACCTGCCAAATCAATGAACAGTCAGCCAAATGAACATCCACTTCAAAACCTTCTTTCTCAAAAACCGGATACCACTCGGCGACAGCATTACGTAGCTCTTCAATCACATCTATGTTTGTCTTCTCTAATGGATACTTTCCAGCTGAAAGCAATGTGTAAGTAAGAAGATTTTCAAGTAATTTTCCAACATCGTTCAGTTTGTTGACGATAATTTGTACCGATGCGGTTGCTTTTAAGGACGAAGGGTTATTCTGAATGGAGTAGGCATGCTGTCTAATAACGGTTAAAGGCGTCCGTAAATCGTGGGAGATATTCGCAATCAATTGTTTTCGTAGATACTCTTCTTCCTTCTCGCGCTTCCGACTGTCTTTTAACTGATTAATCATTCTGTTGAAGGCTTTTTCCAATTGTCCAATCTCATCACTGTTATTGACTATAACCTTATCAGGTATTCCATCATTTACGGTATCTGACATTGCGCTTTGAAGTTGTATAAGTCTTTTGCGAATACTTAAGAAAAATAACAAAGATACCACTACAATCGAAACACCTACGACAAAAATAATAAGGATTAAAAAGAGATCTCCATTTACTGGCTGAATCGCAAGCGTCGTAATAGATTTTGGGATCTGAAATATCATAAATCCTTGTTCACCATCTTTACCAATGGTAGCTGTCACAGTGAATGTATCTTGTTGCTTTTTCCTATCGAGATAGTTGATAAGGCTCAAAGGTGTCCATTGATCGGGAATGTCTACGATACGCTGATTGATCACATGGGCTTTCCCTGCTTTGTTGACCCAAAACAGCTCAGCTTTCGGATAATGTCCTTGGATCTTACCGAGTTTTTCATTGATTGTATTCTCATTAGCTTCATGTAGTTGTTCAGCTTCATATTTCCACATTTTCTCTATTTCCAGCGGCTCATATATCGCATCTTGTTTAAGCAAAATGTCAGGTAAATAATAGATCGCTGGCAAAATAGGCCACATGAGTAAAGAGGCAAGGATCAATAACAAATATTTGGTAACGAGTGATTTTCGAATATTCATAACTTCAACCGATACCCGATGCCGCGAATCGTCTCGATAATCTGCGGATGACTGGGGTCAATCTCTATTTTTTCACGCAAATGACGAATGTGGACCATAAGGGTCCGATCCCCTTTTATATAGGAATCTTCCCACACAGCTTCATATATTTGCTTTTGAGTCAAAATCTGATTTGGGTGATTGAGAAGAAACATAAAGATATGAAACTGTTTACCAGTTAAGACAATCTCTTTATTCGTTTGTGAACTTAAAATACGGTTGGCTTTCCGGTCAATACTTAAATGGTTCAACTGGATATGATCCGTGGAAACCACACCGAGTCGCCTTAAGAGAACATGAATGCGGGCCTCGAGTTCATCAGGATGGTACGGCTTCGTCATATAATCATCTGCAAAAGCAAGCCCTTGCAGTTTATCTTCTATTGAAGCTCTCGCTGTGAGCATCATAATTGGTATTTCAGGAAACTTTCGCTTCATTCGCTGCCCAACTGTATAACCATCGAGCCCCGGAAGCATAATGTCCATAATAACAACGTCCGTTTGTTCCATGTAATCAAATGCATGATGGCCAGACTTCAACCAAATTACTTTATATCCCCGTTCAGTAAAAAACTCACTTACCCATAATCCAATTTCTTCATCATCTTCTATATGTAAAATTGTTAATCCCATCACACTTCTCTCCTCTACAATGAATCTTCACACATTTATTTAAGTTCTCTAACCACAAAATATGCTTATAAGTGTCCATTTTTAACTAAATAAAGTGAAACTTTAATCAGCGAGGTGCTTTCACCAATCAGGCTTTTACGGACAGTTCATGCAGGGAAAGTGTTGTTTTCTATCATTAATATTTGATTATCTTTGATGATAACTGCCTGCACTGAGCTTCTAATATTCACCTATCTCTCCCATTCTTAATTTAAGAGTGACCATAGCATAAAAAAAACCGCATAATAGAACTTTAGAATTATCTACTATCCGGGTTACATACCTAACTTTCTTTTATTTTTTCTTATACCACTCATGCATAAAAGCTACATCCTCTTCACACACATGCTTCAATTCATAATGACGCCCCATGGCGCTGCAAGCTACCACTACAATATATGTATACAACCGATCTCCCCGCTGAAAATACGATTGCGATTTTGTCATTGCTTGTACATGTCTTCTTTTCACAAAACCTGTATACTTCGCAATCCCCCTGTGCACAAGCGTTACCTGATCACCTGTTATCGCATAGCCACCCGTTTTATACTTGGCATATCCAAGAATCGTAAAGAATAAAAATAATGGCACTAAGGTAAATAAAGCACTATATTGCTCAAAATACACACTTGCTCCTATAATCGGTGCCGCAATAGCCCCCAAAATCATCCACCCCATAATCAGATAACGGCTTAGCGCTGCTTTTGGCAAATGTACAATTTCCTCTTCCATGTCATACGGCAACTTTAAATATGTCAACAACTCTTGTACATCCTTTTTCTTCATGAGCGGATGCAATATGACATGCATATCCTTTGTATCTATGCTTTGAATCACTTCTACTTCAAGAGAACAATATCCAAAAGGTTGACGAAGAATTCCTTCTTTCATTGTTAGCGCTTGAATTCGGTGCAGTTTTAAAACCATTTCTTTCTTCTCAAACAGCCCTTGTGAAATACGAATTTCATTTCCGTTTCGCTGCACGGTAAAATTCGCATGTTTTAAAGCATAGCCGATTGTAGAAATGACCCATGAGATGACGATTAAAATAGCACCCATGTATAACAACTCATATACACTATTGTCCTTCACATACGATTCTATCTTATCTATTAACCACTTAGGAAGAACGTTATCAAACTGTGTATAGAGGAAAAACAACCCTGAAAATAATAAGCCAAACTGACCAGATGTAAGAGACGCTAGCAAAATTTCTTTCGCTGTTAGCTGATAAATCGCTGTGTTTGTTTCTTGTGGCAAGCTCTCCTCTTCTTTTAAAGGTTCCTCAGCTTCTACTTTATTTAATAAGGCGATTAATTCTTTTGCCTCTTCTTCCTTAATACCAGCTAACGTGACCTCTGGCTCACTGCCGCCACCAGCCGTTTCAATTTTGAGTTTCGTCAATTCAAAAAGCTGATAGATGATATTGGAAGCTGTGCTAATGGTTTGCACACGCTCTTTATTTAAATAGCTTTCCTTTTTAACAAATACTCCTTGTTTTATATGTAAAATATTATTTTCAATCCAATATACTTTAAAGTACCATTTCACACATGAAAATAAGGCTAAAATTAACACAAATCCTACAATAAAAATAGGAAACCAATACCAAGGCTCTACCCCATCTTCATCAAGCAGCACAATGATAATAAGAGGAATTAAACTAGAAATTCTTATATCAAATAAGATCGTAATCGGATGTTGCCTCTTATACATCCTCATCACTCACTTTCGCCAGTTCCCCAATTCTTCGTTTTAACTCTTCTGCTTCTCTCTTTGTTAAACCTGGGATACTATGAGCAGTCGCTGCCGTTGAAATTTGCAATTCTGCTAGCTCATATTTCCTCATAATTGGCCCTTGCTCAATTGTTACGTGCTGTACGCGAATCATCGGAACGAGCACACGCTTTACAACAAACATCCCTTTTTGAATTTCAATCTCTTCTTCATCTAACCGGTAGCTATAATAACGCTGACGCAGTGCCGGAAAGGTAAAATAATCGAGCGGTGCATATACAATCGTTACGGTAACCAATACACCAAACAACCAGCCCCACCAATGAAATTGAATCATAAAAAAGAGATATGCTAAAACAATACTTACCAGTACCCCTGCCTCAATCAAAGCATGAATCCTCCATACCTTGAGCATATTCGGATGAATTTCATTTTCTAGTGGCTGCATGTAATCACTCCAAATTAAAAAATCTATGAAATATGTATATTATTTCCCCTTAATTGTAATATGTCACAATCACACAAAACAAGGTAAAACAAACATTTTATGTAAATTTATAGATTGTTATTTTTCTTAGTATGTAGAATACAACGATGTCGCTCAGAGAATATGTATTTCGCACTAAATTATTTTTTACATTGATGTTGGAACAATAATGGTGTGTGACGCATAGTATAAAACAGATACTGTATAACATACACCAAGAAAAGAGGTGGATGAATGAATACTTTATTGAGTTCATTAACGACAGAGCTTAGAAGAGGAACTTTGACGTTAGCTGTTTTAAGTCAATTACAAAAACCCCAGTACGGATATTCACTTGTTCAATTGTTAGAACAGTCAGGTATTCATATTGATCAAAGTACTTTATATCCATTGCTACGGCGCTTAGAAAAACAAGAATTAGTAACAAGTAGCTGGGATACCTCTGAAAGTAGGCCGCGTAAGTACTATGTTCTAAGTGAATATGGTTTAGAAATTTTTTTACAGTTAAAAAAGGAATGGATGGACAATTCTAAAAAACTCTTAAAGGTGTTAAAGGAGGAAGATGATGAATCTAATTGAGATTTATATACAAGAAGTGACTCGAAGACTGCCTGAAGAAAGTCGTGAAGATATCGCTCTCGAGTTAAAATCAACTATTGAAGATATGTTACTTGATGATTACAGTGAAGAAAATATAAAAGTGGTCCTTGAAACATTAGGGAGTCCCGCTATATTAGCTAGTAAATACCGCGATCGACCAATGCATCTGATTGGCCCTCACTATTTTGAAGCATATGTCACGTTATTAAAAATGATTGTACCAATTGCTGCTACTATTGCTCTAATTTCGCTCATTGCCGAGTATTTTGTAGGGTATCGTGGGGAAGAAGCAGTAATAAATGTAGTTTTAGATATTATTAGTTTTGGTATATGGAAAATCATTGAGGTAGGTATGCAGGTCTTTTTCTGGCTTACACTTGTTTTCGCGCTTATAGAACGGGTCGATCATTCAAAAACAAGTCACGCATTCACAACAAGGATTACAAAATGGACTGCGGACAATTTGAAAAATATATCTTATATTCCTAAGAAAAAAGCTATTACGAAATGTGAAGTATTTGGAAGTTTATTATGGACTGCTATTTGGGCAACCGTTTATTTTTACGCAAATCAGCTTGTAGGCATGTATAGAGGTAGTACAAATGGACTCGACTTTGTAACCTCAGCTTTTAATCAGGATGTATTGCTTCAATATTGGCCACTCGTTCTTGTTGTGATCGTTTTGGAAATCGCATTGTCTATTTATAAATTAATGAAGAGGCAATGGACAAAAGGAATCGCAATATTTAATACCGCTCTCCAGCTTATTGGAACCATTATATTCATTGTAATCGTGGCGAATCCAAGTGTATGGAATCAAGATTTTTTTACGTATACAGCAGATTTGTTTCATATTACTGCTAAACAATTTGAATCGCGGATAATTGGCGGCGCAATTTTCATCTTTCTATTATCTGCGGCAATCAATGTATTTGATGGTATCCGCAAGGCTAAAATTCGTTAATTAATATTTGCCTATTCATATAATGGGGCTTAGTTCAACAAGCCCCTCCTTGAAAAGTCGGATCCTTAGTTTATAGGTGAAGTGCCTCCCCTCTCTTTGGTACATTTCATTAGACAGATTAATAAGCATTTCAAATGCCAGTCCTCGGCTTCTTAAGCCCATTGTTATTCCACGCTTTCTATTTTATTTTGTTTAAATTCTGATAAGACACTTCTTAAATTCCATCACGTTGGAAATAACTATATAACAAAACTCATTAAAATATTAGGAGTGCTATAAATGGCTGATATAATCCGTCTCTTTATTATCATGCTCATTGCAATTTATTTATTTTTCTCTGTCATGATGGAATTTAAAAATCCACAAAAAAGTATGTTCTGGTTCTCACTTGAAGTCTTGTTTTTTCTGGGAATGGTACTGTTAATAAAAGAATTTTTCATCAAATATATAATATAAATTTCTCTCTTCTCCATCTCGATAAAACTAAATATTCCGTTAATAACACAAATACCCCATTTCTTCCCTTACCAACAAAAGAGCAGGTATACCCATTTCCCTAGGAAACTAGGGCTTTATTTTTCCACAAAATGAATTTTTATTAAAATTCATTTTCTTTATTTCTCAATATACAAAACCTAGAATTCTCATTAATAATCGTGTATTATTTTAACTAAAGAGTAGAGTAAGAACTATTCTTTGCCATCGTGGAGAGGACCTGCTATTCTTAGCTGGTCCTCTTTTCATAGAATTGAAACCGTACTGAATATATGCATCTCCCACTTCAAACACAAGTAGCACAGTTCAAATAAATTGAACTGTGCTACTAAGATTATTTAATATCGTTTAACCTAACCCCATTTTGACAAATCAAATTACAGCATTTTATATATTTCAATTAAATTATCGTCAGGGTCCCGAAAATGCGCAACACGCGCTCGCCATTCTTTACGATCATGCGGTTCATTAACAAATTCAATTCCTTTTTCTCTTAAACGGTTATACGTTTTATCGACATCTTCAACTTCACATTGCAACAAAAATTTTGATTGATGCTCAGCTTCTAAAGGTTTATTTCTTTCTCTGACCAATTCGGTCATCACTTTTCGAGATACAAGTTCAATTTTCGTTTCCCCATTATTGAAAAGAGCATATTCCATATTTTCCTCGTACCAACTCACTGGAAATTCCAATATATCTCTGTAAAACATGGCACTTTTCTTAAAATCTTTGACCAAAAGTCTTATTTGCAACAACTTCAAATCAATCATCTCCTGAAAAATATTATCGAAGAGCCAATACCGTCGTCATTCATTGAACATTTCGTTACTGATTCCAATATTCCTTTATGTTTTATTTGTTATTCTCATAACAAATAAAACATAAAGGATTATCGTTCAACACTTTCTATCGTGATACAGAAAGAATAGTGTTTTTTGTTTTTGGAGTAATGATTTGACTTCTTAATTGCAGCTCCAACAGCCGCTACTATCGTAAAAACTGAATCACTATATATTTTATATTTAGCTAGTTTTATTGGTAAGAATATTTATTTGGGTTTTGCAACACCCTCTACGTGAATACATGTACTCTTTCATACGGATATTCCTTATCTTTACAGGTTCATACTATCCGTATGTCTAAGCACGTGTTTTAAAGCGTTTGTATCAAAACTTAAACTTTAATGTTTAATAACTTTTAAAATCTCCTGATATTTCCCTGATTTAGGGCTACCCGACTGGATTTTACTTGCCAATTCATTCGCATAGTTTGTTTTTGCTACCGCAAATTTATTACGATCCCATTGATGATTTCTAGCGATTTGTTCATCAGACAAGTTATAGTATGAATACACCACTCGTCCTTGTACATCAGGAATTGGATCATCAAAAGTTGTATCAAGATGGTACCATTTCCCTTCAATTTTCACTTGATTCCAAGCATGTGGTTGTCCATTTCCAGTTCCTGTTACAATATGATTTTCTATTCCAGCCTCTTTTAACAATTGATACGTTAATAATGCATATCCTTGACAAACCGCAGAGCGGTTCGCTAAAGCTTCATACGCTGTATAAGCTTGAAAAGAAGTATCATAAGAAACGTGTTTTACGACATAATCATGAATTGCTTTTACTTTTTCGTGTTCATCCATGCCAGCTTTGATAATGGACTTGACGATTGATTTCGCTTGTGCCTTTACATAATTCGTTTGTTCTTTGGATTCACGGTATGTAATCTGTACTGTAAACGTATAATTCCCTGGGATACCACGAACATAATATTGCGCACGCGCAATATTATAATTCAAGTATTCGTTAGATTCGACTGCCTTATCGTATTCTTTAATAAGTGCATCCATAACCTCATTAATATTAGAGTTTTTGGATTTGTATGTCATCGTTATATTTTCTTCTTGATTATTAATATGAGTTTTTATTTCATTTTGAAATGCGTCTAATAGTCGCCCGTCAGGTCGTGAACTATTATTTACAGATGTAGCATTTGGGTTCCAAACACCATTACTTTCCAAATAGTATTTTTTACCATTATCTTGAATCCAACCTGTTTGCATTGCTCCACTTCCGTTAAAGTAGTACCATGCTCCATTTACCTGCTGCCAGCCTGTTTGCATCGCTCCACTTCCGTTAAAGTAGTACCATGCTCCGTTTACTTGCTGCCAGCCTGTTTGCATCGCTCCACTTCCGTTAAAGTAGTACCATGCTCCATTTACCTGCTGCCAGCCTGTTTGCATCGCTCCACTTCCGTTAAAGTAGTACCATGCTCCATTTACCTGCTGCCAGCCTGTTTGCATCGCTCCACTTCCGTTAAAGTAATACCATGCTCCGTTTACCTGCTGCCAGCCTGTTTGCATTGCTCCGCTTCCGTTAAAGTAGTACCATGCTCCGCTTACCTGCTGCCAGCCTGTTTGCATTGCTCCGCTTCCACCAAAGTAGTACCACACTCCATTTACCTGTTGCCAGCCTGTTTGTTTCACGCCGTTTCCATTATAGTAATTCCATACTGATCCAGTTTGTTTCCAACCTGTATCAGCGCTTGCATAAGTAGCTACTGTTGATCCCATAACTGTTAGACCAACTGCCATAGCTAAAGCTTTTATATTCTGTTTCATAAATCTAGTATTCCCCTTCTCTTGACCTATTTATCTATCAAGCATTCACATCGAGGGCGCTGCAAAACTAAAATAAATACTCAATATGATACGGAGATTTACTCGTTGCAAATAACAAGTTAAAAGGTATTCTGCTTATGAAACATCTTAATTAAGATTAGAAATATACAATTATGATATTATAGCAAAAATTCCAACTTATTTTTATGTAATATTACATAAAAATAAGTTGGAATAAAAGTAATCATTCTATTCACGCCTATATTTACAAACTAACACTCTAAATACAATTGTTTCTATAAAAAATATTTATAATAATAACAAACATTAACAATAATCCCAATTACAGAAAAACCTAAACTCGCCAAATTGAATGCAGAAAAATTCATCCGATATGGGGTCACTTCACCTAATTCTACTCCTCCACTAAAATGCTTGTCAGTTACTCTAGCAATATTTTGCCTGTAGTGAATAGAATAAGGTACTAACCATACATAGCATAATAGGACAAGGCTTCCCACAAACAACGCATCAAGAAACGAAATACTCCAATTGAATGAAATGATACATATAATCATAAGTTCGATTAGCATCACAAATACCATTTGCATTAAATTTTTAGCTTTTTTAGAAACACCTTTCAATAGAGTTTCATTCAAAAACCTCTCTATTTTTGTCCATGTAATACTAAGTAAAACAATCAATCCAATTAATAGAAAATTCAATACCACTTTCAATACAACAAAAATAAGCATAATGATATCACCCCAATTCTCTTCATCCTATCTCGTTTTACTAAATTATCCCATATCATTATAATAATCACAATCAAATAAATGAATATTCTGATTTATATAGTTATCAAATCAATCATTTACCAAGCAAAACCAAAAGTAGCACAGACAAAAAATCGTCTGTGCTACTTTTCCCTTGTATCCTATTTATTCTTATACCAATCCACCATACGCTCTGCATCTTCTAAACGCGTATGCTCTAATTTATAATTTGTGGATGCACTAGAGAACGTCTGCGAACATAAATGAGCTTCCCGCTGAAAATAAGACTGCGTTTTCTCGATTGACTGTACATGTCTTCTTCGTACTAATCCTGTATATTTAGCAATATTACGATACACAAGCGTTAACTGTTCCTCTTCTACCCTGTAACCACCTGCACGGAATGTCGCATAACCAAGTGACATCAGTAGTACAAACAAAGGTAACAGTGTCCAAATCATAAAGTATTTTTCAAAATATATACTTGCGCCCGTAATCGGAACTGCTAATATACAAAAGAAAAGAAAACCATCTAACAAATAGCGGCGCAGTGCCGTTTTTGGCAAGGCTGTAATATTAGAGTTTAGTTCATATGGCAACTGCAGGTGAGCAAGCAATTCTGCGACGCGATCTTTTCGAATAACCGGGTGGAGTGTAACATTCTCCTCACCTTTTTCATTGTTTTGAATGACTTCCACATGAACAGAACAGTAACCAAATGGTTGACGGAATATCCCTTCTTTTATCGTAATCCCTTGAATACGATGCAATTTTAACACAAGTTCTTTTCTTTCTAGAAGCCCTTGTGAAATGCGAACTTCATCATTTTTCCGATGCACGGTAAAATTCGCATGCTTTAAAGCGTAACCTATCGTGGAGACGATCCAAGAAACAACAAGTAATATCGCAACCATATAAATCCAACCAAAAACATCATTATCCATTACATATGTTTCTACCCTTTTTTCAACCCATTTTGGGATATATTCATCTACTTGGGAATAAACAAAGAACAATAGAGAAAATAACAAACCAAATTGCCCAGATGTCACAGAAGCTAATAAAATCTCTTTCCAAGTCAACTTATATTCCGTTTTATTTTCCTCTTCCACATGAATTTGTGAAGGGTTCTCTTCTATTTCTATAGGACCTTCTGCCGGTTCATTTAACATCGCAATTAATGTTTTTGCCTCATCAGTTGTAATACCAGCTAAACTTACTTCAGGCTCGTCACCACCGCCAGCTGTTTCAATTTTTAGCTTTGTTAAACCTAATACTTGATACAATATACTTGAACTTGTATTAATCGTCTGAACACGTTCTTTATTCAAATAGCTTTCTTTTTTCACAAACAATCCTTGTTTAATGTGCAGCACATCATTTTCGATCCAGTATACTTTATAGTACCAATTCACAATAACTGAGATAATAGAAATCCCTAAAAAGCCTAACGGCACTAAATACCAAAACGGGAATTTCCCTTTTAAACTAAACAGAAAAATAATAAATGGTATAAAGTCTTTTATTTTTAATTCCAATAACATCGTGATCGGATGCTGCCTCTTATACATCCTCATCACTCACCTTCGCAAGTTCTCCAATTTGACGCTTCAACTGTTCCGCTTCTCTCATCTTTAAACCTGGAATACTATGAGAAGTAGCTGCTGTTGAAATTTGTAATTCTGCTAGACCATGTTTTCTCATAATTGGTCCTTGTTCAATTGTAACGTGTTGTACACGAATCATTGGAACTAATACACGCTTAACTGTAAACATACCGTGCTGAATTTCTAATTCTTCATCATTTAACCGATAGCTATAGTAACGCTGACGTATTTTCGGAAAGATAAAATAGTCAAACGGTGTATACACAACCGTCAATCCAATAAGAACATACAAGATCCAAGCCCACCAATTGAACTTAATCATGAAAAAGAGATAAGCAAGGATGACTAATATACTTATACCTAGCTCAATTAAAACACGAGCTTTCCAAACTTTGACCATATCAGGATGAATTTCATTTTCCAATGGCTGCATCTAATCACTCCAAATCTAAAAATCGAATATACAAATTATCTTACTCTATAAGTTTACAAAACTTTACAGGAAAAGAGAAACATTCCTTTACATTTCTTTCTTTTTATCCTCTTTCTTCTCTGGGATGAAATAACCGAACCAAATAAACCAAATGAGTCCAATCAATGACGTCCAATCCTTCTCGCCTTGAAACGCATCAATTACATTCGGCAGTTTATACACTCCAATGAACCCAAGAAAACCAAGCCACCAATCTTTTCGAAATTTCATATTTCTCGCTCCTCTCTACCAATTCATTGATTTCCGAGCATCCACATCGCGACTTCGAAAACAAAAGAGATCTCCTTCTGTTCTCACTCAGCATGGGGTCAAAAAGGGCTCTGACCGCTTCTAGCCATGGGCGGATCCTCTCTTCCCCCTAAAAAGAAAGCTTTTTATCAGTTTTTCAATTTGTGCTTATCTACTTACTCGCACACTTTTCACACTCTCAGTCCAAATATCTTTATAATTTAATTTGAATCCCATTAACATCGAATTGCTCATATTATCAATCACTAATGCTAACATATGGGCCTTCTCTTCCGTTTTTTCTTTTGAAACAACGCCTAAGTCTGCACCTTTCTTTAGTAAATCTGCAAAACCGTTTAAGAAATCTTCCTGCACTTCAAATAATCTCTTCTGATACTTTTCATTTCGTACTGCGGTTAAAATAAATTCATTTAGCACGCGGAGTGTCCCTGGATCTTCTTCGTATTCTGATAACATATGCAGACCATCTTCTATTAATCGCTCTTCAAAATTCTTCTTTGTGTACTGCTCTTTTGCAAAGTACGCTGAGAAATAATAATCTGCAAAAATTGCTTCAAATAAAAAATCAATTAACGCTTCTTTAGATGGAAAATGATAATAAATAGCTGGTTTTGATATTCCAACTTCCTTTGCAATCATAGACAGGCTCATCTTTTCAATGCCCTGCTCTGCCAGCAGTTTAAAAGCTGCTTCTACTATATTTTTTGATGTTTGTAAATTTTTTGCCATAGCTACTCCTTTTTTACTTAACGGTCGGTAAGTAAATTATAAAATAAAAAAATAGACTTTGCAACGAAAGAACAGCTTTCACAAAATGCGAAAGCTTTCTTCATGTAGATTCGAAATAATATTGTTAAACTCTATATATTTTTCTCACTTGTTGTAAAACAAAATATAGTCCCGTCTTCACTTGATTGTAACGTATATTTTATATCGAGCATTCTAGATATATCTTGAATGATTTTTAACCCTAGCCCTGCACTTTTCTCATTCATATCGAAACCAATTCCATTATCCCTAATAGAAACAACATGATTTTCAATGGTTATCTCAAGTTTTTTAGCTTTTGAATGATTTAACGTGTTCTGAAAAATGTTATCAAATAACCTTTGAATCCATAAATCGTTACTCGTCCATATTAAATCGTTATTTATTGGATTATATATTAATTCAATATCATGAATACTGTACAAATAGTCCCACTTTTTAACCATCGCTTCTAATAAATGATGTATATTCACCTCATGATTTACAACATAAGAACTCTCTAATTTATCAGTAGATTGTAAGTTAAATTCATTGGTTAATTCAGCAATATACTGTATTTGTTGATATAATGACTCTAGTATTGGCGATTGATCATGATATTGACCTTCTAAATAGAATAATTGTAACCTAACAGCTGTTAAAGGTGTATTAATATCATGTCTTAATTTATTTAAAAGTTCCTTTTTTATTTCCTCTTGTTGTTTAAGTTCTAATTCTCGATATGTAGTTCTTTCAATTAATAAATTTACCGACCTAATGAGTTCCCCTATTTCATCGTTGTTTTTAACATCTAATTTATTCGGAATTTTTTCATCACTGGCTAAATTTCGAATGGTTTTATTCAATATATTTATTTTATTTAATAGTGAATGAATGGATTTCGAAAATAAAACGGCTAACAATAATAGTGATAAAAAAAATACGACAAGCATTGTAGGATATGCAAAAGATTCATGAAAAGGAATGTCATTATTTTTCGTTTTAAAAGCAATATTATAAATGACTGACATCAAGATACTAATCAATAGTAATAAAAATGGTACGCTTATAACAGCTGAGAACAACAAAAACTGGTATTTTTTCTTTAATTTCATTTCTTTATATAGGTATTTAATCTATACCCTTCTCCATATATATTTTGAATAATTTCACCTGTGTTATCATTAATCTTTGTTCTTATTTTTTTTATGTGCACATTCACGATATTTTGATTCCGATCTTCAAGTTGCCATAAATAATCAAAGAAATGTTCTTTGGTCAAAATACGATCCCTATTTTCATATAAATAGAAAAATATTTTACGCTCAATCGCAGTAAAAGCAACTTCATGATGCAAGTTATGATTGAAAACTTTTTTATGCTCAGAATCAATATATAAATGTTTGATTTGTGTAAAAGTACCATATCGATTATCTAGCATTTTCTGCATTCTTAATAATAGTTCTCTAGGGTCAAATGGTTTTATCATATAATCCTCTCCAATTGTCAAACCTTGAAGTTTGCTGTCCATATCACTTCGAGCGGATAAAAAAATAATTGGAATATTTAATCCCAGATTCTTTATTTTCTTTGTAATTTGATAGCCATCTTCACCTGGCAACATAATATCCATTATGACTAAATCTATCTCATGGATGATATCAATAACTTCTTTCCCATCTTTCTTCCAACATACATTATACCCTTCGCGTCGCAAAATTTTTTGTAATACATCTCCAATCATTAAATCGTCTTCAACAATTAAAATTTTATATCCATTCATCACATAGACCTTTCATTTTTAAAATAAAAATCTCTTAATTTTTTTCTACTTTTTTATTGATAAAATCCATAGCAAGCTTATATATCTCATCAGGCTCGTATAAATAAATGCTGTGCGTACCTTGAATTTTCATTACATCTGCGATTAATAATTGGCCTGCAAACTCCTCATAATCCTTGTTTTTTTGTTTTGTATATTTCGAATTTTTATTTTGCTCAGCGATCGCATCTAAAAATAAAATAGGTGTTTCTTTTGGTAACGGTAGGTTAACTGATTTTTTACCATTATTGTAGCTCTGTAAAAACTCTTGCTCCATATCATCATTAAAAAATTGTTTATATGATAGCGCTTTATATATTTCTTTTTCATGTTCAGTTAAAAAAGATTGCCGAATCACTTCGGGATTATAAGTAACAGAAGGAATAAGACGGTGTACACCTAGTTTCGTTAAAATATTTATTCCTCTTATTTTTAATGAATCCACTAGCCCCGTTTTATGAATTACGTACTGCTTAGGTAAACCAATATCTACAGCAATAATTCCTTTTACTTCATTTGGGTATTTTTGTGCCCAGTAAATCGCTTCGATACCTGAGATAGAGTGTGGCACTAATATATACGGAGGTTTATTTCCACTTTGTATGAGCGCTTTTCTACTTTGTTCTAATATTGTATCAATATCTCTGTCATCGTGAGAAACATCACTGTATCCATAACCAGCTCTTTCAATAACAGCAATTTTGTTTTCTTTTGAAAACTTACTATATAGTCCCTTTAATTCATAAACAGGAGCAGCTATCCCAGATCCAGACATAAATACATATGTATCCTCACCGCTGCCTTCACTATATACATTCATTTTTTTAGGATTCAAATTAACGAATGTTCCCTTATTTTTTATGAATGCTGATTCCTTACTTAATTGATAGTTATGGTATAGAAAAACAGATACTGACACAAGTAAGATAACCCCAATACATATAACAAATAGACGCTTTAACACTTTACATAATTGTCTCATAGAATTCTCCTTTCAAGCTATATTGAAAGGATACGATACAAAAATAAATTTCTAATAAATTTTTATAGATAGAAATCATTTGTTCAGTTTGAATGATTGAGATAATACTCTTTTAAACGAAAGCCTCATCCACGTTCCCACTTCAGATATTCTTCTTTTACACATAAAAATCCCCTTTGGTAAGCATAACCAAAGGGGAAAGCATACAACTTTATTTCAAAACCATACATCAAATCGATATTCTCTTCTCCTGAAGCAACCGCAA
Source organism: Bacillus sp. Medicinal_06 (assembly GCF_056711665.1). Taxonomy (NCBI): domain Bacteria; kingdom Bacillati; phylum Bacillota; class Bacilli; order Caryophanales; family Bacillaceae; genus Bacillus; species Bacillus sp. Medicinal_06. The sequence goes on along the minus strand of NZ_JBWYHD010000004.1, from coordinate 266,127 downwards.
ACGATAACAATTCATCGTCACTTCGCCAAGGCGTTGCAACAATTGATAATTCGCATACGCCCCAACCGGCGCACCAATGACCGGCACAAGCTGTAGCATCTTCGCTAAATCGATATAATCGCGGTACTCTTTCTGAAATTTCTCCCAGTCCATATGATTTTCTTTCTCTGTGTCCCACGTTTCAATTGCTTTCCATATTTCCTTGCGATGGTCATCACTTGAGAAAGCAAGTTGAAATACATGCAGGATAAAAAGACGCTCTTCTTCTTTGCTCGTATCAAATCCATATAGAGTCGCGGCATCAAATAAAAATTTAATTTTAATGCTGAGTAAAAGCGGAAAATCGGCAAGCCCTAAAAGAAAGCCGCCCGCTCCTGTTCCAGCGCCTTCTGCTGCGGCAATCTTTTTGTACTCATCCATTTTCTTTAACACTTCTTCATCTCTTCTTTGCAAGGACCAGTCTGTTTCTTTTAACTTCGGTTTTATAAAATGAGATCCAGCACTAATCCCTTGTACCATCTTTTTTATTGTTTCCGTTAGCACGTTTTGCACTTTTTCTGGGATTAACTGTTGTACTTTCGTTTGTACCTTTTTTGAAAAACGAGTCATCATAGAAGAATCTTTCATGATTGTATGTTTCCACTGCTGCAATTCTTTTATGACCTTCTCTTCATATTCAGTCATAAGTTCATTCCTTTCAATTTAAACGTTCGATACGTTTTACGCCATATTGATAAACAAAACCGATACTAAAAGCTATGCTAATGGCAAGTACAACACAAGTCATGATGATATCTTTTGTTGCGAAAGCAAATATGATTGTAAATACAATACTGCCAACACATAAAATTGCACTGAGCAATTTCAGAAAATCCTTTTTCTTTTCTTCATGGGTCACCGGATATAAATCAAGCCAAAGCTTTAAACGATGGTGTTTCCAAAGGCTTAATAGTTGATAACCAATTAAGTATAGAAATACGATACTTACAATAAAACGTCCATATAAAAACGGTATAAAGTAAAGAATCACACCGCCAATCGCAAGCAAGCGAATATATAGACCAAAGTAATTCCCAGATCTTAAAAATGTACGTGTATACAAATATAAATATGTACGTTTTTCACCAATTATTGAAAGCACAAAATCAAGCCATTTTCGGCGTGATACTCGCTCCTTTAATGCTGGTACATCAACAAACATGTTGGCAATGCGGTATAAAAACATCATTTTCTTGCCTTCTTCTGCAATTAAATATTCCCAGTTTAGCGGTTTTCCTTTTACCTTTTGATACATGAAGGCAAGATAGATAACCATTACAAAGAGGATGACTCCGGTGTAAATCACTGAAGTACGCTCGACAAGAAAGTACACAAATAATCCATTACATAAAAAGCGAATGAACCAATCCGCGCGCTGCATGCCTTGATCTGTTAAAAACGATTTTTCCCATGCTACAAATAAATTCCATGCTTTAACTAACACAAGTGCGACCACAATCCATATGTAAGCACCGCCTGTTTGCTTCATCTGCTGGAAATATAGCGGAGCAAGTGCAGCTGATACGATTGCGATTACATACAGCTGAATCATAAATGTAAAGAGAAACGCCTTTGTAAAATACGGCTTTAATTTTTCTTCAACTGGAAGCAAATACACAAGATCTGCTTCTTTTAATAACGTTTGAATCGATCCTGCCGTTAATACAAGCCCGAGTAGCACCGCCATAACAAGCGCGGTCGGAAATGCTGGAGTCAGTGTTTGCAGCCATTGCTGATAATAATACGCACCTGCTCCAATGATAAATACAAAAATAAATTTTAAATGATCGTTAAAAACATACTTACTATATGTACGAACTTCTTTTAAGAAATACTTGAACCGTTCTTTCCATAACGCTTTGCTATTCATAATCTTCTTCCTTTGTTAACGCAATATAAATATCGTCTAGCGTTGCACCTGGCATGTTAAATTGTGACTGCAACTCAGATAGTGTTCCTTTCGCACGGATTTCACCTTGATGTAAAATAATAAAGGAATCACAGTAACGTTCTGCTGTCGCTAAAATATGGGTACTCATTAAAATGCCAGCACCACTCTTTTTCATCTTGTCCATCATTTGAAGGAGTGATTGAATCGCTAACGGATCAAGTCCAACGAAAGGTTCATCGACAATATAAAGCGATGGTTCAACAAGAAACGCACTCATAATCATTACTTTTTGCTTCATCCCTTTTGAAAAATGAGCCGGGAACCATTTTAAACGATTCGTCATTCGAAATTCTTTTAATAGTTGCTGAACACGTTCTTCATATTGTTGTTCATCAACACCATATGCCATCGCTGTTAACTTCAAATGTTCTTCTAACGTTAACTCATCATATAATACAGGTGTTTCTGGAATGAATGAAAAACTAGATCGATATGCAGTCATATCTTCTCGAATTGTTTTTCCGTTAATTGTAACGCTTCCTTTTTTCGGTTCCATTAACCCGATAATATGTTTGATGGTCGTACTTTTACCTGCTCCATTTAAACCGATTAAGCCAACAAGTTCACCTTTTTTCACAGAAAATGAAACGTCTTGCAGCACCGGCCGCTTCGTATATCCTCCTGTGACATTTTCCACATGTAATAACTGTCCCATATGACACCACTTTCTTCTTTATATTCATCCGCTTAGAAAAGCGTATCCTTCAATCGAATGTATATATTTATCTTACCAAAAAACAAAAGATACTACATAGTACCTAAATTTCTTCAAAAAAATTAATTTCTTTGCATACCATTTCTGAAACGGGACATCATAATGAGTGAAGAAGGAACACATTGAAAAAGCAGCCACCAAGTTGATGAATATAGCCTAGCGAAATCATCATGAAATGGGGTGTCCATAATGGACAAAGAAAATTTACACGAAACCAGATAATTTGTTTTATTTTAGAAACGGGGTGTCTCGAGGAGAGTATATACTGTTTTATAAAATAAACAAGTTCATTTTATAAAGGATTATCATTTCATTGTAAATGGGGTGTCTACGGCAGAATACAAGCCGAATTGTCACATATTTCCTAAATAAATGAGGTGTCTGTGAACGGTAGATTAAATGAAATGCTTTTTCAATCCCTCTTCAGAAAACAGGAAGCTGAGTCAGCTTCCTGTTTTTCGTGTTTGTTCTCCTATGTAAGTATGGTAAAATACGGCTAAGACCTACTTGAAAGGATGAGGACAATGAATCATACAGCGGATAATTGTATTTTTTGTAAAATTATTGAAGGACAAATTCCTTGCTCAAAAGTATATGAAGATGAGCATGTACTTGCATTTCTAGATATTAGTCAAGTGACAAAAGGACATACACTTGTTATTCCAAAGGTACATAAGCAAGACATTTTTGCTTTAACGCCAGAAATTGCATCACACATTTTTTCTGTCGTTCCGAAAATCTCAAATGCGATTAAATCTGAATTTAACCCAGTTGGCTTTAACCTTCTAAATAACAACGGTGAAAAAGCTGGACAAACTGTATTCCACTTCCACCTCCATTTAATCCCACGCTACGGTGAAAACGATGGTTTTGGCGCTGTTTGGAAATCACACCAAAATGAATATACGACGGAAAATTTACAAAACATCGCAAGTACCATTGCAAATAGTGTAAAATAGACTATAGTAGCATATAAAATAAAATTGTACATAACAAGCCTATTCCTCCAAAAGACATATACTGCATGGCTTGTTTCTTCACCCAAAATGCTGGAGGATACGATCTTTTTTGTTTTACAAATAACAGTAAATGCATAGCACGTACAAGAAAGAAAAGACTTACGATAAAGCAAATCGTTGTCACGAGTTTCACTTTTATCCCCCCTTGTCTTAAGCATATGCATCGTTTTATACATCATGAATATGAACAAAAAATAAGGAGGTTTCCTTTTATGTCAAAAGCTAAATCTTTTGTAACAGGTTTAATTTGCGGTGGCGCTGTCGCTGGACTAGCCGTTCTTTTTTCAACTCCTTCTTCTGGTAAAGATATGCGCAGTAAGCTAAAAGAAAAAGGAAATGATGTGAAAAAAACGTTATCAGATATTGCAGCTGATACGAAATTATTAAAACGCCAAATTGTTGAAACAGCTTCAGAAGGTAAAGAAGTGTTTCAAGAATTAAAAGATGATATGCAAGATACGCTTTCCACATGGAAACAAGATATTTCTCAAAACAAACTTCATATTGAACAAGAGATTTTAGACATTCAAAAATCAATTGAAAAATTGCAACAAGCAGTTCCAGAAAAAGCGTAAACGATGTTCCATTCTTAGTTTTTGCATATAACAAATATTTTTTATAAATATTTGTCCTAACACGACATATCACATAGATATGTCGTGTTTTTATGCATTTACAATATATGTTATCCATTACGATGTGAAGATGACACTTATAGTTACGACACCTAAAACGCTTCCACAATTATGCATGATTTGTACAAAATTATAATTTTTCCGAAAAATTTTCACAATTCTCACAAAAAGACTTTATTAATTTTTATTTTACTGGCATAATAGATACTAATGAAAAAGAATGTTAAAGTGGGTGAGTACATGAAAAGTGGAGAAAAAGATTATTCGGTCAAAGAAGCAATGATTTTTAGCCAACGCATTGCTCAATTATCAAAAGCATTATGGAAATGTGTAGAAAAAGATTGGCAACAGTGGATTAAACCATACGATTTAAACATTAATGAGCACCATATTTTAACCATTGCTTATCATTTGAAAGGGGCTTCTATTTCTGAGATTGCAAAGTTTGGCGTGATGCACGTATCGACGGCATTTAACTTTTCTAAAAAACTTGAAGAGCGCGGCTATCTTGTATTCTCAAAGAAAGAAGATGATAAGCGAAATACGTATATTGAAATTACACCAAAAGGGGAAGAATTGCTGCTGCAATTAATGGAGGAGTATGACCCTGAAAATAATTCGGTCTTTAATGGCGCTCTTGCTCTTCGAAACTTCTACGGTAAGTTCCCAGAAAATATCGAATTAATCGCGATTTTAAGAAACATTTATGGACAGGATTTTATCGATATTTTTGAGAAATCACTAGAAGATATTGAGGAAAATTTTACGGAACACGATCAAAAATTAGTTAAAAAATAAAATCGATTATTTTTTCGCTGTCATGCGTAAAAATTCTTGCATAATTGGCTGAAATAAGCCTTGTCTATGGAGCGCTTCTGCAGTCTCGTTTACTTCGAGCTGATGTGGAAGCGCTTTTTCAAACTGCTCCAAAAGAGTATCAAATAAAAGTAAGCCTTCTTGTTTCTCTGCTATGTATTGTTCGTTCAATTGTTCACAAAGATTCAGTATACGTTCAATATCCTTTTTACGAGCTTTTTTCTTTATAATTAAAGAATAAAATGGACACTTATCTTCGTCGATCATTTGAAAAAGAAGTTCTACATAATATTCAGCTTGTTCTAGTCTCTTTACAACGTCCATTTTCTCCCTCACTTTCTAACACAATGTCTTCTATTTCTGAATTTTATAACACGAACAAAATATCGTATGATACAATATATAAAAGTATATGTATTTTGGCCAAAAGGAGGTATCTCCTCGTGACTCTTATAGAAATTGTTTTTGTCACATTTGCACTTATTGTTCTATTCTACACGAATTTCCTGACGCATACACTCTGCGTGCGAAAACAACTATCCGAGAGACGCCAAACGAGCGCTTTTCGAGTGATTAATGTATGTATTACGATTCTATTAATTTCTAGTTATATAGAAATTATATTTCATGGAAAGTGAGGAAGGGAAGTCCCTTCCTCACTTTTTTCCTCTATAAGCAAATTATACCTACTATAACCAATAAAATAAACAGTACAAGCAATAAAATAATAAGTGATGAATTCATTCCCCCATCCCTCCTCTTTCCTTTATATGCACAATCGCCCAATATGGTACTCTCTCCTTAATCTGACAATCATCATAAACAAATGGGCAATTTTTCTTTATCAATAGGAAAAGACGTCGAAATATGATATATTAAATTTTGTACATATTGCTTATACTATAGAATAAAATTACCTTCAGCTAGATTTCATCCTCAGCCTCGGTAAGCCCTGTTAAGCAAGGCTTTTTACCTTATAAAAAAGCAAACCAGTGAGACTTAATCGGGCTCTTATGAACAAAAATGTTTATTTGTGCGGGATGAATTAAAAATACATAATAGTAGGAGTGTTTATTGAATGAAGAAAGCTATGCTTGCCTTAGCAGCAACAAGTTTGATTGCCTTATCAGCATGTGGATCAGCTGATAAAATCGTTACCTCTAAAGCTGGTGACATTTCAAAAGACGAATTTTATGAAAAGATGAAAGACAGAGCTGGTAAACAAATTTTAAATGGTATGGTATTAGAAAAAGTACTTGTTACAAACTATAAAATCGATGATAAAGAAGTTGACAAGAAATACGACGAGTATAAGAAGCAACTTGGTGATCAATTTGATGCCGCTCTAAAACAACAAGGATTTACGGATAAATCATTTAAAGAAAGCGTTCGCGCTGAATTAGCAATGACAAAAGCGATTGAAGGCAGTATCACTGACAAAGAACTAAAAGAAAATTATAAACCTGAAATTAAGGCAAGCCACATCCTTGTAAAAGATGAAGCAACTGCGAAAAAAGTAAAAGAAGAACTTGGACAAGGTAAATCTTTTGAAGAACTTGCAAAACAATACTCAGAAGATACAGGATCAAAAGAAAAAGGCGGCGACTTAGGTTTCTTCGGACCTGGTAAAATGGTAAAAGAATTTGAAGAAGCTGCATATAAAATGAAAAAAGACGAAGTAAGTGAGCCAGTAAAATCACAATTCGGTTATCACATCATTAAAGTAACTGATATTAAAGAACAAGAAAAAACATTTGATCAAGCAAAAGCTGACATCAAAAAAGAACTTGTTGCGAAAAAGATGCAAGATGGCGAATTCATGGCTAAACTTCAAGAGAAAGAATTGAAAAAAGCTGACGTGAAAGTTAACGATAAAGATTTAAAAGATATCTTTGAAACTCCAAAAGCTGATGAAAAAGAGAAAAAATAATTCTTATGAAATAAGCTGTCAGGTCTTTCCTGACAGCTTATTTTATTACCCTTTTTTAGTTGGGTATTACTAAATGCGAATTGTTCCATTACTCCACCATTCAATGAATTTCTTTAAAGAAGGAGCAACCCAAGTACGACTATCATTTTCATGATTCCATACATAAATATCGGCCTTTTGTATAGAGCCGTTTAAAATGGAATACCCAAATAAATCACCATTCCCTGCATCTGCAATGAATAATAAGCCATCAAAAGGCATATATAAGTCTTTAAATTCCTCGTAACTTCTAAGATTTACATTTTCCTTTACCATTCGGCTTGTCGACCAAACGAGATGACATCCATATCGATCGGTTACACCATCTGTTTCTTCTAGCAAACTCTGTAATTCATCCAGAAGCTTTAGATTGAATATGGCCTTCATTTCTTCAAGCTTATTTACATCAGCAGGCGCATGAAACACATACTCTTTTGAAATCGTTCTTATCCATTCCTTCCACATATCCGTGTCCCCTCTCATTTCATACATCTTGAGGAAATTAGATCTCTATGTAGACTTTTTTTGTTTTACGATTTATTTCTTTTAGAAATGAAATATTATAAAAAAAGCATCTAGCAAAAAGCTAGATGCAGATAAAAACACAAGGGAAGATAAAAGTCTTCCCTTAACCCGTATGTTATTATAACAAAAAAACCATAAAAAAAAACATAAAAAATGTGTTTCACTTTATAAAAAGTGCCTGAAGGGCGTTTTCTCCCCTTAGGCACGCACTCTTTTATTCCTCATTTCTTATGCTAATGCTGCCGCTTGCTCTTGCTGATCTACAGGCACTACAGCGTCTCTTAATGCTTTCTCTAGTTCAGCTGTATATTTCATTTGTTCTTCTTTGCTCCAGCCTAATTTTGCTGCCATATACGCAATTACGTTTTCTTTCCAATCGTATACCCAGTGAATGTTGAAGAATACAGCCCCTCTGCGGCGTACGAAGAAGTCAACAGGCTTCACTGTCATTTCATAATCCATCGCGTATACAAGCGGTACAAGTACGTCTAACGGCATGTTATACTCTTTTGCATCTGCTTTTAGCTCTTTTGCTAAGTTAAAGAGAATATCAACGTTAGAACCATAGAATTTCGCAAACTCTTCTGCTTGCTGCGTTGTTAAACCGTACTTTGTTCCTTCCCCAGCTTTTTTCGCAATGAATGTTGGTAATTGTTTAGAACCACCTACATGACCACCAGAGATTGGCATATGTTTCGTTTCGCTCTTCGGATAAGAACTGTGATCTTCTTTTTGTAATAGAGACGTTACATAATCTACTACCATCTCTGCCATTTTGCGATATCCTGTTAATTTACCGCCCGCAATTGTAATTAAGCCAGATTCAGAAGTCCAAATTTCATCTTTACGAGAAATTTCAGATGCACTCTTACCTTCTTCATAAATTAATGGACGAACACCAGCCCAGCTTGATTCAATATCTTTTTCAGTAATTTTTACGCTTGGGAACATATAGTTGATCGCATTGATGATGTATGTGCGATCTTCTGTTGTCATTTGTGGTACTGCTGCGTCTTTATCATAGAACGTATCTGTTGTACCTACATATGTTTTCCCGCCGCGCGGAATCGCGAAGACCATACGTTTGTCTGGTGTATCAAAATAGATCGCTTGACCAAGCGGGAAACGTTTTTGGTCGATAACTAAGTGAACACCTTTTGATAATTGCAATACTTTTCCTTTTTTCGAATTATCTTTTTCACGAAGTGTATCTACCCAAGGACCAGCTGCATTTACAATTTTCTTACCGTACACTTCATATACTTCTCCGTCTAATAAGTCGATAACGCGTACACCACATACTTTTCCATCTTTATATAAGAAACCGTCTACTTTTGCATAGTTAACTGCTTTTGCACCGTGCTCAATTGCTTCTTTCATTACTTCAATTGTTAAACGTGCATCATCTGTACGATATTCTACGTAGTAACCGCCGCCCTTTAGACCTTCTTGTTTTACAAGCGGTTCTTTCTTCATTGTTTCTTCGCGGCTAAACATTTTTCTACGCTCGCTTCGTTTTACACCTGCTAAGAAGTCGTATACACGAAGACCAATTGATGTACTAAATGAACCGAATGTGCCGCCCTTATGGAACGGAAGTAACATCCACTCTGGTGTTGTTACATGGGGACCGTTCTCATATACGATCGCACGCTCTTTCCCAACTTCTGCTACCATTTTCACTTCAAGTTGTTTTAAATAACGTAAACCACCGTGTACAAGTTTCGTTGAACGACTTGATGTACCTGCTGCAAAGTCTTGCATTTCAAACACAATCGTTGATAAACCGCGTGTTGCTCCGTCTAATGCAATACCAGAACCAGTAATACCTCCACCAATTACGATCACATCTAATTCTTGTTTATTTACTCCGTTTAATACGTCTTTACGTTGTTTACTTGAAAATTTCATGGTAATTCCTCCCTATTTATACGAAAAAAGAGACCACAAACTCCGCTATAGAAATCGCTTCTATAGCGTGTTGTGGTCTCTCCATATCTCCTACCGAATTATTAACTTATCATCATTATAACACTGTTTATGATTATTTAAAAGCTTTTGTTGCTTCAATTGCTTTTTTCCAGCCAGCATATAGCTCTTCACTTGTTTCTGCTTCCATTGCTGGTGCAAAGCTTCTATCCATATTCCACTGCGATTTAATTTCTTCTTGGTTTTCCCAATATCCAACTGCAAGACCTGCTAAATATGCTGCCCCTAAAGCCGTTGTTTCATTTACTTCTGGGCGCTCTACTGGCACATCTAACATATCACTTTGGAACTGCATTAAGAAGTTATTCTTAACAGCTCCGCCGTCCACGCGTAATGTTTTCAGCTGAATACCTGAATCAGCTTCCATTGCGCATAATACATCTTTCGTTTGGTATGCTAATGACTCTAGCGTTGCACGGATAAAGTGTTCTTTCGTTGTACCGCGCGTTACGCCAAATACCGCTCCGCGTACTTCACTATCCCAGTACGGTGTTCCAAGCCCTACGAATGCTGGAACAACATATACGCCGTCTGTTGATTCTACGCGATTTGCGTATTCTTCACTTTCACTTGCATCTTTAAACATGCGCATGCCGTCACGTAACCACTGGATTGCTGAACCTGCTACGAAAATACTTCCTTCTAATGCATATTCAACTTTACCATTTAAACCCCATGCAATTGTTGTTAATAGACCATGCTCAGACGCAACTGCTTTTTCACCTGTGTTCATTAACATGAAGCAACCAGTTCCGTACGTGTTTTTCGCCATACCTTCACCGAAGCAAGCTTGTCCAAATAACGCTGCTTGTTGGTCACCAGCGATACCTGCAATCGGTACATTTTGACCGAAGAAATGATAATCAATTGTATGACCGTATACTTCAGAAGATTGACGTACTTCTGGAAGCATGCTTTTCGGTACTGTTAACATGTCTAAAAGCTCATCATCCCACTCTAGGTCATGAATATTAAACATTAATGTACGTGATGCGTTTGAATAGTCTGTTACGTGCGCTTTCCCACCAGACAATTTCCATACAAGCCATGTATCAATTGTTCCGAATAATAATTCGCCGCGCTCCGCTTTTTCTCTTGCGCCTTCAACGTTATCTAGAATCCATTTTACTTTCGTACCTGAGAAGTATGCATCAATTAAAAGACCTGTTTTTTCGCGAACCATATCGCTATAGCCTTTTTCTTTTAACTCATCACAAATTTCAGCTGTTTGGCGTGATTGCCATACGATTGCGTTATAAACTGGTTTACCAGTTTCTTTATCCCATACAACCGCTGTTTCACGTTGGTTTGTAATCCCGATACCAGCGATTTGCTCTGGTTTTACATCTGCTTCACTTAAGCAAGTTGCAATAACTGCTAAGATAGATCCCCAAATTTCTTGCGCATTATGTTCTACCCAGCCTGGCTTTGGAAAATGTTGTGTAAATTCTTTTTGAGCTGAATGAACAATTTTACCTTCTTTATTAAAAAGGATTGCACGTGAGCTTGTTGTTCCTTGGTCTAATGAAAGAATATATTTTTTCATAATTAGTTCCCCCTTATGCTACTTTTCTACTATTTGTATTGCTTCCGCTCTTTTTGCTTGTCATATAAGAGATTGCTAGTACAATCACAGTTGCAATTATCACATAAATAAGTGCTGCATTTTGTTTTCCTTCAAATACAACTTGATGGAATAAACCTGCAAGTGATCCACCTAAAATCGGTCCTACTACCGGAATCCATGCATACTTCCAGTTTGATCCGCCCTTTCCTGCAATCGGAAGGAAGAAGTGTGCAATACGCGGACCTAAGTCACGAGCTGGGTTGATTGCATACCCTGTTGTTCCACCTAATGATAAACCGATACTTACAATTAAGAAACCAACAACGAATGGATTTAAACCATCCGCAAATTTATTTGCACCAATTGCTAATATACCAAATACTAAAACGAATGTTCCAATCATTTCACTTAAAAGGTTTGCAAATGTGTTCGGAATTGCTGGTCCTGTTGCAAAAACGCCTAACTTTGCAGATGGATCTTCTGTTTCTTTCCAATGCGGTAAGTAATGTAAATATACGATAATTGCACCGATGATTGCCCCAATCATTTGCGCTACAATGTAACCTGGTACATCATTCCATGGGAACGTTCCCTTAAATGCGAGTCCAATTGTCAAAGCTGGATTCAAATGTGCCCCACTAATCGATCCTACTGCATATGCTGCGATGGCAACTGCTAAGCCCCATCCCATCGTAATAACAATCCAACCAGAATCCTTAGCAAACGACTTCTTTAAGCTGACACCAGCACAAACGCCGCCACCAAGAACGATTAACAACGCTGTCCCTATTAATTCCCCTAAAAATGCTGACATAAAATCCCTCCACAATCAATTTAAATGATTCCAATGTGATAGAGAGAAAATGAATGGCCATTCGTTTTTTTCAAAAGAAAAAGATCCACAGCCTACACGCTTCTATATAAAAACTATAGAAACAATGAAATGTGGATCTCTACTTTTCTCCGTCACGTTTATTAACTTGTCTATAATGTTAACCTCAAATGAAAGCGGTGTCAATAAAATTTTTTCACATTTTCGACACTATTTTTGGAAATGTTTCCATAGTTCTTTTTTCGACGTTGTAATCGCTGTCGCACCAGCCTCTAACGCTCTTTCTACATCATCCACCGTACGGATAAATCCGCCTGCTAAAATCGGCACACCCGTCCGTTCTTTCACTTCAGCAATCACACCTGTTAAAGCGCCCGGAAGTACCTCAATATAATCTGGTTTTGTTTTTTCTAACAGATTGCAACTTTTCTCCATCGCACTCGAATCAATTAAAAAGATACGCTGAATCGCGACAACGCCCTTTTGCTTCGCCTTCATAATGACACTTGCCTTTGTCGACAATAATCCATACGGCTTATATTCTTGGCATAAAAACTCTGTCGCATGTCCATCACTTTGCAATCCGTGAATTAAATCAACATGTAAAAATACTTTTTTACCATGCTGCTTCGCCAGTGCCACAACACTCTTCAATTGACCGATATGAATATCTAAAATAACAATATACTCATACGAGCTATGTAATAACTTTTCTAAATCTTTAATCTGCCGAACAGCTGGCAAAATCTTTTGTTCATGAAATTCCATTCTAAAAATCCCCTTCTTTACGTCATCATACCTTTTATAGTACACAATTTAGACGAAAAGAAAAGCGAGTAGGAGAAATTTTTAGCTCGCTTCACTGTCGAGCTGCGTCGAACGATCGATATCCTATGTCGAATCGCCGATATAGGATGAGAAACGGTCGATATATTTGAAAAATCGCTGATATATTCGTACTTTCCGCCGATATAAAAAACTGCCCCTAATTTAGGGGCAGCTGCTATTGATATATATTTTTCAATTAAAGCAACACAGAATCCTTATCACTTTCTTGATTACGTCTCTCGCGCTCTTCTTCTAAACGCTTCATATATACTTCGCCTTCTTTTTCGATAAACTCATTATCCATCTCTTGCTCTTTTTTAGAAGTATATAAAACCATGTAGCCACTTACGACAATCCCGATAATAACAAGATAAATCCACCATGGTAAAGTTTCCACTTGATTTCCTTCCTTTCCTAAGACAAGCCTTGTTAGTTTCACTGTATGAGAGGAAGGACAAGATTATGACTCTTTTCCACACATTCTTTTTCAAACTCTAAGAGCAGTACCCATTAAGAGTACTGCTCCTAGCTTCATTTTAACGATGAATCCAAACTGCACCTGCAGAGTTGTCTTCCGCTTGACCTACTACTTCAAACTTTAATCCTAGTTTTGGTAACTTACGTCCTGCATCTGGAATAATGCTGTTGATGTACTGCTTAGAATCATCAAATTTCGCAACCCCTGGCAATCCTTTATAATCAAAAATTCCGCGAGTTGGTGAATCTACTTTCCATGCCGGCGTTTGGTCAAATGAGAATGCCGCATCTGCAATTTGATAACGCGTACTGCTCTTCACAGTTGGTTGTCCGTTTAACGTTCCTACAATTGCCTCTGGATGAGAATCTACTACTCCTAAGAATCCTTCACCTGGATGCACGCCTACCCAGTTATCTGTAAAGCTTTGATCCGCATACCATACAACCATTCCTGTGTTAAATACTGGACCACGCGCATGTTTTAATGCCGTGTCAGAACCAGCATAATTTCTCCACTCTAAATAGTAATTATGTTTTTTCTGTTCAAATCCGTTAGATACAGTAAATCCTTTTAACGTCATTGCTGATTGTCCTTCTGCATCATCTGAAAACGCAACTTTACCATCTACAGTTAATGCTGCATTATCTAGAGCAAACCCTTTGTAAGACACTGCAATATCTGTTACATATTCAAACTGTAGTTTTACTTTCTTTCCTTTGAATTGGCTTAAATCGTATGACTTATCAACCCATTTCCCTTCAGTTGTATCCATACCGCCTTTTACATCTTTTTCACCAATTCTATCAATACGCACTTTTGTTCCATCTTCCGTAATTGCATTCACTTCAAGGAAATCATACTTCGCTTCAAGCTCATAAAATGCCTTGTAATCAAACTTCGCATTTGTCGCATTTGTTAAATCGAATACTGGTGTTTCAAGTGATGTATGCATGTCATTCCCTTTTGTACTGTAATAAAACTGCTTACCGAATGCTGCTTCGATATTTTTAATATTTTTGTCAGGTAAGTTCACGCGAACAATCCCTGGTCGTTTTGACTTCGTAACACTTTGGTCGATATATGTTGCAGCCCCAATACCTTTACGAAGTTTATCATAATCTACTTCTAAAATATTCGCCCAGTTGCCACCCATATTTTTTTGGAAAAACTCTTTATTTTGTGGTGAGAAACTTGTTGGCTCTGTTCCGGCAATTTTCCCAGACCAGCTACCGCCACTCATAAGAGACCAAGATTCAACTGGCTCACCGTTCCCTGTATACTTTGTATCGTACTCATCTGGTAAACCTAAATCATGACCGTACTCATGAGCAAACACACCAACCGCTCCATCTTCAGGTTCGATTGTATAGTCGTATGCCGCCATCTTTCCGCCCCAATTTGAAACAGAAGATTTTGTTCCATCAATCGCATATGGTTTTGATCCAAGTTTTGAACGATGAGACCAAATCGCATCATCTTTCAATTTACCGCCGCCAGCTTCTTGTCCAACACCCGCATGCACAACCATTAAATGATCAATAATGCCGTCTGGCTCATTTTTATTTCCATCACCATCTTGATCGTACTGATCAAATTGGTCAAAGTCCGCTAAGTTAATCCCTTTTGCTACCGCTGCTTTTAATGCTTCCTTCACAAAATCACGTGGTCCTAAAGGCCCTTTATTATCATGACCAGTTCCAGCATCTGAACCGTAATCGGAAGCTTTTCCTGGAACAGTTAACCATTCCGTTACAGTTCCATCAACTGTGTAGCTACCACCTGATTGCTCTTCATAATATTGCTTAAATGTGTTAATTTTTGATCCGTCAAATAACGTAAACGGCTCATCACCAAATAACATTTTTTGATAGTGCTCACGATTAAAGTCTTTCGAATACATATATCCTGGTTCTTGATCAATATTGTTATGTTTGAAATCGCTAAATTCTACAAGTAAAACAAGCACTTTATCTGTGCGAACTGCCCTATTATATTCTTCTTGTTTCGCTGGTGTAGTCGGAACTTTCCCGTTTAACTTCCTAGGATTCATTCCTGCATCTTGACCAGCTACTGGTCCTACTGCCGGCTTATCTGCTTGTTCCTTTTCTTGCATCTTTGCATCTTTTACTTTTTTCATAAAATCAGAAGCTTCTTGCGTCAAACTATCTCCTGTAACAATCTCTTTTCCAGGGTTTTCCCCTTTCTTTTTCTCAACATACTTTTCTACAGCTTTTGATGTCTCAGCTTGTGATGCTGATTTATCAATGACTCCGCGCTCTTTCAACGCTTTCGCCAAACGTTCCTCCGGTATTAAATGCTCATCAATCGGCAACGATGATGATGGCGTTTCAGCCGCTGCCTGACTTCCAAATGCAAACGTACTACTTAGCACTGCCGCTGTTGCTAATACTGATAAAGGTTTTAACTTCTTATTCTTTTTCAATCCATTCCCTCCCTATGTCCTGCGAATTATCGTTTTTTGTCGATATTTAAATAATATTGTTTGGTTATTTAATTTTCAATATATTTTAAAAATTACGACATAAAAAATATTGAGAAATATTTTTCTGACAATTACACATACAAAAAAGGCTCTGCTTGCTTCAGTAGAACCTTTTTCAGGGTGTAGAGAAATTTTATCGGCGATTTTTCAAATATATCGACCGTTTCTCACCATATATCGGCGCAAATTGAAATATATCAGCGATTCGACAAAGGATATCGACCATTCAGCAAATAACGACATAAACAAGAATCTATTACCTTCCCTTTTTCATACTGAAACACTGGTTAATGATTCGCATGTTTTTCGAAAAAAGCTTGGACATATCCCATAAACTCTTCCGGCTCTTGACGAAACGGCGCATGGTATCCTTTTTCGATTATATGGAATGTACTATTTTTGAATAATTGGTGATAGGTCTCACCATTTTTCCATGGCACGCTTTTATCATTTCTCCCCCAAATAATTAATGTGGGCACTTGAATCGCATCTGCATCCATCACAATGCGGCGCTCTCTCATTTTCGTTAGTTCACGATAATGTTCTTTATCATCTCTTCTATTTTTCACTTCATTTTTATCATAATCCGTAATAGTAGATACCGTATTTATATCAGCTGATAATTTTGGCTTTTGAGTATCTCCTTTTTGCCGGAAAGATTCGATTCCTGTCGAGTCCGCTAAAATAAGATGCGTAATCGCCTCAGGATATAAATACGTTAAATTAAGAGAAATCTCTCCCCCCATCGAATGACCGAGCACCGCAAACTGATCATAGCCTAGTTTTTTCATTAACTTATAATATAAATTTGCTTGCACCGGGAATGAATACTGAAAATCCATCGGCTTCGAAGAACGTCCGAATCCTAAAATATCAACCGCAATAATCGTATGATCTTTCGCGAGTTCCGGATAAATATCACGGAATCCATCAGAAGAACCTCCAAAGCCATGAAGCATAAGCAGCGGCGGTTTTCCTTCACTAATCTGTTTAAAATAGATCGTTTGTCCGTCGATTTCTGCCATTTTTTCTTCTGTATTTAGTTTTGTTACCACTGTATCCTTTACTTCTTCTACCTTTGCTGTTGGCTTTTCGACAATATTAACAATTACTAATAATAGAAGCGCAATGCCACTAATAATATAGAACTTTAATCGTTTCAAGTTGATTGTCTCCTTTCCGCTACTTTGAGTCATAAAAAAATACACTTAACATAAGCTTTCACTTTTTGTCAGCATTTTATAGCTACACTGTTGTAACTAAATAAGTTACAACAATAATAAAAAAACACGCTCTCTCTCTAAATGAGAATGCACCTGGAATATTTCTTTTATTTAATTTCTTTCATACTATTTAATTTACTTGTAATCATTATAGTTACAAACAAAAAGTAAGTCAATTCTTTTCAGAGAAATTTAAATTCTACTCTACTAAAAGCTTGAGATGATTCTATCAAACATCATTCAGTAGTCTTATAAGAAATGGTAAGATTATAACTGTTTATCCAATGTATTAAAGATTATGAGGTAACAAAAAGTGAAATACATATATAAAGTAACAAAAAATCAAGGCTTAGATTCTTTAAAAATAGAATTACCAAAAGAACTAGAAATTGTAGCAACATTTTTAGAAAACGATATCCAAGGGATTCCAATTAAATGGTGGTTACAACAAATCGATGAAGTATTAAATAACCTAAAAGAATATAATGAATTTCAAGGTACATTATGTGCAATTCAAGTAAAAAAGGATGAAACTATACTTGTAGATTTATATTCTATCCATGATCCTAATGTATGTAAAATCGAAACAACTGAACTTAGAAATTTAATTGAGGTTTGGGGACAAGCACAAAAAATGTATAAAGATAACAACTAAAAAAATTAACTTTTACAACAACATTTAAATTACAATCCTTCTTAAGCGTGAGCCAGATAGCTCACGCCTTTTATTTTTGGTGATTATAACATTTATTTTTAAATTTATAATCATGCTATTCGTTACGGACAAACTCGAGCCAATTACCATTGAAAGACCGATTTGCTTTTGCTGACGGAAGTGATTTGCGACCTAAATTTGATACGCCTGATTTTAGACAAGCTAAAGATACTTTCTTATTCTTTAATCCGTTTTAAATCTCATCCTCATTCTATTTATAATAACAATGGCACCGTTGAACATATGTTTCACGGGAATATAAATAGAGCAGGAGCTGCTGGAGGATAGCATCATAAAAGTACGATGAGAAAAGGTGAAATTTTACACATTATTGATCCTCTTGATGCAAATGGAGAATTAGTAAAATTATTGTTAATGAAAGTTAAATGAACTATCTATAATAAAATAGGTAATAAGTATGGAATTAAAGAAGAAAATACTAGAGAATTACATAAAATTCACAGACAAGCGGGTGTCCATATGAAACTATATTTTAAAGATATTGAATTAGGTGATATTACAGAAGTATCCGCAGATACACCGTGGATGTATGGGACGATTCACTTAAATGAAAATAGTAAGCCATTTCATGAATATTTTCGCGGGATGGTTGATGAAGACACTGAATTTGATTTTAACAGCGCAGATCCAGAATTTTTAGCGGAAAGTAATTGGTCTATTTTAGATGAAAATGAAAGTAAATACTTAGGGATCGATATACCGGCTATTTACATAGAAGATACAACGATCGCATGGCGCTGGAGATAAAGCGCAAAATAAAAGAAGAACGCTTATTTGTGAGGGTAAACGTTCTTCTTTTTTATTATAGGTCTGCGTGATTGTTCACCATAGGTGGTCTACCGTGGTCAAAATTAGGCATGTTATTATAATCGTCAACACTGTATGTAGGTGCATAATCAGGTATTTGCAGTGCTGGCGGACGTCCGTGATCTGCTTGTGATGAATATGAATCCGTAAAAGTACCTATACCTAAAACAGCTATAAAACTAACAGTACCCATTAATAATTTTTTCATTTCAATGCACTCCTTTGTATAAGTGTTTGTCTTGCTTCATATGCAGTATTAAAATACTTACTAGCCTTTTCGTGATTACCTTCATCATAAAAGCGTTTTGCAAGATACCCTGCGTACTCTTCAATAAAACCATATAGTTGTTGTGTTTCAAAATAATTAATACCTGCAATAATAGCAGATTCTAGGTTCTGCTTATATTCTATATCATATAAAGCTTGTATTATGCGAAAATGATGTGCATATTCAATATCAGCTATCTCAATACCTTCTTCTAAAAATGCTTTAGCTTTCTCAATTTGATTTATCTTGTAGTGTTCCTGCGCTAACAAAAATAATGTCTTATGGTATGGTTCCTCATTGTTATAAACATCTGTTAAGTAACGTATAGCCGTTTCTGATAAATTTTGTTTTGCATAGAGAAAACCTAGATTGTAGCGAAGCAATATAATTAAATTTTCATGATTCTGTTTCTTGGCCAATTCTAAACTTTTTACAAAATATTCTTCAGCTTGTTCAAACTGTTTTAAGGTAATACTTGCTAGTCCTAAAGTGACATCACATTCTAACTGATTAAGTTTATAACTTAACCGCTTCTCATACAATTCTTTTGCCTTAAGTACATGCTTAATTGTTAATAAAGGTTGGTGAATGTGGTAGTTTAGTACCCCTAGTTTATAATTAAATTCTGCCTTTTCAATCTCATCAGGAACGTACATTAAAAGTTTTTCAGCTTGTTCATAATGTTCTTTTCCTTCTTTATAATTTGAAGTTAAAGTACAATGAAAGCCTTTCAAAAAATGATAATAATATGCCAGAAACCCCTCTTTTGGAACCTCAAAAAATTCTACCTGGTCAAAACTATCTTCTTTAACTGCCCCCCAGTCAATTAGAGCATGATATCTAAAATTTAGTAATGCATAATACAATAATACGTCCTGATCTGTTTCTACATGATTAATTTTATTATCAATCTCTTCTTTACATCGTGTCGCTTTCTCCACTTGCTGTTGCAACATTGACTGATACCAAATATCTAATGAATGCTTAATTTGATCTTTCGTAACTATATGTGCACTCATAATGATTCCTCCCTCTTATGTTTCACCTCGAATACTCTGAATATTAACACAATTACATAAATTGTATATCAAATCCTCCCCTTCCGTTAATTGAAAAATAATTATCAGAATATTTTCCTTTTAAGAAACAATTAAAACCCGACTCATAAGAGATAGCTTTCCTATTCCCCCACTTTAAAAAATAAAAAAGGCAAGCGACCTCAGCTTTACGCTAAAATCACTTGCCTAATAAGTATTCTCTCACATTAACGGGCAGTAAGATCCCCAGCTCAAAAATCAGCAAAAACAAAGAAATGAGGTGAGGGATTAACTGTCCGTAAAAGCCCGATTGGTGATCACTAATAATCAGTGGTGGGAGGATGAAGCCCCCAACCACTGATTAAAGTTTCACTTTATTTAGTTATGAAAAGAAGGCTTATAGAACGAACGATTATCAAGGGCAAAGACACGCTCTGTGTATTCACCTGGTTTCGCACGTCCTAGGGCACGATCCATCATGTTCATTTTCGCATCTAAATTATCGATGTAATGCAGAATTTCTGCTTCTTTTACTAATGGTGGTTTCGGACTCCCCCATTCTGCTTTCCCGTGATGAGATAGGACGATATGCTGAAGGATTAATACTTCTTCTCCTTCAATTTTCAGTTCATCGGCTGCTTTTCCAATTTCGTTTACCATGATGGAAATGTGACCGAGCAGGTTTCCTTCTAGTGTATATGTTGTTGAAATTGGACCAGATAATTCAATTACTTTTCCAAGGTCATGTAAAATAACGCCTGCATACAGTAAGTCTTTATCTAAAGATGGATATAGCGTTGCAATTGCTTTCGCTAAATCAAGCATCGATACAACGTGATACGCAAGTCCTGATACGAACTCGTGATGATTTTTCGTCGCTGCTGGATAGTCTAAAAATTCATTTTGATGTTTATTCAGTAAGTGTCTTGTAAGACGCTGAATGTTTGGGTTTCTCATTTCAAATATGTACTGTGTAATCTTTTCTACCATATCTTCTTTTTTCACTGGTGCTTTTTCAACAAAGTCTGAGATATCTGTTACTTCATTCGCATTTGCAACGCGGATTTGCTTCACACGAAGTTGAATGCGCCCTTTATAATTTTGAATATCCCCAGCTACTTTCACAATCGTTTCCGCTACATATTGCTTCTCTACTTCAGGTGATACATCCCATAGCTTCGCTTCAATATCGCCGCTTTGGTCTTGTAAGATTACTGTTAAAAATGGCTTCCCATTACTCGCGATACCTTTTGTCGCCGTTTTAATTAGCAGGAAGATATCGACTTGTTCACCAACTTCATACTCTGCAATTTTCTTTTTCATTCTGATTCCTCCACCAACTTAAGTACTTTTAGTATAGCACACTACACCTTATTTTCTTTACGCTCACGTGATAATTTTATAATCTGTTTTTCCGTAAAGAATGATAATAGATGGGCATGACATGTAAAGAAAATCACTTGTCTATCCTTCGCAATTTCTTTTATTAACTGGATTGTTCGTTCTGTTCTTATCGCATCAAAATGCACAAAGCTATCATCAATAATAAATGGATAATCATGTTCAAACGTCCGCGCTAACGCAAATCTTAGTGATAAATAGAGTTGTTCCGCTGTCGCTTGACTGAGTTCATGACTGTAAAAACGAATCCCATCACTCCGCTCTACAATAAACGGCTCTGCTTCAGATGGTGAAAATATTTTACTATACTTTTCGCCTGTTAAGTATATAAAATATTCCTCGGCCTTTTGTAAAATACGTGGCAGCTGTACTTCATGATAGTATTGCTTCGTTTTTGTTAACACTGTTTTTGCCGTGGCATATGCAGCCCATTTCTTCACTTGCTCACGTACTTGTGATTTTTTCATTTCCCATTCATGTAATAAATCACCGTACGTACTGCCTTCTTCTAAATTCGCAATCTCTACGCGGTACTCCGCAATGCGCTCCGTCAATTTCTTCTCTTCTGAAAGGAAGTCTCGTATATGAAGCACTTCTTGATTTAAGTTTTCTTCATACCCTTCCACTTGGTAGTGTTCCACTAATGATAAACTTGTTAAACGCTTTTCTAGCATATCAATTTGAGGTGATAACCGCTCTACTTGCTTCTCTGCCTCTTCACGCTTTTCTGCTCTCTTGCCAGCTTCTAAAAACGTTTCTTCATCAGTAGCTTCCGCCACTCTCCATAGCGCATCTCTTTCTAGTATGAGCTGATGTACTTGATGTTGCAGTACTTCTCGTTCTTCTTTCCAATCAGCAAGCTTTCCTAAAAGTTGTTCCTTCTTTTGCCCTTTTTCTTTTTCCTTTTGAATACGATCACGAATCATATGAAGATGATCAAAATCTGTATTTTTCATAACGTTCTCTAGTTTATGTTCAAACTGCGAAATCATTTCATATAAAATTCCTTTTCGCTCCAACAACTTTCCTACTTCACGATATAACTGCTGCATCTTTTCCATACGTTCAAATGCCGGCAATATATGTGCATATGTATAAAAGCGCGGGAAAGAATAGCGTGCATGATATGTCTCTACTTGCTCTCCCACATGAAACGTATCCTGCTCCCATTCTTCATATGCAGAAACCACTTTATCATAGGCCCGTTCTATTTGTTGCAACTTATAAGACTCGCGCTCAAATAATTTACGCATTTCTTCATCTTTTTCTAATTGATAACGAATGGATAGCGCCTCTTCATTTTGCCTTCCCCCTGCACTTTGCTGCAATGTAAGCAGTTCCGCTTGTAAGCTATCTGAAGCATTATCTTTATATAAAACAAGGGCAAGTACAATAAGAACAAAAACAATAACGCTCGTAAATAACAATGTACGGTTATCTAACAATACACTTGTCAGCAAAATCACTGTATTAATAGCTAACAAAAAGAAACAGACTTTCTGCCAACGCTTTTTCTTTTCCTGCGCACTTTTCATTCTTTCTTCATATTGACTACTAGTCCCAATAAAACTTGTACCTTGAAACGCCTTTTCCTTTTCTACAAGTTTCTGCCGCTCTTCATCCGCTAACATTTGCTTTTGAATGTGCCTTACATTCTCCTCTTGTTCTTCTAATTGCTCTTGGGCTACTTTAAAACGCTCATCAAGCTGCTCTTTCCGCTTGTCTAATTCTCTCGCCTTTTGCACCGTTTGCGTTATCATTTCTTTTGCGGCAAGGCTTGTGTCAAATGACAGTATACTTTCCTTTTCAAAAGTAGCACCAATTTGTTGCTCAAGCTCTTCTATCTCTTCTTTCATATTTCGGGTACTTACTGTAATATCACGCATTTCTTGGCGCGCATTTTCATATGACATATGCTGCATAAGAAGTTCTTCTACATAACTATCTTTTTGCAGTAGCTCTTCTTGTACTTCTATCCCATCTAGTTCCGATTGCACCATTTCCATTCTTTTTTGGATTGAATCCAGTTGCACGCCGAGCGGCTCAAGCTTTGCTTTGATCGTTTCATAACGCTCCACACCTCGAACTGGAAACGGATTCTTCTGCTCTTCTAACGCTTTTTCATATGCACGCTTTTCAATGACAAGCGGTTGCAGCGTGGCCAATACTTCATAGTCTTGCTTACGCCTTTCTGCCATCTCTTTTTCATTCCGAATATGAGCAAGGCGCCCTTCACTTTCTTTTAACTGCCCCATCACCTTTTCATACGTACCAATCTTCCCTTGCCACGCATGAAGCTTTTCCTGGAGTTTCTTTATTTCTTGCAGCAGCGCATTAATCTCGGGCTTACGACCATTTGGCTTAAAACGCTGCTCCATTTCTTTTTCTAACTTTTTATCTAGCTGCAGAAGTGCGTCACTTCCAACTGCACTCGCTGAAAATAAATAATTTCCGATTTCAGCTTCTCCAATATGATGAATATTTTGAAGGCCATGCATATCAAACGAAAAGACAGAATCAAACAAGTGCTCATTCATCCCGCTCAGCACAGTCTGCAGTACTTCTTCTCCAGCTGTTTTTCCATCTTCAAAGTAGACCGTTACTTCCCCAGCAGCCGTTTTCGGAAGGCGCTCGATTTTGAGTCTCCCATGCTGCTCCGTCAGCACCGTTATGGCGCCGCCATACTTCCCGCCTTCTTTCGGCTCATACCGCCGTTGTCCTCTCGTTGGGAATCCAAATAAAATACTCTTCATAAACGAACGAATCGTTGATTTTCCCGCTTCATTTTCACCGTACAACACTGTCAGCAATGAAAGATCCATTTCCACATTTTCTAATTTCCCATAACCGTAAATATGGAGTTTTTCAATTCTCATTTTTTATCCCTCTCTTGCTGGAATAATTGCTCTAATATAATATTTTCCGCTTCCTTTTGAATCTCTGCTTTCTCCTCTTCTGAAAAAGACTCAACCACATTACGCGCGACAGGAGAGGTCCAAATTGACCTAAGCACCGCATCCATATTTGTAAAAGATTCTAGTTCTTGCAGTACACTACCAACAAAATGATTCTCCTCTTTTAACCGCTCCGTTTCCACAAATGAAATCGTCGCATTCTTCCACTTCATCACATACACGAAATCCCTGCGCTCTTCTCCCGCTGCTAAAATATGAAAAATCTCTTCCACTCGTTTTTCATCGCGCAAATAAGAAGCGAGTGGTCCTTGCCCAGTAAACACGACTGTCAAAAGAGTTCCTTCCTCTCCCTTGCGTCCCTCATTCAACGCTTCCGTACAAACTGTCATAAGGTCATCAACTGTTTGTAGTCCATCGATAGGAATTTCTATTTCTCCCCAAACTACATCCGCCGTACCAAAAAACGAACAATCCGTACCTCGCTCTGTAATCGTAACGAGGTATGCCCCCTTTTCTCCCGTTTCCTTCCGGTGACGCCCTTGTATATTGCCTGGATAAATAATATAAGGCTCCTCTGCTAAAATCTCGCGCTTATGTATATGACCAAGAGCCCAATAATCAAACCCTTTTTCCTTCAGCTCACGAATTTGAAACGGTGCATAACGATTATGTTCCGCATCGCCTTCTACACTCCCGTGAAGCATCCCAATATGAAAAGGCGCATCGCTCATTTTTTCATACTGCGCTGTCATATTATCTGTGACAGCTTGCTGGAGATAACTAAACCCATAAATAGATGCAAGCAGTTCACCATCTTTATAAAATGGCTTCGCTTCTACATATGGTTCTGTAAACACATGAACATTTTCAGGAAACTCAATGGCCGCCCAGCTTCCGCCTAAATGATCGTGGTTACCATGAATGATATAAACTGGAACCTCATACTGCGAAAGGCGCTTCATTTGCTCTCTCACAAACACTTGCGCACGCAAACTTCTCGTTTCCGCATCATATAAATCTCCCGCGAGTAGCACAAAATCAACGCGTTCTTGAATTGCTTTATCGATAATACGCTCAAACGACTGAAACGTACTTTGCTTCATTCTTTCCCAAACAGATGACGGCACATTCATTTCCATTCCTTTAAACGGACTATCCAAATGTAAATCCGCCGCATGTATAAACTTCACTTGTTTCACAAATAAACGATCCTTTCCTTATCCGATAAAAGTTTCACTTTACCCCGCTTTAACGGGCAGTAATACTCCTACTTCAAAGTCTAACAAAAACAAAGAAGTTAAACAGGAGATAAACTGCCCGTAAAAGCCCGATTGGTGAAGACTAATGGTCAGTACAAACCACTGACCAAAGTTTCACTTTATTTTACCACGCAATGTCACATATTTCTTTGCATATTCTAGCGATTTATGACAAAATAGTTATAAGATTCTGATTTTAATCTTTGGAGGGGAATTTTCATGGGAGTATACGTTCTAACAGTCTTTGAAAAAGATGGTTCAAAAGTGCTAGACGAATCATTTGAGGTAGCGACAGAAGCAGAAGCGAAGTCAAAAGGCGAATCCATTTTACGAGAAAAAGGATTGTATGAAAAAACACATCGCTGCACATCTTCCGCAGGAAAGCTCGTTTTATTCCAGCGCTAAAAAAGAAGCGTCATCCGCTTCTTTTTCATACTATATCTTCATCACACCACGTAAATACCACATCTAGAATCCGGTTACCAATACGCACGCGTCTATTCCACTTTCCAGTTTGAATTTGGCGCTGCAGTTCATCTTTCATCTTTTCCGTCCAGTCGTGAATGCTTCCATTCCCGTCGTACGGATATACGCCCTGGAACTCTTCCTGCAGAAGATGAAGGCCTTCTATATCCAAATGAAAATGGAAATAGTAGTTCGCCGTAAGCGATGGCTCTTGCAATTTTAAAAACGGATCGTCAATTTGCTTTCGATTTCGGTAGAAAGTAAATATATTCACCTTTCCGCTCGTAATTTGGTCAATTTGAATTTCGTGCTTCTCTATAATCACGTCGTGCCCACCTCGTTATATACTACCTTTAGTATATATGTCTTTTGCATCAAAGTTAACCATTTTCATACGAAATTCATTTCCTTCATCTATTTCCCGTACCTCCAAGTAACAATCAGAACCAATAAACTACACCAAAAAATGAAGGGGAGCGATTACATGTATTTCGGAAGCAAAGGTTGGTATGTAAAAGAACTAAAAAAATTAGGTATCCGTACTTACGAAGGTAGAAAATTAGAATCATATCGTACGCATGTGTTGGCTAGTTTGCTTGAGAGAGTTCAGAGGGAATCGGCTTAATAAATAAAAAGAAGCAACATTTATTTACGTTGCTTCTTTTTTATTTTACTTTTCTACGACGCAATAAGTAGGATTTTCGTAATCAATTAACATGAATCATTACGCTCTCTTGATAAGAACCATCGAATATCACTTGAGCTGTTATAATTGAATGTTCTTTTAAGTGATGATACGTATGTATACGAAACTTCCCATATTTATCAACTCGACCACTTCCAATAAGTACATCACCATTCATTAATACGATTGTTGAATACGGTTTCGCATAGCCTGTTACATATTTATCATTATGTGTCACAGAATCTACCGTTATTTTTGTATCAATATAATCAACAGACTGAATATTATTCTTTTCCGTTACATCTTCAATTCCTGGAAATTCTCGATTCATATCAGCTTTTTGGGGACTAAAACTCAAATTTATCTGCCAACCAAACCTATACAATATGTCAATGAAACCATATGGAAGCATTTGCGCTAACTCCCCCTCCACTTCTTCAAGCATTTTTAATTCATTTACAGCATTGTATACAATCTGTCCTTACACGCCTAAACTCGATATAACAAACTGAATTTACATCTATAAATACGATTATTGAATCAAAAAGGAATCTCATTGATTGCTTATAGAATATTTTTCGAATTCATATATTACTGTTTACTACATATCTTACAGAACATATATATAATGCAGCTTTTTATTCCAGATGCAATAACAACGCTAAATAAAAGGAACCATGCTACATTCCCTAATGATGGAAGTCCTCCTTCAAATACATCCATAATAACCATCTGGCCGACTATTAAGAAGATCCAAGAGATTACATACTGTCTTCCACTTTTGATATATAAAATCCCATCATCATAATAGACTTCCATGACACTCCCTTGCCAAACGCCAATACCAAAAGCAAAGAGTGAAATAGCCAACAGCTCAGCTTGTAAATCCCAGGTCATTGGATAAGGCATCGTGTATATTACAATCCCTGCAACAATTAGGAAAATGAAAATATCTATCCATTTTATTTTTCGAGGCTTAATTTGAATCCAAACAAAGAAAATGACTGTAGAAATCAAAAACAAAGTTATCATTTAATGATTCTATTTCCTTTCTCTATTAGAAGCTTCTGTATTTCTAATGAGATTGTATTGTTTCAATCTTTCTTGAAGCTCACTTGTGAAATTAACATTATCAAACATGTAACTTTTCGATACTTTCTGAGCATAGCATGAAGAAGAAATAAAAAAATCGTACAAAAGGGCAAGCCTTCCATGTACGATTGGGCATTTATAATATTTCATGTTTTAAAGATGAATTAATTTCTTTTCAATAGATATAGCTACCGCTTCTGATCGTGAATTTACACCTAGTTTATTATAAATATTGGTTAAATACGCTTTTACTGTTCGTTCTGCTATTCCCATATCAAATGCAATTTCTTTGTTCTTATATCCACGTGCGATGGCTTTTAGAACAAAAAGTTCTTTTTCTGTCAAATTAGGCTTTTCAAAAGAATTTATATGTACCTGTTTCCTTTTATAATTAACGATTTTTTCCATAACCTCTTGTTGTAGTAAGGTCTCGCCCCTAATAGCCGCCTCCAATGTCCGAAATAAATTGTCACGACCAGTATCTTTTAATAAGTATCCTTTTGCTCCTAATTCAATTCCCTTTATCATTAATTCGTCTTCATTATAGGTCGTTAATATAATAATTGGAGTTTTATCCTGTTTTTTATTTAAATGTTCAATTGTGTCTAAACCATTCATTTTAGGCATATTTAAGTCCATTAAAATGACATCTGGTTTCTTTTCCTCTATCAAACAAAGAGCTTCTTCCCCATTTTCAGCCTCACCTATGATTTGAAATGAATCACTCGTTTCTATTATTAATTTTAGACCTTCTCTTACAACGAAATGATCATCAACAATTAATACATTATACTTCATGTCTATCTGCAACTAAAAACATAGACAAACATAATCATCTACGTTAGATCATTCTTGTTTCTATGTGCCTCGCCTCGCTTCGCCACTTACTCGCTACTACAATTTGATATAGCACTCCACAAGCGTAAATTCGGATGTAGCCCACCCTACATATATACGTTATCGAGATGTGATGATTGTATATTCTATTGCATATTTCAAATTTAGACTTGCGTTAAAGTCTCTATCCATTTCAACATCGCAGTTGTCACATTTAAAAATTCTATCAGATAAACGTAGTTCAACTTTTTTATATCCACAACAAGAACATGTTTTCGAACTAGGATAAAAACGATGTACCATTCTTAATTCGATACCATATTCATTGCATTTATACGTCAACCATTCTCTAAAGCGATAGAATTTCTGCACAAATACTGCACGAGACAAATGACGATTTTTCATCATCCCTTTAACATGCAAATCTTCAATTGTTATATACTTCGGTTTGGCTTTCACTAAAGTATTTACAACATATCTAATATATTCCTCGCGGATGTTCGCAAGGTGATTATGAAGTTTTTGTATCACTAAGATTTGTCTATTGATATTCTTTTTAGTGGCAGATTTTTCACCTCTCTTTTTCAAATATTCATATTTACGACTTAAAGATTTTTGTTGTCGTTTTAAAGATTTTTCTAATCTTTTTATTTTCTGTGTTTTATTGATATTTTTAAAAGTAACGTCATGACTACAAATTGCAAAATCTTTAATTCCAATATCTACACCTATACCATCTTGTGTGTTTATTTGCGTATTCTTTGTATCCACTTCACAAAGTACAGATACAAAGAATTTACCTACTTTTTGAGAAACAGTTCCACTACTTACCTTAGCATTCGTGGGGATGTAACCAAATTCTTTTAATCGTACCCATCCAATGGTAGGTATTTTAATGCGATGTCGTTCGACCATCCAATCTGTTTTGTTATTTTTCGGAAAATAGCATTTTACATCTTGGTCGCGTTTCTTTTTGAAACGAGGAAATTTTGTTTTTCCTTTGAAAAAATTTTGAAATGCTTTTTCTCCATTCATAATAGCTTTTTTCATTGCTTTAGAAGACACTTCTTTGATCCGCATTTTATCTCTATGATTCGGAATATATTCGTTATTCAACCACTTAGAAAAGTCCATTCCACTGATGAATTTCTTTTCTTTTTCGTATATTTCTTTATTATGGGCGATATAGAAGTTGTAAATATATCGACTTACTCCAATCGTTTGAATAACTTTGTTTTTTTGAATATCAGTGAGTTTGATTTCTGTTTTGTATGCTTTTTTCAACATCCTCATCCTCTTTGATTTTCTTTTTATATTTTCTTAAACCGTAAATTCTACAACTAAAAATATGAAGAATAGAAATCATATCTTGAACAAGTTCTTCTTGCGGAGAAAGGCTTTCATTATTTACAACAATTATATTTACGTTGAATGAATGTAAGAGTCTTTCGAACCAATCATAACCAAAAGGGATCAATCTATCTTTATGTGCAATCACAATTGTATCTATCTCATTTGTCATGTATGTATTGATTAAACCGTTCCAGTTTTTACGGTTATACTTCAGACCGCTACCGTAATCTTCTATGACTCCATCCTCAATCATTCCTTTTGCATTTACAAAATCCCTAAGAAATTCAACTTGATTCTTTAAATCATCTTTTTGATTGGAAGTGGAAACTCGTGCATAAATAACAATTTTTCTTTGTTCGTTTGTTTTGTGAACTCCTATATATTCCAAATATTGTTCATGTGTATAATATCTTCTGTTACTAGGAGAACGAAAAGCTTTTAATTTCCCTTGATTATCCTAACGTTGTAAAGTCAACACGGAGACATTTAATAATTCAGAGAATTCTTTCGGTTTATAATGTTTTCCCACATAATCAGCTCCTTATGATTATGTGGGAAAACATTTTAATTAACTAAAAGACATCTCCTTCTTTATTTATCGGTACTTGAATGTATACTTTCGTACCTTTCATCTTGTCACTTACTATTTGTATTTTCCCCTCAATCAAACGAACACGCTCATTTAAACCAATTAAACCATAATGCCCAGGAACCTTACCGATATACCCAGTATCAAAACCAATTCCGTTATCTTGAATTTGGATCGTTAGTATTCTAAGGTCATCTATATAATCGACTTTTATATTTACATCTGTTGCTTGTGAATGTTTGGCGATATTCGTTAAGCATTCACTTATTAAATATAAACAGTGTTCCTTTACTAAGCTTGAAATATGA
Organism: Bacillus sp. Medicinal_06; assembly: GCF_056711665.1. Lineage (NCBI taxonomy): Bacteria > Bacillati > Bacillota > Bacilli > Caryophanales > Bacillaceae > Bacillus > Bacillus sp. Medicinal_06. The sequence goes on along the minus strand of NZ_JBWYHD010000004.1, from coordinate 235,286 downwards.
GGGGTACTTTGAATATGAAATCTTACATGTATAGATGTAGCCTCAGAAAAACGCTTTATTTCTTCCTCTACTGCTTTATGAAATGGATTGGTGGTATAGCGCAAATCATCTATAACCAACCTTGCATCATGTAAAGTTTCCCTCGCTCTTACCATCGTTTGTTGAATAATTTCTTGCGAACGCTCTGTATTCCCTCTTTGCATATGGGCATCTATTGCTTCCAATTGCATAATTAAGCTTGCTAAACCTTGGGCTAATGTATCATGTAAATCTCTTGCCATTCGCTGCCTCTCATTAGCTAATGTCAATTCTTCCACTCTCATATATGCAAATTCTAACTCTTGAATGTACCTCTGAATGCGATTACGCGCCTCAAATTGCTGCTTATTAATATAAGAAAAAGGAATAATAATAGCTAATATCAAAAGGAACATAGAAATAAGAATAGCTAATTTATTGCCACCATAATTGATACTACTGGCAACACAAAATATTGCATACATAATCGTAAAAACTGCAATTACTTTAAATATTTTATTATACATATATAAACTTTGTGCAATTAAAATAGGAGTTAACCCAACCAAAACCGCTATCGAGGCATGCGGCACCATAAATGCAGCGAAAAACACAATAAAAAGCTGTATGAAAAAAAAGTAAAGCAACTGGCTATTCTTTAATAAACTAGCGTACCAATGAAAAATAGTATGTATAACAATTACAATTGTAAAAAACAAGCTATCAATGGAAAAAATGTTGTTACGGAATTCTAAAAGCATCGAAGCTATATATACGAGTGTTATCCATAAAACGATAAATCTCCTCGGGATAAACATCGCTTCTAATAAATTTGTATTCAAATCTATATTTGCATTTAATTTCTTCATATTCGACCTCCACCATTAGATTATACTATAAATTAACCTTACAACATCCTGCAGGGTATCATTCTTAACTGTTACCACTACCGTTAAAATGTCCATTTTATTCAATAAAAAAGAGCACCCTGTGCCAGTGGATGCTCTTTTGGGAGTGGAGTTTCCCTAGTATAAGACTAAGCTAGCTTGTCCTACACTATAATATATGCTTGTCCTTTTCAATTGGTGCTATCATATATTAAACTAATCCTATATCACAAGGAGAACTCAACTATGTTTAATTTCAATGGAATGTGGCTTATTTTAGGATTCTTATTATTTCTATTTGGATTAATTATCCTAGCATTGTTCATTAACATATAACTCTACATATAATTTCTATCATAACAAAGAAAAAAGCAACCGTTTTGGATGCTTTTTTACGTTACTTTATTGATATGAAAAATTATTAATATTAATTTTTTAGTGATGCCACTAAAAAATGAGGATCTAATGATTCAACAATATATGATAAATCTATTCACTTATCGAATGAAAACCTTACTTTCAAGACTCCGTATCAGACTCTGGAGCCATTGCCTTTTTGATAAATAACGCAATAACGAAAGCAATACAACATAAGAATAAAGCAAACCAGTAGGCATGGTGCACGCCGATTGTCATGGCTTCATTCATTAATTGTTCTGTTACTGGAGTTGATTGTTTTTCAATATGACTCTGAGTACTTTGGGTCATAATACTTACAAAGATAGAGACTCCAAGTGCTCCTGCAATTGGCTGCAAAGTATTTGCAATCGCTGTGCCGTGTGGATATAGATGCTTCGGTAATTCATTTAATCCATTTGTTTGAGCTGGCATCATAATTGCTGAAATAGATAGCATCAATATGATATATACCATTATGAAAGACCATATCGGTATAGAAGGCGTGATATTACTAAAGAATATCATGACCCCAACCAACATAATTGTACCAGGAATGATTAATTTTCTAGGACCATATTTATCAAATAAAGTACCCATTACTGGCGACATTAATCCGTTTAATAACGCACCTGGCAATAACAATAATCCAGCTACCTTCGCAGTGTATCCGAGAGGTCCTTGTAAATACATTGGCATTACAATTTCAGATGCAAACATCGCCATAATCACAATAACAAAAAGACTGACGCCTCTTGTGTAATTTTTGTATTTGAATACACGAACATCCAATAGTGGTTGCTCTAATTTCAACTGGCGTAGAACAAATAGGACTAAGCTAATGATGCTAATCACGATAATAGAAATGCTTGTTGTTGATAAGAAACCTCTTGCATGTTCTCCAGCACTACTAAAACCATAAATCATTCCACCAATACCAATCGTTGAGAGAATAATTGATATCATATCTATCTTAGGACGTGTAACCTCTCCGACATTTTGTAAATATTTTAACGCAAATACAATTGAAAATAACACGAAAGGTATAACAAATAAGAATAACCATCGCCAACCGAATAGATCAACAATTATCCCCGATATAGTAGGCCCCAGTGCAGGTGCAAACATGATAACCAAGCCAAAGGTCCCCATAATTTTCCCACGCACTTCAGGAGGATAAAGTAAGAGCAAAGCATTCATAATAACAGGGATTAACACCCCTGTACCAATAGCTTGTACCATACGACCGATTAACAACATTGGAAAATTCACTGCACAAGCAGCAATCATTGTTCCAATTAAAAAAATAGTCATAACACCTATAAACAATTGTCTTGTAGTGAACCATTGAATTAATGATGCGGAAATTGGCATTAAAACACCCATAACAAGCATAAATCCAGTTGCCAGCCACTGGACAGTTGGAGCATCAACGTTGAATACAGTCATTAACTTAGTTAAAGCAATATTCAATAAGGTTTCGTTTAATATTACGAAAAATGCACCAATGATGAAAGTTATTAATATTACTCTAGAATTAATCTTATTTTCCATAAAGTTCCTCCGATATTTCCACCATAAACAAATATAATGAGCGGTAATCCATTATTTAAAATGCCTTCTGAAATCGTCTCATTTGCCACAGCTTGTTTATTTTACAGATAATATATCTTTCTAATTCCTTATAAAACGTAAAAATATTTTACATCATTCCTTATTTACCCCAACTCCTTCTCTTCCTTCTTTCAAATAATTAGAACAAGGCACAACCTTAATTATCAATCCATCACGTTCTCTGCACTTTTTATTTTTCAACCACAATACCGCTTCCTTTCAAATTAGAAAATCACAGGTAATCAGCCTGTGATTCAGAGTAAAGGAGAATAAACCCATCCTTATGCAATTGAAAGGAAGCCAAAATAACCGTCACAAAATTAACCTTCTTTTATTGATTGAACTACCCCCACCTACCTCTAAACGAGCTTGCGTTGGGGGATTCTCCTGTTTCTGCTAAGGCAAAAATAGTTCCTCACGTTCAACAAAGGGGATGAAACGATATAGATTTCAGTAGTGTCTTTATCCCGCATTAACGAGCAGTAAGACCCCCACCTCAAGATTCAGAGAAAACCGAAGAAGTTAGGTGGGGGATCAACTGCTCGTTAATGCCCGATTGGTGAGGGCTAATAATCAGTGGGGGATGAAGAAAACCCCCACTGATTAAAGTTTCACTTTATGTGAGACGACCCACTCTATTTTCCAACGAAAGGAAAACAAAACAGGTACAGCTATTTTTTCTTATATCGAGGGCAGAACACTTTGTCATGCATCTTACGGTTCCAACGTTTTTCCCGAACAATCATTTGAAATACAAATCGTTTCGCCCGATTACATGTTTCGATTGTCTATGTGACTGCATCTACCATCTCATGGGGTCAATCTGTCTTATAGATCCGTTTCGAAAAATACGCTTTCTTCACCTGTTTTTACCTCATTTTATTTGATAAGATTATTATACACCAAAACAAACATATGTTCTACAAAAAAGAGACGTTTTTTTGAGAAAAAAATGATTCATCTCCCACCTTCACTTCGTTTAAAGGAAGGAGGCTTCTCGGTTAAAATAATATAAAACACTTACATCATGAGGATTTATTTTGCTACACTAACAAATGTACCAGTTGGTATGTTAAGGGAAGAAACATGGATACAAAATCACTCATAATTGATACTGCTACAAGCCTTTTTCAGCAGAAAGGCTATAAAAGTGTCGGACTCAATGAGATCTTAAAAGCTTGTAACGTGACAAAAGGAGCGCTCTATCATCATTTTCCAAATGGTAAAGAAGAGCTATTAATTACTTGTTTACAAACTTTAAACGAAGCAATCACTACAGATATTAAGGCTATTTTCAAAGAGCACCTATCAGCTAAGGAAACCACCCAATCACTGATTGATACGTTGATTCGCATTTTAGAATCAGAGGGTACCATTACCGGCTATACATTTAGCAGCATTATCAGTGAAATGGCCACGGTGAAGGAACCTGTCCGCAACGCATGTAGTGCGCTATATGAAAACATTCAGCACATTTACTATGCAAAACTTGTAACGGAAGGCTTTTCGAATGAAACGGCTTCCGATATTGCAGTGTTGATGACAGCTTCAATTGAAGGTGCGATGATGCTTTGTTTAACGCAAAAATCAACAGATCCTTTAAAAGCGATAGCCAAACTATTACCAGATTCCTTGGAGGCATTAAAAAAAGTAAACAAAGTCCGATTATGACGACTCTATTCGTTACAGAAATTGTTAAGCTGTTTAATAAAAAATTAATTCTAAGCCATTGTTTTTCTCAAACTTTCATACAAAGCCATACATAGACAGTAGACATCCTACTTGGATAAGATTAATGGTAAAATTGAGAAGTATGGAAGACTTGATTAAGAATATAAACTAATTGGTTACAATTGCTTAATATTAAAGGAGGAAGTGCAAAACTATGGATTTCGAAACAGTTATGCAGGAGCTTGAAGCCCTCGGTAAGGAACGAACGAAAAAAATATACATATCCAATGGTGCGCACGAGCCGCTTTTTGGCGTAGCTACAGGTGCTATGAAACCAATCGCAAAGAAAATAAAAATAAATCAACATTTAGCTGAAGAGCTTTATTCCACAGGTAACTACGATGCAATGTACTTTGCAGGCATTATTGCAAACCCAAAAGCTATGAGTGAGTCGGATTTTGATCGTTGGATAGATGGGGCGTATTTTTATATGCTATCCGATTATGTGGTGGCAGTAACTTTATCAGAGTCAGATTTTGCGCAAGACGTTGCTGATAAATGGATTGCAAGCGGTGACGAGATGAGAATGTCAGCGGGCTGGAGTTGCTACTGCTGGCTTTTAGGGAATCGCCTAGACAATGAATTTTCCGAAAGCAAGATTTCCAATATGCTTGAAATTGTGAAAAATACGGTTCATGATTCGCCAGAACGAACGAAATCCGCTATGAATAATTTTCTATACACCGTAGGGATTTCATATGTGCCACTACATGAAAAGGCAGTCGAGACCGCAAAGGAAGTAGGTACAGTAGAAGTAAAACAGGACAAGAAAAAAAGCAGTTTTCTAAATGCTTACGAAAGTATTCATAAAGAAATTGATAAAGGCAGACTTGGTTTCAAACGTAAATATGTAAGATGTTAAAAATTAGCTTAGTATCGGAGTGTTGATCCAAGAAAGATTGACACTCTTTTTGTTGAAGTTACTGAACTAACGGGTAGGAAGGTGAAGGAAAATTTAAATCATAACTGCTGGAGTTCACTCCAGCAGTTATGATTTTGAGAAAAATTAGGATTCGGAAATCCTGTAAAATATTCAATCTTTGTATAAATACATCTATTCCTTTATTTCATAAAAGGGCGCTATCGTTGAATAAAGCTTAGATTTCCAAACGACTTTATTGTTATATTTTTTAGTGTAGTGAAGTATCTTATATCAAAAATTAAACAACTATATTTTTAACAGAACCTTTTATAAAAAAGAAAAGACACTCTCATGAGTGCCCCTCTCCGACTTGATAACCACTTTAATTTTAATAATATGTAATTGGACTCCCATCCACTTACTACTCTATCACATTTACGCCTATAAAATATTGAGAAAATTAAAAAATATAAAAAACCCTTTAAAGTATATCTACTCTAAAGGTTTTTTTATTTTATATACGTACAGCAGTACCACTTACCGCAACCATTAACATACCGTCGCGAACAACCTCATAGTCTACATCAACACCAACAATAGCGTTTGCTCCTTTTTGCTGCGCAAGTTGTTTCATTTCTTCCATCGCAATATCACGTGCTTCTTTTAATTTACTTTCATATGCACCTGCACGGCCACCGACAACGTCACGAACAGAAGCAAATAAATCACGAACAATATTTGCACCCATAATCGCTTCACCGTTTACAATATCCACATACTGGGTAATTTCTTTTCCTTGAATTCCTGAAGTTGTTGTTACAATCATAACTGACACTCTCCTTATGTACTTATATTTCTTATACATTTATTATGACATTGAAACTATAAAGTAACTATCTAATAACCTTACAGAAAAGTGACATCTTTGTAAGATATATAAATAAACAGATTAAAAGTACCTTCCTATTAAACACTCGCTCTAGCTTTTCGAATCTCAATTATACGTAAACTATAAAGGAACACCGCTAGACCTAACATTTTTTCATTGTTAGATGCATTGGAACCGAATGTAATAGTAGGTACATTAAGCCCCATAAATCTTTCGCTCCATTCTATCGGCATATACCCTTGCTTACCGATCGCTAGTGTGCGTCCATCTATTGTACGGAGCGTACTTTGGATAAAATCAAACTCCACTTCTACATCGGACAACTTCGTTTCTTTATCCGCCATTAAAGAACCACGTACTATGGTAAATCCTTGTATCATCTTTTCCTTAAACATACCAATCTGGTTATAATTCGAATCATAGATTACCCAATCATACCCATCAACTTCCGTATGAAAATAGGCAAGAATTTCCCCGCTGTTCGTTTCTAATCCATACACATCTCTATTTCCTAAAAAAGGGATCACTGAAAACAGAATGTTAGATGAAATGATTTTTGTTCCAGCAATATACCTTCCATCAGGATGGTATAAACCAAATTGTGCATTTCGTTTCGGCAATTCCAATACGACAAACGTATCAACATCCCAAAACGTTACATCACTTTTCACCGCATTCTTCTGAATCACATTCCCTTTTCCCAGTTGCCAAAATCCAATTCCGAGGAAAACAGAAGAAACGGTCATAATAAAGATAGTCTGTCCCCAATTCACCATTCCCCAAGTTCCATATACATCCCATAGTGCAAATAGAAAAATACCTGCTCCAATCAGAAGCTTAAATCTCCCTTTCCGCTTATAATAATCAAATAATTCCATTTCCGCATCTCTACCCCTTATTTATATTTCTCAACTATTAATGTATCAAAAATAGATGGAATTCCCTAGAAAAAAATGGCTTCGATGCAATATCGAAGCCATTTTTTCACCTTACACGCTATTACGATGACATTTTATTTAATCTTTCCTGAGACTGACTATTAGTTCTAACAAACAGTCCAGTGTATAAAAGGAATGTCCCCATTATTACAATGATACCAATGTAAACGGACATCATCGTAGGAGCCAAAAATGCACCAACGATAATAGTCATTCTTGCAAGTAAATCCGCGCCAATATCTGATAGACCTGCAAAAGCTGAATACGACCCTCTTTTATCAGCAGGAATCATATTAGCTTGTTGTGTATTTCTGATTGGAGAGTAGACAAGTTCACCAACAGTAGCAATAAAATTGAAAATAACCAATACGTACCAAGTGTTTGCAGATGTTACTGTCACATAGCCTATACCATAGAGCACAAGTCCGAAAAGTAACGCTTTTTTTCCGCTTAAACGATCGGTAAATTTATTTACAATAAACGTTAAACATACTACTAACAGCATATTTTGTATGTTAAGAATACTGAGCATCCTTACCCCTACTATTTCAAAGTTCCCAAGGCTTATTGGATGAAATGTTTCGGAAAGTCGTACACCAATATAACTATTTAAAGTGAACTCTGCCGCAAATATGCAGGTAGACCCTATTACAACTTTTAAAAATGCTCTATCTTGAATCGCAACTTTATAGTTTTGAATGAGATCAAGCACGATATTTTCATGCTTTTTTTCTAAGCACTCTTTCACTTCTGCAACTAGCCAAATTTTATAAGCAATTGGTAATGTAGCAGAAACAAAAGTCAGTAATATAAACAATTCTTTTTGGTGATTGGTATATAAAAGTCCACCTAATGCTGCACCAATTGCCATAGAAAGATTCATAAGCCAATAGTCAATTGTATAAATAGCTTTTCGATTTTCTGGTGTAGTTGAGTCTATGATAATAGCATGCATGGATGGGCGACCAAGACTGCTAAATATTACAAATCCTACATAAGCGATTGCAAATAACCAAATCATTTTATCTGTAGGATATAAGCTTAAGGTCATGAATAAAAACATTACAGTACTAGAAAAAGAAGTTAACAATAAGATTTTCTTTCGTTGAAAGCGATCTGAAATGTACCCCCCTATTAAACTTGAAAAAAAACTTAAAATAACCGTTAAGATTAAAAATAATCCGGCCCATATTTTATTTATTTCTTGAGCAAAAAACAATGCCATGAAAGGCATTACTGCTGATGTAACAGCACGATTAAAAAACGATGTAATTAAGCGTACTTTTATATTTTGCTCAAATTCTTTCCAATTCATCGCATCTCCCCCTTTTATCTAATGTTATATTAAACTAGACTTATCAAACTAAAAATGGACACATTCAGAAAAACATGTCCACTTATAGAAGGAGATAGGAAAATGGATAAAAATTTATTGAATCTATGGCAATCATTTTCTTCAGGAAATATAAAAATAAACGACCTAGCAGATTTTTTAAATTTAAGTACAAAGCAAACTGTGCGTTACTTACATAAATGGATGGATGAAGGTTGGCTGATTTTTACTTCTGGAAAAGGCAGAGGAAATACCTCCTCCCTGCAATGGTTGAAAAATATAGAACAAATCTATGAGTCACAAGTAATGGAAATGATGGATCAACAACCTGTTGAAAAAAGCAGTAAATATTTACTATATAATTGGTCTCCAAACAGTAAACTACGCTTGATGACTAAGTTTCATTCTAAATTTGGTTATATACATAATTCGGATGATAAATTAATTATTCCTAGAAGAAAGCCCTTTTTAACAATACATCCGCTAGAAGCTGCCGATGTACATAGTGCACATATTGTCGCGAACGTTTTCAATCGACTTGTTTATATGGATGAAAAGGGGCACATATTTCCTGAAATAGCTCACAGTTGGGATTTAACTCAATCTAAGCTTAGACTATATTTAAAAAAGTCTATAAAATTTCATGATGGATCCATCTTAACAGCGGATGACGTGAAACGATGTCTCTCAAAACTACGTAGTCATACATACTATAAAGACTTATGGGCACCTATAGAAAAAATCGACATTGTATCACCATTAATTATTGATATACATTATCCAGATGGGTGTAGCTATTGTTTACAAATGTTATGTATGATCAATACAAGTATTTATAAAGAAAATAACGGTCTAATTATAGGGACAGGTGGTTTTTATATAGGAGACAATAACCAGGAGAAAACATCATTAATAGCATTTCATGATTATTTTCAAGAAAGACCTTTGCTAGATACAGTAGAATTCATTCAGGTTCCTCTAGAATTTGATACTATTTATCAATCTTCCAAACACCATGAAAGTAATTCTACGTTTCAAGTAGAAAGAAATTCAGGGTTCGGTGTTATAATTATGAACGCTTGGCGCAATTCATCAATTCAACATAAAGATGTTCGTAATTACTTGCATTATATTATCGTTAACAATATGAATCATATGCACGAATATGATTCTCAGAAAATCCCAAATATAAAAAGTTGCTTAAAAGACACAGATCATCAAATCAATATTCCAAAAAGAAAACGTCCCGAATTTACAGAACCGCTTATTATAAAAGCTACTCAGTATACAGAAACAACAACAAAATGGTTAATGAATGTCTTCGAAAAGGAAAATATACCTTTTCAAGTGAAATGGGTTCCTTTCGAAAACTACCTTAGGGATGAAAAACTTAATGAACAAGTTGATCTCTTTATTCATGGTGAAGTATTCGAAATGAATCAAGAGATATCATTTTATTATTTTCTAACGGCTAGATATTCACCATTGGCTAAGATTTTAAAAACAAATAAAACATTAAAAAAGCAACTCGCTACATACAAACATACACATTTTGAGAAGTGGGCCACATTAAATAAAAAGATTGAAAAAGAACTGATAGAATCCTCTATTATGATTCCCTTATACTATGATAAACGCCAGATTCCTTTTTCATCAGATTTAACGAATATTAAGATGAAATATTTTGGATATGTGGATTTTTCTCAACTTTGGGTAAGACCTTTCATTTAGAGCTTACAAGAAATCCGGAGACATCGTTATCAAATGAAATCATAAAACTTCCTGATATTGGTATACATACTTATCTACAGTTAGAAGAACATTATATACAAATTAAATGGAGGTGTTGAAATTGAATATCCAAGGATATAACGATAATTCAAATGAGATTCTTATAACTGGTGCAGCAGGAGCAATTGAGCAAATGAAATATGAAATTGCAAGCGAATTTGGGGTTACACTTGGTCCAGAGACATCTGCACGTGCGAATGGTTCTGTTGGTGGAGAAATTACAAAGCGTTTAGTTCGAATGGGTCAAGAAAAACTAATGGGACAATATAGAATCCATTAAAGATATCTACATAAAAAAGAATAATAATAAAAAAGGTACCTGTTGCTTCATCAGGTACCTTTTTAGCGTTTTCTCTTTCTTATTTTCCTTCTATTTATCTACATACTTTGGAATTTCCAGTATCCAGAAACACAAACTGCCACTATTTTAGGCTACGAGAAAGCTCCGTAAAAATAACCCCTAGCGCATAAGCACCAGCATCCGGATACCCTAAGCTTCTTTCACCAACTGTACCAGCGCGGCCCATTCGAGCTACGATTTCTTTTGTATATTCTGCTCCCTTAACAGCGGCCTCTGCTCCTTTTTCAAAAGCAGTTTTAAAATCCGCACCTGTTTTAGCACTTTCTTTCCAAGCATTTACACAAGGTGCAAGCGCATCTACAAGCGTTTTATCGCCTACCTCTGCTCCTCTTCCGAAAGAGCGCTCACCAATAGACTGTATCCCTTTTAGTGAAGCTTCCAGCATTTCAGCAAACTCTCGGACTGTTAATTCTATCTTTCCATCTATTGCCTTACCTGCCGCTCGGAAAGCACCGCCCCAAATTGGGCCAGAAGCTCCTCCGCAATGTTCCATAATTACCATAGAACACGCATCTAAAAATGTTCCTATATTTAAACGTTCTTGGTTTAAAATCGAGCTCCATTCTCTCTTTAATTGCTTAAATCCTTTCGCAACACTCATCCCAAAATCACCATCACCTGCATGCGTATCCAACTCGCAGAATGGTACTTCATTCTTAATAATGATTTCGCTCATTTTATCAACAAGATACATCATATTATTTAATGTGATAACCTCATTCTTGATGACCGCGTGTTCTTCCGCTGTTTCCGTCTCAAAGGAAACAGGTTTTTCTCCTCCTTTTTCTTCAATATCAATGTATTCTACGCTCTCAACTGGTCCATCTACTTTAAATGCCGGTGTATTACACTCTTTCGATAGCAATGTTTTCAGCTCATCGTCCAGTTTCATCACCGTTAGAGAAATTCCGGCCATATCAATACTCGTCATGTAATTACCGACAAACGCTCTATTAATTCGTATATTTCTTTTGCTTAACTCTCTCGTAACTGCATTGTTAAACAGATATAGTTCTTGAAGCGGTGTGCCGCCAAAACCATTTACTAAAACAGCAATTTCAGCATCATCATCCAGGCCTAAATCTTTCACAAGATCATTTGTCATACGTAAAGCGAGTTCATCTGCAGTCATAATTTTTTCACGTTTTCTGCCTGGCTCTCCGTGGATACCAACGCCATATTCCATCTCATCTTCACCGAGTTTAAAAGTAGGCGATCCACTAGCCGGAACCGTGCAGGAAGTTAATGCGAGACCAATTGTTCGAACATTTGCCGCTGCTTTTTCCGCTACAGCTTTCACCTGCATTAAATCCATGCCTGCTTCCGCTGCGGCACCGGCAATCTTATGCACGAACACAACTCCTGCAACGCCGCGACGTCCTACTGTATAAAGACTATCTTCTACCGCAATATCATCATCTACGCGGACATATTCAACTTGAATTCCGTCTTCAGTAGCTAAATGAGCTCCATTTTTAAAGTTCATAATATCTCCGCTGTAATTTTTAATAATTAGCAGCGTACCTTTTTTGCTAGCAGTTGCTTTAATTGCTTGATATACCTGGATTTGTGATGGAGAAGCAAACACATCTCCGCATACCGCCGCATCCAGCATTCCTTTTCCTACTAACCCCGCATGTGCCGGTTCATGTCCACTGCCGCCACCGCTAATTAAAGTGACCTTATCTTCGTTCATTTCTTTTTTCTTGATTACTTTATACTTTTTCAAAAGCTCTAGTTCCGGATGAGCCATAACCATCCCATTGCACATCTCCATAACGAGCGTTTCAGGTTGATTTATAATTTTTTTCATTTATTATTCCTCCTCTATAAGCTTTGTTATATTCTTCGTTAACCTATTCATGCTCACAATACATTCTCTTTTGAATTATGATATATTTGAAAGCGCCTTCTTATTAACTATAGTAAAATGAAAGCGTTTTATGGTAAACGGACAAAATGAACGATTTGTCCAAAGACACCCTCTTCATTTAGAGATAGGATGTTATTATTAAAAGAATAAATTTGTAGGGATGATTATCATGAGCTCTTCTATCATTTCCAAAAAAATCATAGCGAACTCGCTAAAACAATTAATGGAAACAGAACCATTTCATAAAATATCTGTGAGTGATATTATGGTAAATTGTCAGATGCGCAGGCAGACGTTTTATTATCATTTTAAAGATAAATTCGAATTGCTAAGTTGGATTTATAGAGAAGAAACGAAAGAAAATATTATAGATTTTCTCGATTATGAAAAATGGGAGAATATTTTCGACCTATTATTCCATTACTTTTATCAAAATCAAGGGTTCTACCGAAATGCATTTAAAGTAATCGAGCAAAATTCATTTAATTACTATCTCTTTGAACATACGAAAAACTTATATATCAAAATTATCGATGAGCTATTAATTGGCTGTAAATTAGACATTTCTGAAGTAAAAAAAGATACACTGGCCTCTTTTTATAGTCATGGCTTTGTTGGAACAGTAAAAGATTGGATTGAGAATCATTGCGCTATTGATCCGTCTATCATGTCTTCGATGATGAAAAATATGATAAACAATCAATTAGTCCTGTTACTAAAGCAATCAGCAAACAAATCATAAGGTGGAAAGACAATGAAAAAAATTATGAATGATGTTCAAAATATTGTTGAGGATATGTTACATGGCTTTTATTTTGAACATAGCGATAGAATATCTTATAACAGAGAATACAACATCATTTATCAGAAAGACCTTGCCGCAATCGAGCAAGATGTTGTCATCATAAGCGGTGGTGGTAGCGGGCATGAGCCAGCTGATATTGGTTATGTAGGAAAAGGCATGCTTTCAGCAGCAGTCAACGGTGAGATATTCACTCCCCCTACACCAGAACAAATCGTAGCGGCAGTTCGCTCTGTGCCCAAAGACAAAAGTATCCTATTCATTATTAAAAACTTCGAAGCTGACGTAGAAAGCTTTCTAACTGCTGAATCTTTAGCAAAGCAAGAAGGAAGACTGATTGATCATGTCATTGTAAATGATGATGTTTCCATTGAAGATGACGCTTCCTTCAATAAAAGAAGACGAGGAGTAGCTGGCACAATTTTCGTTCATAAAATACTCGGAGCAGCAGCTCTTGAAGGCCATTCACTACAACAATTAACAGACATCGGCCATTCTGTTATCCGTAATCTGCATACATTAGGAGTCGCGCTCTCTCCAGCAACCAATCCTACTCAAGACAACGTTTCTTTTACACTGCAAGACAATGAAGTTTTCTATGGAGTCGGCATCCACGGAGAAAAAGGGTACCGGAGAGAAGTCTTATCTTCTTCTGAAAAATTGGCGATCGAACTGATGAATAAACTCAAAAGTATTTACCGCTGGAAAAAAGGTGATAAGTTTGCCATCTTGATTAATGGATTAGGTGCTACTCCATTAATGGAACAATATATATTTGCAAACGACATTCGCCGTTTATGTGAACTGGAAGGATTGAATATTCGATTTGTAAAAGTTGGTACCCATCTAACTTCTTTAGATATGCAAGGCACGTCATTAAGCTTTTTGAAAATAGAAGATCCCCTTTGGGAGAAATGGTTAAAAGCGAATGTTGAGGTGGCTAGCTGGTAGCTGAGATTAGCCTCAGGTGTGAACCTATAAACACATCTGAGGATTTTTGTATTTTGCAAATATAGCTATTTTCACTAACTCGACAGAGATATGTTCCCCCCTAATTCAAGATGGAAATTAATACTTGATTCAGGATCAATTCCATTACTCTTTGTGTTTCTATATACACTCACTGTTTCATAGTGCCGAATTTTTTGTTATTCTTATACTTTACTTAGTAAATGAAGGAAGGTATACATATGACAGAGATACTAGATTTATCTTTATACTTCATCTTGTTTATCCTCACCCTATCCGTAATCTGTTTCATCTTAATGATACTCATGAAGATTTTTGGAAAACCAATGAATAAACATCGTGCTGTTGAAAAAGACCTGAAAAAACATTCTTCCACAACAGATTCAGCAGGACATAAAGATGCTAATCTAGCGACGAAAGATGCGGAAGCGAATTGGATGAATGCAGTGATGACAGCATCTTTTCTTACTGCTTCTATGAAAAGTGCCAATGAACATTCAAATACCGACCATGACTCAGGAACTGACAGCGATAGTTCTGATGCAGCAGGTCACGGTGATTCATTCGATGGCGTGGACTCGTAGGCGGCATCATTATAGAGTCCGAAGACACCTTTCGATTCTGAAACATAGAAAACCTCCTGCTTTTTGTTCAATAAGCAGGAGGTTTTGATAATTTATCCCGCATGAACGGGCAGTAAGACTACCACTTCAAGCTTCAGAGAGAAACGAGGAAGATAGGTGAGGATAACTACCCGTAAAAGCCCGATTCGTGAAGTCTAATAATCAGTGGGGGATAAAGCCCCTCCACTGATGGAAGTTTCACTTTATTTCTTCTCCATCACAGCAAAGTAATTCTCTTCATAATCAGCAAAGTTAAATACTCTGCCAAAAGGCATATTCACAATTTTTCCGACTGTAATATTTTTATTTAATAGGTCGTTACGTAATTCATCGAGATTGTCCGTGAAAAACATTAAAGAAGGTGTCCCAAGATTTAATCCAGGTGACATTTTAGCAATGAATTCCTTATTCTGCAAAATAATGCTTGTTTCTGCGCCCTTTGCTGGAGCAATTTCAATCCATCTCATCCCTTGCCCGTTATCTTCTTCAGCAACGACACGAAACCCTACTTTTTCTGTCCAAAACTCCACTGCCTTATCTTGGTTATTTACATACAACATAATTTGGCCAACTCTATGAATCATAGATCTTCCCACTCCCTTATATTAAGTAAATACCTGTGCCTTCCATCGCCAAGGTTTCTAAAACCCGATGACAACTTAATAGATACGACAATACTTCAAAACTTCCTTCTAAAATGTAAGTAGGAGATTATCAGGGTGGCAGAGAATATTAACAAAATATTTTTATAAGGGGGAATATCATTGTCAATTTCAAAAGAGACTGTTAGTTACATGATTCGTACAGGAACAATAGAAGATTCCGAAGCAACTTTAGACATCCAGAAATCGGTTGTTTCTGAAGGCCACTTTCTCATTTCGTTACCTGAAGAGTTTAAAAAAACATCATCCGAGCAAAGAGAATGGGTACAGAACGTATTGAAGAATGAGAGAGAAACCTTACTTGTCGCTGAAAAAGATGGTGAAGTTGTGGGCTGGATCGTATTTATGAACGAGAATAAAGAGCGATTGTCTCATACAGGTTCCTTTGGAATCATGATCAGTAAAAGTTACCGAGGACTCGGAATTGGAAAAATGCTCCTACAAGCTTTATTAGACTGGGCAGAGAAAAATCCACTCATTGAAAAAGTAAGTTTAGCAGTTTTCTCAACAAATCATCATGCAATCTCTTTATACAAACAAATGGGGTTCATTGAAGAAGGCCGTAAAATAAAAGAATTTAAAATGAAGGATAATGAATATGTAGATGATATTCTGATGTATAAACTCGTTTAGGGATACTTTAACCACAAATACCACGCAAAAAAAGCCGTTCTCCTATTAACGATGGAAATCGGCTTTTATCATTCCCATTAAACATCAACTATTCAGAAAATTACGATTCGAAAATGGGGTATTATGTTAAAATGAGTTTGTGTAATTACTTAACTAACTGACAGGTTATTTGAAGAAAGGTATTTTTCCCCTTATCTATGGAACAGGTTGATAAACTCTAAAACATCTCCTCTCCCTAATATCAAAGAACCGTAAAACATAAAAAGCCTGGCTACGAAAATACTAGGTACCTAAATGAGTTTGATAATAAAAGAAAAGTCCTTATTGGTTTTTAAATGACCCTTTAATGGAATAAGTGTTTTTAAACAACTCTTTTGACACTTAACACTACCATCAATACTACACTTCGTTGAGCCACATTATTACAAATTTATTGATGTAGTTGAGATGGACTCACTTTTTGAATTTGAACAAGTATATCAAACGATTTACCTAATGATATATCAACAGTTTTTGGTATATCAGGGCCTTCGGTAGTTATTCCAGAGAAAATTGGATGTTGTTCGTTTAACCAAGTTTTTGTCACGCCGTTTGCCTTACGTAAATCAATAAAAAATTGATCTTTTTTGACTTGTCCAAAGATGTAGTTATAACTGTTTGGATCATCTGATTTTAATGTTCCATATGGGCCAAATTCACCGTTACTATTATATACATTATATCGTCCTTCATAAACAGATGTTCCAATAGATACATACCGTTTTCCATAATATTCCGACAAACGCTACCCAGCTACTTTAGGGTATATAAAAGGAATCATATTTGTTTTCGAAACGTGTCCATTATGTCCCCATACAATGGTTTTTCCTAAATGTTCTTCAGTCCACTTCGCATTTTCATACATTGCAATATCATGTTTCAAAAAAAGATCCGATGGTTTATCAGAAGGTGACGCTAACATTGTAGTAAACTGTTCAATAATACGGGCATTTTGTTTTATCCATGCGAACTCTTTGGATTTTCCATTTAGATAACTTTTATTTTGTTCTAATAAAGCACTGATTTGTTTAGCATCTGAAATATACTTTTCTTTATCTTCTTTCGTAAGGCTGCCAAAGGTATCCATATCCTTTGTTACAGGAATAAGGTCTTTTATCTTCTCTTCTACTCTAGGCACAAGATCTGAATTATTTCTTTTTAAATATTCTATTATATTATTATAAACATTTTCGTTTACTGATTGAATATCCATCCCAATGACACGCACTTTAGATTTATGTTTCGGATTAGCATTATATTGCTGAATCCAACTAAGTAGATTTAATATTTCTTTCGTGTTAAATGCAGGTGATAGATGTTGGCTTGGGTTTCCCTTACCAGTAAGAACATATCGATCAAGTTCCAAAGCTCTATCCCATCCCTCTTCTAAAACTAAGTTGATAAAGCCCTTTTCAGATACTAAATAATTTACAATTCGGTGTTTCATTGTAAAAACTTCATGGGCCCCGTGCGTAGCTTCACCTAAACTACAATTGAAGCTGATCCTACCATATTCTTAAGTGGTTTTAAATCATTAAGAGATGCAGTTGGATTAGTTGTTTTTAAAGGCTTTGCATGCGCTTCTAACCATTCCGCTATTTGATTTGTATTGTAGGGAGCTGTAACAGAAACTTCTGTTTTCGAATCTGCATAAATACTTCCTACAAAATTAGTCAGTATTATAGCAGAAGCACCAATTGCAATAATCATTTTCTTTTTCATAAAAACCTCCTGAAATACTTATTTATTAGTTTTTTGACATGCTCTAAGGACTTCCGTTTAAACCATTAATTCTCTTATTTACTGTTAAGATAAATTTATTCTAGTTCCTAAAACTCACTTATTTCTTAATAGGTTCTTAAGAAACCCTTAATTTACTCATACCAATATAAAACCAAATAACCTTCCATCAAAAAATAAAGGGAGCAGGTTATTTGGTTATTCATTTCGCAAGCTTAATGCTCAGGTTAATCATTTTTCAAACGGTTAAACTTTATTACAAAAAACGTTATCCTTTCCTATGATTCTACAACCTTCCAAGTTCCAGATTGATTCGCAACTACTTATCCTAGTGCCGGAGGATGTAGTCATACAGCTGGTGTGAAGATTCAACTAGAGCATGACTTGTTGAGTGGAAAATTTTCTGATGTGGAAATTGAACCAGGAAAACGAAGTAATTAGTATTCTTTAACTGAGTAACAGTTCCAAAACTGATTTTTAATAGAAAAAAAAGGCTACAAATTCGATTGTAGCCCTTTTTCCAAATGTTTTTTGTTTTATACGATTCCTATAATGATTACAGGACTGAAGTATGGTTCGAAATAGCGTTGATTATATGATCCCAATCATCGCAGTGAATCTCGTGTCCCGATCCCTCTAGGGTTAGTAGCAAAGCATGCGGAATTTCATTAACAAGAGCAAGACCATGCTCGTATGGAAGCACTGTATCTTCTGTACCATGGATAACCAAAGTAGGTATATTGATTCCTTTTAACTTCCCCTCATAAGAATCATCGCCTTTAAGAAGGGAGTGATTAAACATACTCAGTAGATTATTTGCTCTATTTATTTCTTTTTCTACCTGCTTATTAGCCCTCTTCTCATCGAATTTATGCTTTGAACCACAGAGTACAGCTGATCCTGCAACCAAGTAATTTGCAACAGATTCTTCATCCGACCAATTTAGTTTGGCCGCATTAGCATGGTAAGCGAGTATCTTCTCATCGATCGGAGGCAAATTCCGGTTGTTGTCTTCAGAACCAAAAATACCTGATGCAATCAAAGTTATACTTAGAACTCTCTGAGGGTTCCTTAAGGCTACAATTTGAGCAATCATTCCACCTAATGACATTCCAACAATATGGGCTTCGTCAATATGATATGCATCGAGTACCCCAATCGCATCATCAGCCATATCTACCACAGTATAGTTGGAACTCCCCGGTTCATAAGTAGTTGACCGTCCGACATCTCTATTATCATAACGAATAACATATCGGCCCGTATCAGCTAATTGTTGACAAAATTCCTCATCCCAATAAACCATTGAACACATTGCTCCCATAATCAGTAAAACTGCTGGATCTGCTGAATTACCAAAGCTCTCTGTACATATATCAATTTCATTAATTTTAATAATCTTTTCAGTCATGATTAACTCCTCATTTCATTCGTATTTAGTTAATAAAAAAAGACACACTCAAATAAACCCACATGTTTTGAAAAAAATAGCTGGGCATAACGAATTGTGTTTAAAATTAACGTAAACGAATGAACTTGATAATCATGTTAAACACTCTCCTATAAAAAGTAAATAAGGGTAAAACCCTTATTCTGATAATAACATACCTCTGTCAGTTATAATATGGGTCCATTTTTTCTTATTTAATAATTGAAAAAATAATTCTTACTGTATGAATCCGCACTCTTAGTTGAAGAAAAGAACTAAAAAACATTCCTCTACAACCGATACAGCAGGACATAAAAACGCTAATATAACTACGAAAGATGCCGAAGCAGAGTGGATGGACGCTGTGATGACAGCAACTTTTGTTACTGCACCTATGAAAAGTGCTAGTGAAAACGAAAGTGTTGATCATGACTCGGACACTGGCGGTGATAGTTCTGATTCATCAAACTAGAATAATTTAACCTATCCATCTATAAAACAACAAAAAAGAGTGTTTCATAGTCAAAAATTTGACTTATGAGACACTCCTTAGGAATATAAATTATTGCAAAAAAACAGTTTTCATACACTTTATTAAAACATCTTTTTCATTCTATTTCGCATTGCTAATAAAATTCCACCTAAAATTGATAACATTCCTAGAGTGGTTGTATTAGATTCTGTTCCCCCGGCGTTAGGAAGTTCTCTCTTATCGTTTTCCACTTTAAGAGGTGTACTCGATTGTTTTATTTCGTTTCCTTTATTTTCTACATTTTGCTTCGCCTGTTTTAATTCCGCTATCTCTGCTTCTACATCTTGTTTCGCACGTGTTAATTCATTTAATTTCTCTTCTATCTTTTTCTTCGTCTGTTTCACATCTGCTAGTTTCTCTTCCTCTACAGTGTGTTTTGTACGGAGTAATTCTGCTAATTTATCTTCCAGCGTTTGTTTCATTTGTTTTAACTCTACTACTTTTCCCTCTATCGCTTGTTTCGCCTGGAGTAATTCTGCTAATTTACTTTCGATTGTCTCGTGTATTTGTTTTAAGTCTGATGCTACCTCTTCTTTATGTTGCTTCGCTTCAGAAATTTTCACTTCCGCGTCTTTCCTAATCTGCTTTAATTCTGCTAGTTTCTCTTCCACATTTTGTTTCGTCTGTTTTAATTCTGCCAATTTCGCTTCTGCAGTTTGTTTCACCTGTTGTAATTCTGTTAATTTCGCTTCTGCAGTTTGTTTCACCTGTTGTAATTCCGATATTCGCTCTTCTCTATGTTGTTTCACTTCCGCTACTTTTTCTTCTACATGTTGTTTCGTCTGTTGCAATTCCGATACTCGCTCTTCTCTATGTTGTTTTGCTTCCGCTACTTTTTCTTCTACATGCTGTTTCGTCTGTTGCAATTCCGATACTCGTTCTTCTACATGTTGCTTCGCTTCCGTTACTTTTTCTTCCGCATTTTGTTTCGCCTGTTTTAACTCTGATGCTCGCTCTTCTACATGTTGCTTTGCTTGTTTTAATTCCGCTGCTCGCTCTTCTGCACGCTGCCGCGCCTGCTTAAGTTCTGATAACTTCTCCTCTGCATGTTGCTGAATCGAATCATGTGTTGGAGCGGCCTCATTAACTTCGGCATAACTTGTATTAGCCCCTGCCATCATCGCTAAAGCTATTGTAGAGATTGCGACTGTTTTTTTCGTACTCATCATTTTGTCCCCTTTTCTTTCCTGAGTATTAAACTGTTATGTATATAAATCAAAATTAAAAAACCAACATCAAACCATTCTTTTTAGATGGGAGAGAGCATCCGACCATGCATAGAAGCGGTCAGTGCCTTTTTTAGCCCCATGCCAAGTGAGAACAAAAGGAGAAAGCGAGTGGAGATCTTCTTTTGTTTTCATAGCCGCGACTTAGGTGCTTGAAAATCAAAATGGATATATATGTCGGAAAATCAAGTTGGATATATATATACAAATCTAAAAATGTATTATCATATTAATATAATAATAGTATACCAAATGTTTATAAAGTGAAACTTTAATCAACAAAAGTTTTCTCAACCTTTTTCATTTTAATATAATACGAAAGGTTCGTTAACAATTGCTTGATAATCGACTTGATTGTATAAAGCAAATTTTGAATTTCTATTTACCACAACCAAGTAGCAGTGTTGCATCACCATACCTTAGCATACGATAGAGGTAGAATCATTGCTTTTCATAGTTTGAAAAAAACGTATAAGAGGGCCGAGCCCGCCTCACCAACTAATCATTTTGATTTGAAACAATCATTATTTTAGAAACTCATAAGAGTGTCTTTTTTATAAAATTCCGTTACATATTCCCACCCATATTTAGATAAAAATAACGGAGAATCCGTTTCCGAATTCCCCTAATATATTTGTGATTATCCCTTTATAACCATTCCTTATATTCTTCAAAAATAAATTCTCCCACAACTTCAATAGTAGTATCTGGCTTACTTCCATCATAATAAGAGATATCCGTGGTTACACCTGTCCAATGGATATCAAAAATTCCGTTTCCTTTGTATTTCATTTTCAACATATTACTATTAACACCTTGATGTTCAAAATAATATAGTCTTGCTACCAAATCGTTGCTGTCTTCATCATACCCTTTTGAAATAGTAAATTGTTGTTCTTCAAAATTTTCAAGATTTAAGTGATCCAGATAAATTGTTATCTCTCCACTTGGATTCATTTTACAATCCGCTGTATCGGGTAGTGATTGGATTGGCTCTTCCTTTGTTTCTACTTCAAGCCATACCATTATGTCATTCTCGTCTTTTTTAACCGCATAGATTTTCGCTTCAGAAATTTCATATTTCTCAACTCCATTAAAACGATTAAGAATAAAAATCCCCATTAGAATCACCTTCTATTCCAACATTATTGAATTGAACTATTAAACCTTTTTCTTCACCAATCTAGCTTTTACATGCACCCAAATTCTTTGCTCTCGCTGAATTTTGAAGTAGAGATCTTACTGCCCGTTCATGCGGGATAAAGTATATTTTAATTTATAATCTTCGAGTACAGGTCTATCTGGTGGGCTTATATTTTTTGGCAAATCATATAAAGAAAAAAATTGAAGGTTTGTTGACTCATTCTTATCATGACTTAAATAACCGTTATATTCTTTACATTCAAAAGCCGTCACAACATTATAGACTTCATCACCATGAGGATATTGATAATAAAAAGCTTCCCCTGAATATGTATGAATCAATTTAAGATTCTCAGCCGTTAGTCCTGTTTCTTCAAACAATTCTCTATGCGCTACTTGTTCAAGTGTTTCTCCTAACTCCATCGCTCCCCCAATCAGTCCCCAACATCCATTATCTTTTCGAAGTTGCAATAAAACTCGTTGCTCATAATCTATAACAAGTACACACGCTCCGACCATAATTAAAGGTCTACTTCCAACTAAATTACGCAAATCCATAATATATCCCATATATATGTCTCCTTTAAAAATTCTGTAATCCTTGCGCTATCAGAATTAAAATCTATCTATGCAATCTACTAAACAGGAGCATTCGACATTAACCATAATATTCCTTCTAAAACAATAAAAAACCTGTCGAAATTGACAGGTAATCCGTTGTTTTATATTTGATTTCATGTGGAGTGCCCCACATCAATATTAGAGGTCTATGAACAATAAATAGCCCCAGTTCAGTTAATAGTCAGAACCCCCAAAGTTCACTACAAAATTTTATAAGATCGCATCTATTCAAATAATACTTCCATTTCTTTAAACACTACACACCAATACGATATGTATCACCACATTACCGCCAAACGAACAAGAAATGGTAAAATATATGTAAAGATTAAGAATAATAGAAAATGAGAAACGATCATTCAAGGTGAAACAATTGTGCAATAAATATATAAAAAGGAGAATGGATATGGATGATATGAAGGATAATTTAATCCCCCTTTTAGAAGACTTAAAAAAGGAGCCCACGAAAGAAACTATAACCGAAATATTAAAAGAATTTGGCATGGAGTCCTCTGAATATTGGGCGAAAGATGAGATTGAAGGAAAAGAAGCTGTTCTTGCCAGCTTTCGCTTTTTAAGACCGTTACAAGAAACATTAGATATGTACTTATATCATAATGACAGCTGGGTTCAAAGATCGATTCAACGTGCGAATGAACTAGCAACACCTCATACAAACGACTTGATTATAAAAGAAATGGTGCAAGCAGAGATCCCACCTGAAAAGATCGGATTGTTCGCGTACTGGATAGCTCGGTCCGCTATGAATGAAATTTTATATCGCCTCTCTGATGCAGGTGGCGGAGATTACAATTTACCAAATGAAGGGGAAGACTTGCCGTCTTGGCGACTAGCAGAATATACAGCGCAAAGCGGAAATCCAATGAATGTAAAACCTACAGGGCGACTTTTACTTGAATTACATAATCTTTTTCCATTTCATAACCCAGGTGAAAAAGAGTAACTTAAACAAAAAGCTTGCCAAAAAGGCAAGCTTTCAGACTGTTAGGTGTCTTTTCTTATTATAGAAATATCTTAAAATACATATCTGGTGTCCTATATTCAATTTAAAAGACCTTTTGTTACATCATAACGCCATTATCTTTGAATGAATACCATCTTCCATCAATGAAATGTTTTCCTACTGCCATTGCACCGTTAGATTGTAAATAATACCAATCCCCATCTTTTTGTAACCAACCTGTTTGCATTGCACCATCTTTATTCATGTAGTACCATGTATCATTCACTTTTACCCAACCTGTTGCCATTGAGCCATCTTCATTGTAGTAATACCATTTTCCGCCAAAGGAACCTTGAAGCTTCTTCCATCCTATTTGCATAGCCCCATCTTCATTCAAGTAATATGTATTTCCCTTAACAGTTTTTTGACCTGTCGCCATGGCACCATTTTCTTCAAAATAATACCAAGAGCCATTGATTTTTTTCCAATCTTTAGTCATAGCTCCATCTTCGTTAAAGTAATACCATTTTCCGCCAAAGGAACCTTGAAGTTTCTTCCATCCTATCTGCATAGCACCATCATCATTAAAGTAATATGTATTTCCTTGGATATTTTTCATATATTTAGCCATAATTCCATCTTGATTAAAGTAATACCAAAGGCCATTGATTTTTTTCCAATCTTTAGCCATAGTTCCATCTTCATTATAGTAATACCAGTCTCCTTTATCTCGAACCCAGCCACTCTTTTCTTGAGCTTGCTCAACTTTATACGTATTATTTTGTGAAACTACATGTTCTTCTGCATGAGATACTGCAGGAACTACAAACATTGCAGACATTAAAACTGGTAAAATAGTTTTCTTTATTTTCCATTTCCCCCAAATAATGAATAATTTTAGTTTTTATTTCCACAAACAGAATTATATTATGGTATTTAAATATAATCAATAGTTTTTGTAACGAAAATGTAATCTTTTTTATTTAAATGAAATAAACCCACTTAAAATGTAATTATTATTACTTTTCAGTTACATTTCAAGTATCACTACACAGCCATCAACTTAAAGTATATTTTTATGTAAAACGCGGTCTTTTCACATAGTTTTTTTATTATTTTTTATAAATTTTATAAATGTAGGCATATCAAGTAACCCCTGACTCGTATTTTAAACATAGTGGAAGAACATAATAGAATACTAATGAGTTGTCCATAAAGGTGGCATTCTAATCGCTCTTGTTCAATAGATTTACAACGATGAATTTAAAACTAAGATTTTCATTTACTCTTAGTCAGCAAACGGGGTATGTCCTTGAATAACAGCAGGGGATTTTGGGATAGTGTCGAAAAGAGTCATATGCTATACGAATTGTATAGTGAATCGAATGATTAAGGGTGGGAGTTACTGTGTTAAGAAAACCAAAGAAATTACAACGAGGTGATCGCGTCGCAACCATTAGTCCTTCTTGGGGAGGCGCAGGCGATCCAGAACTTAGGTGGCGTTATGAACAAGGGGTAAAAAGATTAGAAGAAGTATTTGGCCTTGAGGTTATACCCATGCCAAATAGTTTGAAAGGTTCGGCATATACTTACGAAAACCCACAGGCTCGTGCACAAGATTTAATGGCGGCATTTCAAGATGAAAGTATTAAAGGCATCATTGCAAATATTGGCGGATCCGATAGCATTCGCTTACTTCCTTATATTGATTTTGACATTATACGTGAAAACCCAAAGATTTTTATGGGCTATTCAGATGTGACCATTTCACATCTTTTTTGTCATAAAGCGGGCCTTTCTTCCTTTTACGGCCCAGCCATTTTAACCGATTTTGCTGAAAATGTTGAAATGGATCCGTATACAATTGAAATGGTAAATCGAACTCTTTTTTCAAATGAACCGATTGGGGAAATCGTGCCAGCTACAGAATGGACGAGTGAACGTTTAGAATGGATTGAATCAAACAAAAATACACGTCGTACCATGCAAAAAAATACGGGATACGAACTCCTTCAAGGATCAGGTATCAAACAAGGTCGTTTAATCGGAGGGTGTATAGAAGTACTCGAGTTCACAAAAGGGACAATTCTTTGGCCTGAGAAAAAATATTGGGAAAACAGCATCCTGTTTTTTGAAACATCTGAAGACAAACCAGATCCAAATTACGTAACATATTGGTTACGTAATTATGCTGCGCAAGGCATTTTACAAAACCTAAACGGAATCATTTTCGGCAAACCGAAAGACGAGAAGTATTATGAAGAATACAAACAGGAAATTCTAACAGTTATGAAAGAATATCGTTTAGAAGATTTGCCGATTCTTTATAATTTAAACTTCGGTCATACGGAACCTAAGTTTATTTTGCCTTACGGCGCAACGGCAGAGATTGATTGTGAGAGGAAGACGTTTTCGATTTTGGAGAGTGGGGTACAATAGAACGAAACTTTAATTAGTGGAGGTTGATTTCCTCCCCTCTTACTTACGGGGTTCCGGATATATAAAAAGGTTCCTTAACATTTACACTTCGTTTGTTAAGGAACCTTTTTATCACTCATTATTCCTGCTTACTCTTTGCCTTCATTTGTTCCTCATACACAAACTTAGCATTCATAAAATCATTAGGAAAATCACCTAATGCTTTTTTCATAACATTTAATTCCTCTTGTGATTTAATTTCAACACCATTTAGGAAATCGAAAACTTTGGACTGTTCATCCTCTCCTAGTTAAATACCGCCCAAGTTTTATGCAGGGTTTTTCAACAAATAAATATCCTAATGAAGACAGTAAAAAAGAAAGAAAAAAAGAAAGAAAGACTACTAATATGGTAGGTAGTTGATCATAAAATAAATACATAACTGTGAATAAAGAAACAAGATGATATAAATAAAGACTGTAAGAAATCTTTCCAAGAAAAATAAATACTTTTCTTCTTAATAACGCACTAAATGTCCATGAAGAGATACTCATAATCATCACTATACAAACCCCGAACGAGACAACGTAGTCTCTCAATATATAGTTATTCAAAAAATCCACTTCGCCAATCATTCCTTCATACATAAAACAAATAATTGCGGTCAGCAGTAATATGATTTTCACTGTTTTTTTCATCTTTAATGCATAATGAAAAATAAAATAACGATACTTGGCTAATAGAGCTCCCATAAAAAAAAGAGTGATGTAGTGAAAGCTTAAAAAACTACTAGTTATGCTTCTACCAGAATCAAACAAATACAGACCAAGAGTCGAAAAAAGACTTAAAATTATAAACCACAATAAGGAATATCTGAGCTTTTTTCGAACAAAAAAGAAAGTCAGAAATGGAAATACAATCGAAATTCTCATTTCATGAACAAGAGACCATATAACATTATTATATGCGTCCGTGTTATATTCACCGATAAAAACAAGATGTTGTAAGAATAAAACGAGTGTATCTTCAGCCGTCCATGATTTACTAAACCAATCGCTAATAAATGGCATATCATTATGACTAAAAAGCATTTTAGCAATAATAGAAATGCTGATTGCTACTAAATATGGTATATAAATTCGGCAAATCCGTTTTATTATGTATGTATCATAATGAAATTTCTCATTATGAATGGATAAATACAAAACAAAACCACTCAATACAAAAAAGAGAATAACAGATTCGTTGCCGCTACTAAAGACAAGACGTAAAGGAGTTTCCTTGAATAAATAAATGATGAAGGGGCTGTTTAACTTATATTGATAATTTTCATACGCAGGCAATAACATCATATGATGCCCGATTATTACAAGAAGTGCTGCTAATCCTCTGAGAGAGTCAAACTCCTCATATCTTTTCATCATATTACTCCTACCAAAAAGATTTTTATTAAAATATAGTTTGCCTTCCATTTTCCTGTTCATAGAATTATCACAGTGTTTAATATTTCAGAATAATTATAAATTTCTAATATGTACTCATTTCACTTTGGTATATACGAACACAAACCAGCCTCCTCTAACTATCTATTGCTACAAAATATAACACGCTTTGACAATAAATGAAAATACTATTGAACACTCGATGATTAAAAATTTTTAAAATCTTTCAAATATGACACAAGGAATTTAATATAAGGGAAACGAGAAAATGCAAATCACATGACATATCTTTGTTAGGTAAAACAATTCAAACTATACCTTTGACTAATCTTCATAATAAAGTCAACAAATTCTATACAAAATAAAAAAGAGTCCCACAAGAAATATGGGATTCTTTTTTATTTCAAACATTTATTTAATCCACGTTAAAAGGGACGAACATGAAAAAGCAAACATCTCTTAACTATTTTGTTCTATTCTTATACTTATTCAAATAAATTCTTTATTTAAAATCCATTTCCCTACTATATTCATATGGTTAGCAAAATCATAAAAAAATAGATCATATATTTTTAACACATGGAAAAAATTCAAAACAAAAGTATTATTACTTATAAATGAAGAGGTAAATTAAGTTAGTGTATCCTATACCACTGTATGTCTTTCACGGTATTGCCTAGGAGTCATATTACATATTTTTTTGAAAACTCTTGTAAAATAACTTTGATCGTAAAAGTTAAGCCAAGCACAAATATCTGATAGTGGATATGTAGTTAATGTTAATAGTTTTTTCGCTTCTTCTACTCGTTCCCTTTGAATATATTCACTAAAAGGGATTCCCACTTCTTGTTTAAACAATTTAGATAAATAAGTAGGATTCATATCAAGCAGCGTAGCGAGATTATTGAGAGATATTTCATGATAAATGTTTTTGCTAATATGATTTAAACATGTAGTAATTGTATGCGAATATCTTTGAATACTATATTCTTTAACACGATCAGCAAAAGCGCATAAAGCATCCTCAATTAATCTATTGACTGAATACATATTATCTAGCTGTTCAATCGTCTCCATATAGAGAGAACTAAGCGAAAAAGCAATTTCTGATGGGAGATTTCCCTCTATCGCATAACGAGTAGCTAGAGTAATGGCCATAATGCCATTATTTTTTTGATTTCTTAGTTGATTTGTTTTTGATGAAATTGCAGCATCTTCTTGCGGAAATGCATATGCATATTGTATTAATTTTTCTTTGTTCCCTTCTTTAATACATGTGAAAAATTTCCGTTCCAATGCTATATCGTAATGATTAGGACTATTTTGACGACGGGCTGAAATATATAAATCAGGATTCGCAATTTCATAGGAAGTTTTCTCCAATAATTTATTTTCACTCCAAACAGCACCGACATCTAACTTTTCTTTAAAAATCATGTAATGCAATAAAATTCCTATATCAATTAAAGTTATTTTTTTTATTACAGGTATGGAATGATAGTAGTCAATTCCGTCTTGTATGCTAGCATTTTTTCCAAATTCATTCATAAGTCTAATGGCCATATCTTCTGATACCTTGGGATATGCAGAAGGTCCAATAACAAAGGTTCCTTTTATAGATTCATGGTCTACTACGTGAATGAAAACGAAATTTTCTAGATAACTGTTTCCTCTCATAAGCGGAAAATTATAGGGGTCATTTTCTTGAAAAAGTTCACTAAGTTGTTCTTCCTTAGAAGAATAAAAAGGACTGCAAATATCATTAGAAGTAGATTTATATAAGATTTTTTCATCTGTAGATACAAATTGAATAGATACTTGAAATGTTTGATATAAGATATCACACAAATATTGTATATCCATAGAATGATTCATTATATTCTCCTTTTAACTAGATAAGATAATAAAGCTTCATATAAAAAACCAAACATTTATGTACTACATTTATGGATTGATAAATACATTGTGAAGAGTGAAATTACACTAAAAAATTCTATTAATTTCAAAAAAATACAATTTATATCAAAATCTTACCATAAATATTCAGAAAAATCATTTATTATTTAGATTTATAAGATGCAATATCATAATGATGAACTTTTTTATTCCAGTATCCATTTGATTGATTTATTTGTTAGGCACACCTTTCGTGTAGTCATAGAAACTTCCAACACACACTCACATATACCCCTTGTCACTCTTAACTTGATGACGATGTGGCTATGCCCTGCATAGTAAAAATTCGAGAAGAAGAATTCTGTTCAGTTTTTGTTCAGATGCTAGGTTTAAAATTCTTCGCCCTAGTATAAATGTGCTAAGGACCTTTTCAAAATCAAAGGTGATAATTCCCATTCGGAAAATTACGCCAAAACTCTACTATTAAATTGAAAAAGTGGTGAACTAAATGAATGAAAAAGTAAAAATAAAAGAGTTTATACAAGTTTTAAAAAGGCGATTCTTAATCATTATACTTACGACAATTTGTACTAACGGGTTCATTATTATTTCATCCATGTACCTTATGAAACCAATCTATCAGTACTCCACCCAAGTTCTTGCCGGATCTTTAGGCGTAGAAAAAGAGGAAAATCCAGTAAATAGAGTGCAAGATAACAAGCAGCTCGCTCTGTCATACATGGATATTATAAAAAGCCCATATATCATGATAGGCGTAAAAAAAGAGTTAAACCTGACTCGTTCAAGCTATGATTTGCTTAAACAGGTTTCCGTTACGAATAGAAATGATTCACAGATTATTACAATTTCAGTGAAAGATTCCAATCCACAATTAGCTAAAAAAATTGCACAATCTGTCGTAAATCAATCCATATCTAAATTTAAAAACTATGCAAATGCAAATCAACTTAATATTCTTAATAATTCCGAGATGACAGAAGAAGCTGAACTACTTTTTCCAAAGCCCAAATTCATTATAGCTATTTCCATCATAATCAGCTTTTTTGCCGGAATTGGCATGGCAATGCTGCGAGAACACTTTGATGATTCCACTTACAACAATCGAGAACTCGAACATCTTGGAATCCCGTTATTAGGAAGGGTGAATTTACATACAAAAAAAAGAAAAAACAAACAAAAAACAGCTTATAAAATCTTACCTTCTATGAAACGAGGTGAACATAATGACCATCAAATTTAAGCGGAAATATTTGTTTAATCCACATGACATCGCCATCAAAGAACGATTTTATAGTATATGTAACCAGATTGAACCGAGCTTTCAAAAGGAAAAGTCAATATTAATGATTACTTCCCTTGCACAAACACAAAAGATGACCAATGCTACTGCTTATTTGGCCCTAGCTTTTTCAGAACAACGAAAACGAGTATTGGTAGTGGATGCGAATCTGCGTCAACCTTCTTTACACCATGTGTTTCATATCGATCATTCATTTGGCCTAAGCAACTTACTTTTAAGAGAGCAAAATAAGGATACTGCAATAGAAATAACGGATTATCTATCTTGTTTATCTACAGGTGAAGACCTTTATGAGCCAATGACATTGTTAACATTAGAGACCTTCCCAATCCTAATTGAGGAGTGGAAAGAGCATTTTGATATCATTCTATTTCACACATCCGATTTCCTAAACACTCCAGATGCACAAATCCTCGCAAAACATTGTGATGGCGTTGTTTTAATGATACAGGAAGGTCGTGATAAGTTCGAAAAAATTGCGAGTGTAAGAAAACAACTCGAACATAGCAAACATGAAATAATCGGTGCAGTCATTATTTCATAAAGGGGGGTAACTTTTGGATCCAAAAATAAAGATTGATAGACAGGTAGAAATACAAGTAAAACCTCTATCAACTTCATCTTACCTTCTTGTTAAACGGCTGGTAGATTTTGTTGTCTCGTTATTCATGCTGTTACTTTTATCACCCATTTTAATTCTTTTTTGCATCCTTATCCCAATTGAATCAACCGGCTCTCCCTTCTTTTATCAATGGCGTCTAGGAAAAGATGGCAGAGGCTTTAAATTAATAAAATTGCGCTCCATGTTTTTAGACGCTGAAAAAAACGGCCCTCAGTGGGCAACTAAAGAGGACCCTAGGGTTACAAGAATAGGTGCGTTTATAAGAAGAACAAGAATTGATGAAATCCCTCAATTTATTAACGTGTTAAAAGGAGATATGTCTCTCATTGGCCCTAGACCTGAAAGAGAATATTTCTATAAAGAGTTTGATAAGTTATTACCTAATTTTAAACATCGTTTACTTGTAACACCTGGAATAACAGGGTTGGCACAAGTAAATGGTGGATATGATTTAACTCCTGAAGAAAAATTAGCATTTGACTTATATTATATCCAGCATCGATCATTCACTATGGAAATCAAGATTTTATGTCAAACATTGGCCATTGTATTTACTGGAAATGGAGCTAGATAAATATTGAAGGGGCGAAGAAAAAATGGAGAAAGTGCTAGTAACGGGGGGCTTCGGATTTATCGGATCCCATATTGTAGAAAAATTAGTTCATCATAATTATGAAGTTGCTGTGTATGATAACTTATCCACCGGATCCATAAATAATGTTCATTCAAAAGGGATCGCTTTCTTTGATAGCGTAGAAGATGAAGGAGCATTAGAAAAAGCGATGAAAACATTTAAGCCTGACTTTGTAATTCATCAAGCTGCACAAATTAGCGTACAAAACTCCGTTTCAAATATAACAAATGATGCAAGAATCAATATAATAGGTTCAACAAATATCATAAAGCTCTCTCAGAAATATGGTGTTAAAAAGATTATATTTGCTTCTTCAGCAGCTGTATATGGCAATTCGAAAATCATGCCTATTCCAGTCTCACACCCTACTCGTCCCTTATCACCTTATGGCGTCTCTAAACAAACAGCAGAGGAATATTTAAAGCTCGCAAAAGAATTATATGATATAGACTATGTCATTCTTCGATACAGCAATGTTTATGGTCCAAGGCAGACTGTAAACGGCGAGGGCGGAGTTATTTCAATTTTCATCAACCATGTAATTCAAAAGGAGCAATCTGTTATTTACGGGGATGGCTTACAAACAAGAGATTTTATCTATGTAGACGATGTAGCAAGCGCCAATCTTCAAGCATTGAAATATAATGGGAGCGGTACTTTCAATATATCATCATCCACTTGTACAAGTATCAATGAAGTATTCTCGATGATTCAATCAATTGGAAAACAAAATGTATCCCCCATTTATCAACCTGCAAAAGATGGTGATCTCAAAGAAAGCTTGCTCTGCAATAAAAAGAGCATTCAAAAATTAGACTGGCAACCTATATATTCATTGGAAAAGGGTCTTGCGAATACATATGATTATTACCTTAAGCAAAAAGACCCTATTTTATCTAGTGGAAAAGAACCTACATCTGTACTTAAGTAACTTTACAGTTGTAAATTGGGAGAGAAATAAGTGAATAAGAAAACAAACTCAATTATTAAAAATATATTCCACTTACTTTACAGTACAATTTTAGCTAATGTTTTAAATGCAAGTACGCTCATACTGTTGGCAAATTACTTTAACTCAAAGAACTATGGAATATTTAGTGTAGCACTAGCTCTTTCCATGGTCATGCATTTTTTTACAGATTTAGGAGTTAGTAATACGTTCCTTCGTGACGGATCAAAACAGGAAAACCTCCATGCTACATTTTTTTCTTATATAAAAGTTCGAGTAGTATGTTTACTGTTAACATTTATTATTTTTTCTTTCGGTATCCATATCTTTTACCATGAACAACAAATTCTTTATATGATGTATAGTTTAATGATTCCTTTAATCATCGGACTCGTGCTGCAAAGCATCGGAATAACCTACTTTCAATTAGCTGAAAGAATGCAATTTATCGCATCTATAAAAATCTTCTCATCCATTATCTTAGTCATATTTACCATCTTGTGCATAAGCTTCAAGGTGGATATACATGTAACAGCTTTTTTATATGGTTTTTCTTATTTAGTCGGTGGGATTTACTGTCTGTATTTACTCAGAAAAAACATGGAATTTCAATGGAAAGTCCCTTTTCAAAAAAAATTACTGATCCATATTAGTCCTTTCTTAATGAGTGGGTTATTTATTATCTTAACTCCGCAACTAGGTCCATTAGTATTAGAAAAAACACTTCCCTTAGGACTTGTTGGGCTCTTTGCAGTAGCTTACCGGATCCCCTCAGCCCTCTATCAAATTCCAGGGGTTATTGCAGGTGCATTTTTCCCACTGTTATTTAAACATTATAGTCATGGGGAGGTGAAGAAACATACAGAACTAAATATCCTGCAAATGAAATTTATGTCCTTGATTGGGATGTGCATGACAATATCTCTATTCTATTTATCTCCCTATTTAATCACGATTTTATTTGGAGATAAATGGGGATCTGCGGTTCAACCGTTAAAAATATTGTCCTTTATTATTGTCTTACAAGGATTTAACATCGCCATAGCTGATGGTCTCACAACAAGAGGACTGCAAAACCGCCGTACTATTGTTCAGTTTATAACCATCTCTATTGGCTTAGTGTCTTTTTATTATCTGAGTCTTACTTATGCAATAGCGGGAGCAGCTTTTTCTGTTTTAACGATGGAAATCGTATCATTGATTGGTTATATATTAGCTAATCCAATCAGAAGAGCAGTATTAAATAAAGTCATTATTCCATATGGAACCTACTTTTCGATAAGTTTTATCCTATTACACTACTTATTATATAAGTTTCCTTTTATAGCCATGTTCTCTACCATTATCTTAATGTCTACGATGGTTTTACTATTTGATCGAACAATCCGGGACTTGATTGAAGATTTTATAAGAAAGAAAAAACAACAGAATATCAATCATTTAAAAGACGGGGGACAACGGGAGAATGGAAAGATTACAAATTAAAAGAAATACTTCTACTTTAGAAGTTTTTCTTTTGTTATTTTTTATTACACTTAGTAAATATAATTTGTCCATCGGTTTTTCATTAAAAATTTACATGATTTTTCTAGCCATTTTTTTCTGTATTTACTTTCGAAACTTTTACTTTCGCCCTCTTTATCATTATGAAATTTTATTGCTTTTATTTTATTTTACCTATTGCCTAAGCGGTGCTTTTTCACAGTATCCTGAATCAAGTATTCGCGTCATTCTAGGAGTAATCCTTGTCCTTATTTGCTACTTCATTATGAGATATATGATGGAGCAAGCTTCAATTCGTGCTATTGAATCTTCCATTGCAAATGTCGGGATACTATTTAACATTACGAGTTTGTTATTGTACATAATTGGACTGCAGATAACCGGAGGATCCCCAACAGGCGTTGAGATTACCTCTTACGGATTACTATTAGATAGGGATTATCCAAGATTAATTGGACTACTTGATGACCCAAACATCTTCATTTTTTATAATACATTATTTTTTTGTTTTTACTTAACACACTTAAAAGGATTTAAAAACTCATTTGGATTCATCTTATGTATTATTACCAACCTTCTTACTTTTTCCAGGGGCGGTATTGTCGCCCTAATACTCGTTATCATTTTATATATACTGTTAGCGGATTTTCTAAAAAAGGTAAAAATGATACTTGTTGCTCTGTTATGTCTAGTTGCCATCTACGTCGCATGTTCTTTTATGCAAATCGATTTGAATCAGATTATTTCCAGCCGTATCAATGACTTTTCTTCTGATAACGGAAGTGGTCGATTTGAATTATGGAAACAGGCGATTCACTATTTTATGTCTCATCCCCTTTTGGGAATCGGCGCCTTTAATTTTTCGGATTATTATGCATTTGAACATAATGAAAGACTATATGTTCATAATACATATCTAGAAATCTTAGTAGAGGCAGGAATTATTGGCTTTCTTTTTTACCTTTCTTTTTTATTCCTGTTCCTAATCAAGATCTTTAAAACGAAATTGCATCGTGAAAAACCGTTTATTATTCTTACACTTTTCGCTTTTTTATTACAGATGATATCCCTTTCTCTCATGATTAATGAAGCACTTTTCTCCTTTTTAGCAATTGCTTTAAAATATATTTCTGTATATGAAAGAAAAGAGGCTGGTTTTTATGATATACACACAAAAAAATAATGAATCATTGGTTTCTGTTATCACTCCCTCTTATAACAGCTCTCCTTTTATAAAAGAAACCATTGAATCCGTTCAGACTCAATCATATGCTAACTGGGAAATGATTATCGTTGATGACCAGTCAAAAGATGACTCAGTCCATGTCATCAAACAATATATAAAAAAAGACCCACGAATTAAACTTATTACTTTAGATCAAAATGCTGGTGCTGCTAGGGCTAGAAATATAGCATTAAAAGAAGCTCAAGGAGATTATATCGCCTTTCTAGACAGCGATGATCTCTGGTTACCTACCAAACTAGAAGAACAAGTCGCTTTTATGCAAAAAGATAATCTTGCTTTTTCTTTTACCTCTTACTCTTTAATTGACGAACAAGGAAATTCTATGAATATTAAAATTCATGCACCGAAAGTTGTAGATTATAAATATCTGCTAGGAAATACAACGATTGGCTGTTTAACAGTGATGTTAGATAGGCATCAATTTAAACAAATTGAAATGCCCATTATCCAACCTGAAGATACTGCTCTATGGTTAATATTATTACGGCTAGGATATCAAGCCCATGGTTTACAAAAGATTTTATCTAACTACCGCATTGTAAGTAATTCTACTTCAAGGAATAAATTAAAAGCTGCCTACCGATATTGGAAACTGTTACGAAACCAAGAAAAATTAAACTTTGTAAAAGCTAACTTTTATTTTAGTCAATATGCCTATCATGCATATAAAAAAAACAGAGGAAATCAACCTACTTCTATGTCCAGTGGGAGGAAATAAAAAATGAGCAATATTCTACTATTAACCGACAAACTCATAACAGGTGGCGCTGAGATGTATTTTTGCAAATTAGAAAACCATCTCAAAGATGAAAACATGACGTTTTATTCAGCAGCTGCCACAGGTGAGTTGTATAATCAAATCCATAATAAACATCATTTTATTCCTTTACATCTTAACAATCACCCTGCTAACCTCTATACATTACGTAAACAAGTGATGAAATTGGACATTAATGTGATCCATGCAAATAGTCTTAGAATGTTACTGTATTCCATCGTAATAAAAAAAATCACGGGAAGAAAAATGAAGCTAGTTTATACAAAACATAATGTTACAATACTCGAAAAAAAGTTCCCTGCGCTATTTAAAAAAGTGTTAAATCAACATGTGAATCGAATTATCGCAGTGAGTAACTTCGAGAAGGAGAGATTACTGCAATTTGGTATAAGAAAAGACCTTATTCGAACGATTTACAATGGTGTTGATATAAAACACTTTTCTTTTCAACAAATACAACCTAAAGAAACCCTCAATATTGGAATTTTAGCCCGATTATCAAAAGAGAAAAACCACGAACTTTTTTTAAAAATTGCAAATGAGTTAAAAGATATAGGGAACGTAATGTTTTATATTGCTGGAGATGGACCTGAACGAGACTTTATCGAAAGAATGATTCGTGATTTCAAGTTAAATCATAAGGTGAAGCTTTTAGGGAATACATCTAATCCTTATGAATTTATTTGCAGTATGGACATGTTGCTTCTAACGTCCCTAAGAGAAGTATTTCCGATGGTAGTCCTTGAAGCAATGGCTTCTGGAACCCCTATTATTTCTGTAGATGTTGGTGGTATCAAAGAGGCGATTATAGATGAGGAAACCGGCATTCTCATTTCCCATCACTCTGAAAAAGAATTCGCCAAAAAAATTCAGTTACTTCATAACAATCAAGACTTAAGAAAGAGTTTAGGAAAAGCGGCAAGAGAAAAAGTAGAAACATCCTTTTCCCTCTCAAACATGATTCATTCTACACTCGAAACATATCAATATTAAAAAAACAAACGAAATCATCGTTTGTTTTTTTAATATTGATATGCATTTTCTAAAACATGCATATTATATAATATTCCACTATATAAGGAGTGTTATAAATTGACAGAACCTCTTAACTTTGCTGAAGACTGCCAAAATCAAAGTATTGTTCATATTGATTGTTTTGGTGCCAGTCCAGATTTACCAAATAATTCCCAAGCTATTCAAGAAGCCATTGATTATTGCGTGACCAACAATTATTCCAAAGTTGTTATCACCGGGAAGAAACAATACACCATATCCTCTCCTATTGTTATGAAATCGAATGTACACCTTGAAATGGATCCCACTGTAACATTAATCGTCAAAGGGAATTTCCAAGTGTTCGAGCTTCAAAAAAACTCTTCAATCTCTGGTGGTTCAATTGAAATCGTGGATAATAGCTTTAACTCATCCGTTCTTTTTCTTTCCGGTGCCCAGCAAATAGAAATTCATAATCACACTTCTATATCAAATTTGAATATCATAAACCGTACAACCACTTACCAAGGTATCGCAATTCATTTCTCTTGCACAAAAGCATGGGATTTCATAAGTTTCGTTAAGGCACACTCAATCCAAATCACAAACTTTCATACGGCTATCTATTTAAAAACAGAAAAGCTCGAGGATATAAACAATCCTTGCTGGATTAATGCAAACTCCTTCCATTCTATTTTCATAGATGGTTGTCAGTACGGTATCGAGATTGTAGGAAATGGTGAATTACCTTACGAAATTTCTGGGAACACCTTTACCGGAATCCAAGTACAATGCCGGAAACAAACAAAGAAAGTAATCCGATGCTCCGGTGCCTATAATATGTTTGATGGAGTAATATGGGACGTCTTTCGTATGGATACTCCTCCTCTCGTTATCGAATTTTCTTCCACTTCTCATCATAACTATCTATTCTCAAATCAAGCCTCCACATCTATTCTTGATCGTGGCCTATACAACCATTTTACCTCACCACATGAAGAATCTCTTCCTATATACCCTCCCCTTGCATTAGGAAAAGCACATCTAGTTGGAAATCAAGATGATATCTTAGTAAACGCAAATACCCGCTATACAATACGCCAACTTTCTGGAAAAGCCCCTTATGGGGGACATATTAATAATTGTTTTAACCTACTCGATGAACAAAGTGTGAATTACCTAGATGTTCCTAGCACTCAACCAATTGTAATCGAGTTAGATTTTTTCAAGCAGCCTATTAAAATGCTGAATTGTATTGGTATCTATTTTGGATGGAATGAAAGTCCAAGTCGTATTTTAATCGAATATCAGCGGAGCCTAAACGGACCATGGGAGGTTGCTAAAGATCTCCAGTTTAATGTTGGAAACACCGTAATTTCAGACGTAAGAGCAACTACGTTGTATAAAGTTAAACTAACACTAAGCGGATATACACAAGATCACAAGAGATTTCGTATAAATCGAATATTCGCAAAATCATCTTTACAGCATGGCTCCTCATGGTTTCCAACTACTGGCGGCACATTATATGGAGATTTAGAATTTCAAAAAGGGAATGCCGTGACGTTGACCTCCCCGAACGGAACAAAATGGAAATTGAGTATAAATGATCAAGGGCAAATTAACACGTCTAAACTATAAGAATACAACAAACTAAGATTCACCTTCTGCCACTTAGAGGATTCGAAAACGCTCCACTTTATATCATCATGCCCCATTCAACTTATACGTCATAATTGCCTCATAGGGGGCTCGCAATGTCCAATTGAGAGAACATTACAATTACTGTTTCACTTTATTTGCTTGTCCCCTATCAGAGGTTCTGCTCGTAGGCACAGAAGAAAGATCAATAGTCGTATCCATACTCTTATCCGTAAGCTCAATAATAGCATTCTCATGCTTGATCTGGTTCAAATCCCACACCATCCCATGAAACTCATTGTGTTGTCCGCTCACCTTCAAAACACTTTTTGTTTTACTTGAAGGTTGTATCTGTAAATTAGTAAATTGATTCCCACTCGCCTCATTCGGTATCGTTGAATGACTATCCATGTAAATCATGTTTACACAATCCTCTAAAGAGAAATTCAAAAACCGGTTCGCATTTATCCAAGCATCTCCAGAATTCGGTCTATCTACTTTTAACTTTACTCCATTCTTCATTCCTACTACCTTAACGTTTTCAAAATTAACAAAAGAAATCTCATGTTCTCTTCCACCAGCGTATAACGATATACCTGTTCCCTTGTTCGTTTCAGACCAATTGATAATATTTATATCCTTTATATATGTTTTGTTCCAAGTGTTATAATATTTGTGTTTACCATCTAAATAGATTACTTCCGAGTTAAAATTCGCATCATCAATGGCAATATAGGCCCCTTCAATTGAAGCATTCTTCTCTATTTCAATCACTCTGAAGTTACCATCAACAATGAACTGCGTTCCATACCCGAATAATAACTTAACACCTTGCTTCACAACGATAGGTGAAGTAATCTTGTACTTTTTGTCATCAAGCAAAACAGTCTTTATTTTATTATCCTTTGCTTTATTAATCGCTGATTGAATTTTATCAGAATCATTTGTCCCTTTAAAATCCTCAACGTATACCTTCTCTTTTCGATCTGAATTAGAATGATTCTGATAGTAAAGAACAAAAATAACGAGTGCTATACCTAAGAAGATTAAACCAATCATTTTTTTCATCGTACTCATCCTCATATTTAGTTTCCTCTCTTCGGTTCGTTATATATGAATACCCTATTGTTGCCTTTAAATACTAATACTTTCATGAAAGAAGATTAAAAGATTAAAAGACTACCATACATTCCTTAAGAACCGATATAATCTCCCCTAAGCAAGAAAAGTATAAAAAACTCCTTTGAATAAGGCTGTTTTAATCTTTATTGATAGGGGATATTTTACTAAAAAGAGACTAATTGGATTTTATAACATTTTTTACAACCCTTACCTCTTTTATTTTCGTGCAGATAGATATTTTTTGCAAGCAAAAGGTGTATTTCTTTTCCTTACAGATTCACCTCTGAATTATCAACAAACATTACATAATTTAAGAAAATCTTAAGATAGATACTGTAGGCTTAGTATATGAATGATTACACAAGGTATATCCATTGGAGGAAGCACGAATGAATCAAGAGAAAGAACAGAAGTCACATTACATGCGATTTTATACATTAAGAGATAACCGTATCATATCTGTTAAAGTTAAACCTGGGCAAACATTTAAAAAGGAAATGCTATCACTTGGATTAACACCCAATGATATTATTCAAATCCAGCTCAAACCAATAGAAGAAGATTCTGTGCGTTAGAGAGATAGAAGAAGCTGATCTATATTGTTTGATTTAAAAATTTCATTTATATATACATTGCCTAGAGTAGCTAAATCAATGTTTTTTCATGTTGCCCCTTGCTTAACATATGTTTTCGTTACGATGTTGGCGATACCCCATATTAGTTCAAAGCTTGAATCTTTTAACGTTATTAGAAACAGGTTAGTTTATTATCTATCTCCTTTATAAGTTTTTTCATGTAATTAAAACGATCATTTGGAAAAGAGAAGCTGATTTTTCCATTCCTCTCTAGAGGGATTTTAGCAAGATACATAGGTATATCTGGATTTGGATAAAGGAGCTTAAACTCCTTCGGGTGATGCATTATTTCATACTCAATTGCATAAGTATTCCATTAAAAACTATTATAGAAACAATAAAAAACACCTTACATGTTGTAAGGTGTACTATAGGTTTCACAATAAATACCTGATTTATCAACCGCCAGTATGTCCATCTGAATATAATACTGTTTCTTCAGTAGCTGCTGCTTCTTTTGTGGTATCGTTAATGTCTAACGTAAGAGTAAACACTGTAATAATTCCCATTAAAGTTAAAAGTGTTTTTTTCATTTTATCACCCCCGAATCATGAATGTTTTTTACTTGCTTGCGAACTGAGATAAAAATACTTACTTGCTTTTACATGATTATCTTCTTGGTAAAACTTAATTGCTAATAGTTCGCTATACTCATTTATGTATTCGTATAGGAATTCTCTTTCAAAATATACCATTCCTGCTTGTACTATTCCTTCTAATTGTTCCCCTGGCAAATCATTGTTTATTGCTAGTAAAATATTAAAACGGTGCTTATACTCTTCGTTTTTTAATTCCAGACTAATTTCTAACCCTTGGTTTAGAAGTTCTAACGCTTTTTCCCTATTACCTGTTTTGGCATGTTCGCATGCTTCAAGTAATATCGCCCGATAGTTCTTAGGTATTTTATTAGTTACTTCGGATAAATACCGAATTGCTAAGTCCGATAAATTTTGTTTAGCATACATAAATCCTAGATTATGTCGAACATATAAAGTAGCTTGTTCCTCTTGTTGTTTTTGGAATATATCCATTGCAGAAATTAAATATTCCTCTGCTAATTCGTATTCCTTTAAATGTATACAAACCAACCCTGAAACGTTTTTACAGTATCCAATATTCAATTCATAACCTCGATGTTTAGAAAAGATATCTTTAGCCTTAGATGCTTGTTTTAAAGCTAAAACATATTGTTGGTTATGGCAACTGAAAGTAGAGAGCTTAAAGTAGAATTCTGCATGTTCTAATTCATCCGAAATATGCTGCAATTTCTTTTCTGCTTCCTCATATTGATTTTTAGCCAAATTATATTCACCAGTCATAGTTAAATGCATTGCTTTAAAAAAGTGATAGTAATACGATAATAGAACATCAGTTGGTTTTCCGAACTCTTCTATTTTATTAAAACTATCTTTCCCGATACTCAAACTATCTATTAAATACTGAAATCTAAACTGTAATAAAGCATAATGTAGATGCACATTTTGATCATTATTTACATCATGAATATACTTTTCAATTTCACTTTTTAATTCACGAGATTTTTCTATATTTCTTTTACGGATTTCGTGATGCCAATTATTTAACATTTGTGTAACTCTTTCATTTTCTTTTAATTGAATATTCATTTCGTGGCCCCCTTTATCTACAACTAAGTTTTACCTTCATCCTAGC
Source organism: Bacillus sp. Medicinal_06 (assembly GCF_056711665.1). NCBI lineage: Bacteria > Bacillati > Bacillota > Bacilli > Caryophanales > Bacillaceae > Bacillus > Bacillus sp. Medicinal_06. The sequence goes on along the minus strand of NZ_JBWYHD010000004.1, from coordinate 192,339 downwards.
ATATTTTGTATATACAGGATGTTGAGAAAATTCATCTTCTAGACTTTTATTTCCAACATATAACTATAACGTTTCATACTTTTAAAAAGGAGGTCAATTGCAGCAGATGAAGATTATTTTAGTTGTAGAACTCACCAAGTTATTTTGAACCCTCCTCCACAAAAACAACAATTTTTATGGTAATATTTTCAATGTATAATTATGGTATTGTTTATTTTTCACAAAAAAAGACGGAGGAGTTTTTAATGAAAAAAATCATATTAGGGGCACTAACAACTTCCTTTTTATTAGCTGGATGTAATAATTCTACTGAAAGTAAACCAGTCGATACAAAAAAGAATGCGGCAGAAGAAACAACGAAATCTACAAAAAATGAGGATAAACAGGATACAAATCCGAAAAAAACTGAAGAAGTTTTATCACCTACTAATCAGAGTACAAAAGATTCCATCACACCATTATTAGTAGAATCAGAAACAACTGCTGATATTATGACAATACAAATGCAAGAAGATAAGAAACAAAAATTTGAGGAAATTACTAAAAAAACGCAAGCGAGTATTCAGAAAAATCATGATTGGTACATGGAATATTTAAAAACTGTACAACCTGGAGAAAGATTACCGTACCATGAAAATATGGGAATTACACAAGAAGAATATGAATTCTTCTTATCATCTGATCAATATATGAAACTTGTTAAAGAACAAGAAGGAAAAATTCACTTCAAAAAGATCAGTGACAATGTATACGAGATTCAAACGAGTTCTCCAATCAAATTATTAAACAAAGTTCAAATTGATTTTGCTAGCAATACATTAAAAACAGAGTTTGGTACACTAAATTACGATGATAAAATCCTAGCTGACGATGGTCAAAAAATAACTGGAAGATGGAATGGTGAACAGTGGCGACTAAGCAATGATAACATGAATGTAAAGTATGCAATTGGTCAGCTGGAAGACTCGAAGAAAACAATTATTTACATAACAGCAAAAAGGCTTTTAAATGGTCAAGCAACCACTCAAGAGCAAGTGATTGAATTTAAAGCACAATAATTTATAAGATAAAAAGGATAGATAGTTCTAGAACATTCTACTGCATCTATCCTTTTTCTTTTTAAAGGACTCAAAAAACATTTCTATCCCTCCCCCTCCACAAACTTCCCAAACTCCTTCAAAAAACGCAGCTTCATCATCCCAACAGGCCCGTTCCGATGCTTTGCTATCTGAATTTCTGTAATATCTTTATGCTCTGTCTCTTTATCATAATAATCTTCCCGGTACATAAGCATAATCAAATCGGCATCCTGTTCAATCTGCCCTGTCTCTCTTAAGTCAGATAAAAACGGACGCTTATCTTGACGTGAATCCACTCCGCGGGAGAGTTGCGATAGCGCTACAACGCACACATTTAAATCACGTGCCATTAACTTCAGTTTACGGGAAATTTCACTCATTTCTTGAAACCTGTTTCCTCTATAATTTGAATCACCTGTAATAAGCTGCAAATAATCAATCATCACAAGCAGCTTTTTATCCTCATACTTTCGTTTTAACTTGCGCACTTGCATCCAAATCTCTTGCGTTGTAACGCCGGCCTTATCATAGATTTCCATGGGCAGATCCCCAATCTCTGCAAAGACCCGGCTCATTCTCCCCCAATCGTCTATCGTAAAACGATGCTTCGGATTTTTCAGCCGTTCTCCTGATACACCGCCCAAACAAGAAAGCATTCGTTTCAGCAATTGCTTATTGCTCATCTCTAGAGAAAACAATCCAACTGCCGCATCCGATTTCGCCGCATGAAGCGCAATATTTAAGGCAAACGCCGTTTTTCCAATCGAAGGCCGCGCCCCAATCACAACGAAGTCACCTTCCTGCAAGCCACATGTCATTTTATCTAAAGCTGTAAAACCTGTCTCAATGCCCGTTACCTCATCTGTATCTTGATGGAGCTCTTCATAAAGATCGACTAACGTACCCTTCAAATCAAAATCAAGCGTACACTTCCCTTCTTCCAGTTCAGAAAGTTTCGCAATCGTCTCACCGATCACTTTTTCATCCTTCTCCGCAAGAAGCCGTTCACACATATTGTGCGCCGCACTCCCCGCCTGATTCATTTTCCACGCACTCCAAACAAGTCCCTCATAATACGCGAAATTCGCCGTCGTAGGAACACTCTCCATCATATTTACAAAATACTCAATACCACCAACTTGCTTCAAAAAGCCGGAATCCACCCTAGCAATAAGCGTAACAAGATCAATCGGTTGCCCTTCTTCCTCCATGTCCCGTATCAACTTAAATATCGCTCGGTGCACCGCCGCAGAAAACTGATGTTCAGTAAGCCGGCATTCCTGAATCAATTCCCCCTCAAGCAGTAAAGAACCTAATACCGTCTGTTCTGCCTCGATATTTTGAATGCTCATGGCCGCCACCCATGCTCCTGCAAGAACTTCTGCAACTCTTCTTCAGACGGAGTATTCTTCTCCCACTCTTCACACTCCGCCAAAAACTTCTCCGTCTCTTGCATACCAGGCGGCTCCTTCTTCCGAAACTTCACTTCCGCCTGTTCCACTTCACTAAGCTTCATATAGCCTTTTCTATGCCACTCCCGCAAGATTCCCTTCACATAACCAATCGTCCGCTTATTATTTTCAACAGCAATCTGAAGTGCTTTTAAAACTAGCTCCTCCGATAAATCTGTCACCCACTCACTTAATTCTTCCGCCACATAAGGCGACAAACTACCGAAATTCTGTTCATAAAACAGAAATACACCGTTTCCCGTTTCTTCCTCCTCTTCCTCACATTGTTCCTCTGCCCCATACTGATTAATCAGTTCCTCTGTAACAATATCAGACACATCATAAGGCGAACCGAATTGCTCTAAAAGTAGCGGAATACTCATCTCGTCCTCCAAACACTTCCGAAGAAACATTTGGACAAACTCTTTACTTTTCACAGTCTTCAGCTCACGCAATACACATTTCTCCACATTCGTATGCGTAATCGGGTTATAACGCAGCCAATTTAGGATGCATAACTCCTTCGTCTCCGCATCATATAATATCTTTCCATACTCAACAAAGCGCTGCAATAGCTTCTCAACAGTCTCCCGATTATAGCCAGTCTCCATCTCCGCCAAACGCTTCGGAAGCGGATAAATCCCGCACTGCGTCGTCTTCGAACAAGTCAGCAAATAAATATAAAAATACCGCTCCTCCGGCGTCAAATCCAAAACAAAATCATCCTGCCAAAAATTCACCTGTACATTACGGTATACTGCCATGTTTATGCCTCCCATTCCCTTAATGAAACATATGTAATTGATGGTTCCATCATGTATATAGGAATGAAGAAGGAATTTTGGCGGGTTTATTTTATATTTTAAAAAAAATGACTACGACTACTTTTACTTCGAAGGAATGCTTGTAGTAGTTTTTTTGTTTTGTTTTTGTTTCTTTGTAGTGATTTATTTATTGAGAGGGGGTGGGGATGGGGTTGTAAGGGGCTTGGGAGGGGTTGTTTTATTATAGGAAACCCCAGTAATGATTACTGGGGGGGATGGAAATATGCTATTCATTTGTATTAATGTCTCAGACTAGAAACCTTTAAATTTTTAATTACTTGCACAAATTTATTTTTTCTTGAACTCTATCTTTCATACATGATTAAAAATATTCATCTTCCCATTAATGCTCCTAGCACTAAAATAGTATATAGCAAATTTTCTTAATCATACTGTTCCTCCAATAAACATTTCCAATTCAGGAAACAGTTCATTTTGATATCATGTTTTTTCTTTCAAAATACACATGAAGACGATACTCACAAATCTCCTTCGTCCATTCGCATAAAAGATCCTTGTCTTCTTTCTTAATATCCATGTTTAAAGAAAACACCTTTTCATCTAAAATACAGGGATATTTCTTCTACGATTAACGTCTTTTTCATAGAGTTCATCCCTCTTTCATTCATTTTATAAATCCCCACTATATGCAGTAACCTACTTGGAACTAACCTAAAACCTTACTCTCTTTCTTCATATGCTACTTAAATCAACAATTTGATATCCGCAACAAAATTCACATGTTCTAACATAATATTAATTTGATCCTTATCACGAGGATTTAATGGTAAATAAATATTTGCACTTGCTTTAAACAAATAAAAATGGAATATTATAAAACACTTAATATACCAGGTAGAACTGTTGATTGTTTTATAATGACTAAGAAATATATGCTGATAACAAAACAAAAAGTTTACCTTCATCAATGCGCTCCTAACGACCAAATATTTTCTATAGACAAGACACTCTTGATTCCGTTTATTTAGTAAAATATAGGTGACTAAACCTATTTTCAATACTAACAAAACGTTCCCTCTTGAGATGAAAGAATTTAGAAACAAAATTGAATAGATTGAGATGTCCGAAACAGTTAAAGATTATCTTTTCAATTTCAGTTTTCTTATAATGATCTTATGAATTTAGAAGAATATGTTTATTCTAATCAATATAATTTTGAATTCTTTATAGTAGAGAGCAATCATCTACATTATGTAAATCAAGATAGCTATTCTGAAAACACTAGGGATTTTTTATAAGGCCAGTTCCGTACTAGAATATAATACAGTGAATCCATATAATCCTTTGATTCAATTAAAGAATAACTATGTATTTAATTGGGATCTCATCCATGAAAAATATTTTTAAAAACTGTTTATCTATTGAATTCTATATGATTCAGAGAAGTTTAATAACGATGTTAGGGGAATTATAATGATAGCTGAAATAAAAGGAAAAATAAGCCGTTCTGGTTCAAATTTAACGGAACGGCTAGAAGATAATTTGACTGGAAATGTGTTTGGGGTATTAAGATACCTCCCTTTTTCTATTGCAATGGGGAAAATACTTGCAAATGGAGTGTATCCAAAATTCGTTGGTGACAAAATTAGAAATATAAAATGTGAATTTTGGGCTGATAAAATACAATTTTGGCCATATAATCAAGAAGGTGAAATTGATGCACTTATTGAATTTCAAAATACAATCATAGGGATTGAAGTGAAGTATATAAGTGGATTATCTTCAGATGATGATATTTCAAATAATAAAGATAACGAAGATACAAATAAAAAAGAAATGAAAAAAAGTATCAACCAGTTAGCCCGTGAATCTCGAATTTTGTCACAAAAAGGAAAACACAAGAAGAAGATTCTTCTATTTATTGCTGACCGCCATTCTTGTAAAGAAATTTATGAAAATATCTTGAAGCGAAATATTTTAGAGAATAATGTTGAGTTTGGTTATATATCATGGCAGGATATTTTGTTTCAGCTAAAAAGCTTACATGTAACAGACTCATATTACCAAGTTATTATTAATGATATAATTGCACTGCTCAAACGAAAAGGATTCGAAGATTTTACAAATATGAATATTGAAGTTCCGAAATCAATAAATGGTGACGAATATTTCCTTTTCGATATTGATAATAAAGTTAAAATTAGGTTTCATACGGAATTAATAATTGATGGGGGATTATATCATGAGTTCAGCTGAAAATATTCGGAATGCATTCCATGTTGTTTATCAGTCATATGAAAATGTTCAAAAACTAATAGATTATTGTAAAATAATCGGACCAGAGAAAAGTAATTACATAAATGTTGTAGATAAATTTTTACGTTACAAATCGGATAGTAGTCCTTCGGGTTGGTTTATTCAAGACTTCATAGTGTTATTTCAAAATAAAAATGATATTCAGTTGGAAAATGAATGGCGAGATGGTCCTATTTATGTACTGGAAATTGAACTGTATAATGTAGAATCTGAATTAGAAAGGTTAACGGACCTTCCTTGTATACGACTTTCTAAATTCGAATATGATAATCTGCAAGAGTGGAAATCTGGCTGCTCTCCAGCTAATCACTGGAGATTTTATTATCCTCTACGACGAAATGATATTATGAATATTCAAGAAAATGAATCCTATTTACATATCACTGCAAGAGATCAGGAAGCCAGTAATCAGCATTATTGGGGAGTAAAAAAAATAACCAGTAAACGTATTCCGCTTACTGACATTACAGCAGATAATGTTGTAGATAAAATATTTAAGACGTTTGATAATTTATAAAAAACATGAATTATGCAAGTTAATGATTAAAAAATCACTATACCAAATGAACTGCCCCCGAATCATGGTCTTTTTTATTGTCCACGATTCGGGGGGCAGTTCAAAATGGAGTATGGATTCATTAGGGTACCTTTTTATCACTAAATCCCCTTCATCGCTTCCTTTAAATATTGCTCTTCTTCCTTTGTTAACAGGGTAGGGAATTCAGCTAGTGGAATATCATCTTGTTTTGCAATATTTACAAAGGTAGCTTGTGATACACCTGCACTTTGAATGATTTCTTCTATTATATGATAAAGCTCTTTCACAACCGCTTGAACATCAGCGTGCAATGGATCCTTCTTCTCTTCCTTATATCTCTTTACCTGCTTAATTAAACTCATAAACCGCTGATTGAATTTCAATTTTAGTTCCTTATCATCAACATCTTGTATTCCTCGCTCTTCTAACCACTCTCTATTTTCCTTTTCCATTATGAATGTTTGCAAGAAAGAACAAAATAAAGATACATCGATTCTTTCTTCCTTCTCTACTACTTCTACCATTTCATCCATATGTTTGAGTACCTTCGTAATTCGTTCTTGTTCTGCCAAAAGTAACTCTCGTTGAAAATGGACTCGCTCCATAAATTTCTCCTTAGGAATATCATTTTGGAAAATGATATTTTGAATCTCTCCTAGTGAAAATCCAAAGTGCTTCAACGCTTGAATTTATTGCAATATATACAAATCATCTTTCACATATAAACGGTGTCCACCTTCTGTATAATCGCTTGCCTTTAATAGATTAATTTTGTCATAATACCGAAGCGTTCGTACTGTTACATCAGCTATACTGGCAAATTCGCTAATAGTTCAGGACATGGTTTCACCTACTTTTCAAATTTTATTTACAACTCAATATTTCGTTTTCTAATCGCATGTTGAATCATTGCAGAAACATTTGCCGATATACCTGTATAATTCTTCAGTCGCAGCCCAAACTGGAACAACATTACTATAAGCAATAACAACTTGAAATTGTTTCGAGTTGAATTTCCACAACTATCATATTCCTCATCACCATCGTACAGATCATTGTTTCTATTTCGCATCATCAAATAAACAGCAGCAAGAAAAGCCATTATCACAATAACAACTCTCTTTTTCTTTGTTTCCACTTCTGTTTTCATCACTTATTCTCCTTCCATAGCGTATTTGTCTTCTTTAAATAACGGAATGCGAATGAGGTATCGGTACGGCTCATTACGGATTACTTTCCATGCGACGATTCCTACTTGGATTACTTCAAAAACAAACACAATCCAGAATAAAACTGAGCTTATACGTGAGCTAATATTGAATAAAAGAAATATCAGCAAATGAAAATTGAAAGCTTTTCGACAATGGTATTTGTATACTTCATTTTTACGTGCTAGCGTAATGTACATAAGTAGTGGTGAGAAAATGCCTACAATAGCCGAGAATAGTAACATGATGATGATATTTGTTTTTTCTTTTGTGGTATTTTTCATAGAATCCCCCCCTTTTTTTTATCGTAGAGGGTGACGTTAGGGGAAGTTCAAGAGGGGAGATGGAATTTTTTCAAAAATTACAGACCAATTTTAAATCTATTCTGTTTTTTATATCGTCATTAACTAAAGTTTGCGATGATACCTACCATGCTTTGCGTTAAACCCATTTCCTTATTAAACAAAGGAACAACTTTAAAAATTACAGCTTAACTAAGCCTCCTATGATGATATATTGGCAATGGCTTAAAAGAAGGCCTTTTCATATACATAGACACACAAACAAGCCATCACTCCATAAAATGATGGCTTGTTTACGCTTATACAATAGAAAACATCAAATACACGCCAACAACGAAGAAAACCGCAGCCGTCTTAATTAACGTAATACCAAAAATCTCTTTATACGCTTCCCGGTGCGTTAATCCTGTCACTGCAAGCAAAGTAATGACTGCTCCGTTATGCGGAAGAGTGTCCATACCTCCTGCCGCCATTGCGATAACGCGATGCAGCACATCTAATGGAATACCAAAGTTCGCCGCTGCTTCAATATATTGTTCTGCCATTAAACCTAACGTAATACTCATTCCGCCCGATCCTGACCCCGTTAGCCCGCACAATATATTCGTCATAACCGCTCCGTTGATTAAAGGATTGGAAAATGTCCCAGTCAAATAATTTTGGATCATAACAAAGCCAGGTAAAGCTGCAATAACAGCACCGAATCCATACTCGGCTGCCGTATTCATCGCAGCTAAGATGGAACCACTTACACCCACGCTTGTAATAGATTGAAAATGTTCTTTTACCGCTTGGAAGTTTAATAATATAGCACTTAGTATACCAATAAGAAGTGCGATTTCCACTGACCAAATACCTACAACTTGTGCCATATCAATTGTTCCGTACTCCTTCAAACCGATGGACGCAAAATCAAATCCCTTTGTATACCAAACAGGAATAAATTCTGTAAAGACTTTATTCATCACTCCAACTAGTACAAGCGGTAGAAAAGCCAACCAGTAACGAACTGGAATTGCATCACCTGAAACAATCGGTGTTGGTGCCGCTTGCGCGCTAGTTGTCGCAGCCATTTCAGAAGCGACATCACCTTTTCCGAAATAACCTTCTCCTTTAGCCGCCGCCTTCTTCCTACACCTTTCCAAATACAGCATGCCGCATGTAAAAATGAATAACGCTCCAATGATTCCTAATGTAGGGGCTGCATAAATATCTGTTTTAAAGAACGTAGTTGGAATCACATTTTGAATTTGAGGTGATCCAGGAAGCGAATCCATAGAGAACGTGAATGCACTAAATGCAATTGTTGCTGGAATAAGACGTTTTGGAATATTTGCTTCACGAAATAATTGCGCCGCAAATGGATAAATCGCAAATACTGCGACAAATAAACTAACGCCACTGTATGTAAGAATCGCCCCCATTAACACGATGGAAAGAATCGCTCTTTTCACACCTATAAAACGGATGATGATTTTCGCGATTTTTTCTGCGATTCCAGTGATTTCAACCACTTTACCGAATATCGCTCCAAGCAAAAACACAGGAAAGTATAATTTTATAAATCCGACCATCTTCGCCATAAAAACATTAGAAAAGAACGGTAAAACGTGCGCTGGATCAGTCAAAAACACCGCTAGCAAAGCACATAACGGAGCGAATAAAATGACCGAGAATCCTCGATAAGCCACAAATATAAGCAAGCCGAGCGATAACAACACAATCAATAAATCCATAACTGTAGTCCCCCCTCAATTCTCCCAAATTTGTTTTACGCTTACATATGTTGTTACGATGCCTACCAAAGGTAGACATCGTATTCTTTTTATTTATGCTGAAAAAGCGGTACTCTCTTTTCTATAAAAGCACCCACTCCCTCTTTTACATCACTCGTTTGAAAGACATGGCCCAAATTTTCAGCCTCTATTTTTAGCCCTTCCTCAAGAGAATACGATAATCCTTTATTAATAGATTGCTTCATCAACGACAAAGCAGGAAGAGAAAATCGAGCCATTTTCGCAGCCAGTTCTTTTGCTTTATTCAACGCTTCGCCGCGCGGAACAACATGATTCACCAAACCAACTCGCAGGGCTTCTTCAGCACTAAGCGGTTCACCAGTAAACATCATTTCTTTTGCCCTCGCAACTCCTATTAAACGAGGCAAACGCTGCGTTCCTCCCGCACCTGGAAACAAACCTAGCGTCACTTCCGGAAGACCGATTTTGGCATGGTCTTCCATAATCCGTAAATCACATGATAGGGCTAATTCACACCCGCCCCCAAGCGCTAATCCATTAATCGCAGCGATGACAGGCTTCGGCAGGCTTTCTATTTTATTTAACGGGTTCTGGAGCCACAATGCTTTTCCCTCTGCATATTCACTTCCTTTTCCAATCCATTCTGGAAATGACTTAATGTCCCCACCAGCAACGAAAGCTTTTTCTCCAGCGCCAGTTAGAAGCACAACAATGACTTCATCATCTCTCTCAATTTCATCAACAACCTCCGTCATTTGCTCAATCACCGCGTAGCTCAGTACATTCACAGGAGGGTTATCAATGATAATAGTGGCGATTCCCTTTTCTTTAGACCATGAAACAACTCGCTTATTTTCCAATGTAATCCCTTCTTTCCAATATGTAATGAGGTACTTTAACTCGTTCTTTTAATGACATATCCGGCCTGCTCGCGATCCCACGCAGTACCGATTCCTTCTTCCTGCAGCTTAAACTTCTGAATCCGTTCCGTTGCGGTTTTTGGGAAAGACTCACTGAACTGAACGTATCGTGGCACCATAAAATAAGCCATGCGTTCTTGGCACCAATCAATAATCTCTTCATGGGACAGCGTTTCCCCTTGTTTTACAATCACATATAATTTGACATCCTCTTCTCCCACTTCTGATGGAACACCGATCGCAGCGGATTCAAGCACTTTCGGATGGTTATTCACGACCTTTTCAATTTCCCAAGACGAGATATTTTCTCCGCGCCTTCTAATACACTGCTTGATTCGATCGCAAAAGTATAAGTAGCCTTCCTCGTCCTGGTAACCGCGGTCCCCAGTATGGAACCATCCTCCTTCCATCGCTTCTTCTGTTTTATCCGGCATTTTATAGTAACCGTCCATGAACGTTTTTCCTTGTAAAGCACGAATAAAAATCTCTCCGATTTCACCAGTCCGCACTTCGTTTCCACCTTCATTCACAACCTTCGTCTCTACGTAGGAATACGGTTTTCCGATAGAAGGTGGCTTATTCGCGTTCAATGGATTCGTTACGCAAAACCCTGTCGTTTCCGTTAATCCGTAACCTTCTACAATCCGAACGCCAAACCTCTCCTCAAACGGTTTCCAAAATTCCTTAGGCGTAGCGGCACAAGCTGTCACCCTTGCTGGATTTTCATAATCGTTTTCTTTTTCCGGTTGCTTACAAAGAATCGGAATCATAGATCCTAAAGAATTGAAAATCGTTGCGCCGTGACTGCGAATTTCATCCCAAAAACGTGAAGCACTAAACCTCTTTCCAAGCGCAATCGTCGCATTGGAAGAAATCGCACCGAGTACTGTATGAGCTTGAGCATTAATATGAAATAGCGGCAGCGCCGTAAATAAAATATCTTGCGAATTTGCGCCAACCATATAGGTAGCGAATGACTTTGCAGAATGGACATAAGCAGAATGACTTAACATGGCCCCTTTCGGTAATCCAGTCGTTCCAGAGGTGTACAGGATACTGTTGATAGAAGAGGAAGAAACAGATTCATTTGGAAGATAGTGATGATTTGTATGCAATACATCTTTCAATCCGATTACCGGTCGTTCTTCACCATTATCCGATATGATTGCGCTTTCATTATTACCGTAAACAACAATCCAAATTTCCCTTTGTATAAATGGTAAACAAGAAGCAATTTGAGGAACAAATTCCTTATCAACGATGATTAACTTACAATCAGAGTGAGATACAATATACCGCAAGCCTTCTCCCTTTAAATGCACATTAAGAGGCACCGCAATTGCTCCCATAAAAGATAAAGCAAACCATACATCCAGATATTCAGGGTTGTTATGAAGCATAATACAAACCTTGTCACCTTTTTGAATACCAAGTTCACAAAGTCCCGCTGCGGCCCTTGTAATTCGGTGATAAAGCTCCTCATACGTAACCCTTTGTTCTTCAAATTGTAAATACACCTTATTAGGCGACTTGTCGATACTTTGCATAAGAAAATGTGGCAAACTCTGATTCTCTAGCACTAGATTCCATCCCCTTCCTATTACAATTCTTTTCATTTATCCCGCATTAACGGGCAGTAAGACTCCCACCTCAAGATTTAGAAAGAAGCGAGGAAGATAGGCGGGAGATTAACTGCCCGTAAAAGCCCGATTGGTTCAACTAATAATCAGTGGGGGATGAAGAAAACCCCCACTGATTAAAGTTTCACTTTATATAGCAAGAGTTATGCCAAAAATCGACTCATTGCCCATTTCCTTACTCCTTCAAGGACAAGCTCCCCGATCGCCCTTACATATCCACCTTCACATGTCGCATATATGCTACAAATGGTAGCGATCATGTCGCATATATAAGAAAGCGTCGCAAAAACGAGACAGCATGTATTACTGTGAACCAAACAAAAAAAGGGCCTATTTGCCCTTTACATCCCTTCATCACATTCCGTATCTTTCTATTTTTCGATATAAGCTGGCCCGATGAATCCCCAAAAGCTCCGCTGCCTCTTTTATATTTCCATCTGTCTTTTCCAAAGCCCTCGCAATCACCCTTTTCTCAGCGGATTCCACTTCCGCCTGCAGTGAATAGCTTATCTCGTTCTTCTCTTGATATCCCTCACAACTTAGCGCTTCTTCCAAATTCTTTTGCCGTAAATAAACAGGAAGATGTTGCACTTGAATAACCGTTCCTTCCACAACATTCATCGCTCTCTCCAGCACATTCTCTAGCTCCCGAATATTCCCCGGCCAATCATGCTCCATAAAAATGTCCCTTACCCTGCCGTCCAATGAAAGAACACGACTACTAAGCTCCTCATTCAATTTCCGAATTAGAAATTCCGTTAAATGTACGATATCTTCCTTTCGCTCTCTTAGCGGAGGAATATCAATTCCAAACACATGTAGCCTATAATATAAATCCTCTCTAAACTCTCCTCTTTGCACCATTTCACGGAGATTCCGATGTGTCGCCGCAATAAAGCGGACATCAATCTTGTGAGTTTTTGTGCCACCGATTCTTTCAATCTCTTTCTCTTGCAGCACCCGAAGCAACTTCACCTGCATGTCCAAAGACATGTCTCCGATCTCGTCCAAAAACAAAGTTCCCTTATGAGCCAACTCAATCTTCCCTGGCTTACCACCTTTTTTCGCACCGGTAAAAGCACCCTCTTCATACCCGAACAATTCAGCTTCTAAAAGATCCCTCGGAATCGCAGCACAATTCAACCGAATAAACGCACCATCAGCACGCGGGCTCGCATGGTGAACTGCATTAGCAAAAAGCTCCTTTCCCGTTCCACTTTCGCCTCTTATCAAAACCGTAGACCGGCTTTTCGAAACCTTCAAAGCCATCGCTTTCACTTCTTCCATTTTCGCACTCTCTCCTACAATACTTTGAAACGAAAACCTTCCTTCTTGCAGTCGCTTTAACTCAGTTTGATAGTATGATAACTTCGATTCCATTGTGCTAATCTGATCCGCCAAAACTTTAAACTGCTGGATATCATGAAACATGATTTTACCAATCGCACCAATAACCCTCCCTTCCTTCATAACAGGAATGCGATTTGCAATAACATTCTGACTATTAACTCGCTGAATATGCCCAATTTCCACCTGTCCCGTTTTCACGATAATATGCATCCTCGTATTCTCAACAACCTCCGTACAATGCTTCCCAATCGCTTCCTTCGGATCATCAATTCCTAAAAATTGTGCATAAGCACCACTAAAAAAATTGATGATTCCTTGCTCATCCACCCCTATAATACATTCAGACAATAAATTCAAAGCATTTTCATATCGGCTGATCGTACTTTCCAAGGACTGTATACTTTTCTCCTTGTTTTCTAAAATGACAATCAATCCGTCTTCTTTCCCATCTTGATATACAAGGGATTCATTCACGGTGAACACTTGGTTGCCAATCTTACACTCGTACTTGTGCAAACTATCATTCTGATTTACTACTAGCTTTTTACGATTAGGAATAATCATTGATATGTGCTTACCTATTATTTCGTTTTCTGTTTTGTTTAGCATGCTGCAAAATGCTGGATTGCTGAATGTGATTGTTCCATCATTGTTTGTAACCGCAATTCCGTTATTCATTATCTGAAGAGCTTGACTCGTTAGTTGTAAATTTCCTCCTTCGTCCGTATACATTTGGAAGCCTCCCCGTTAAATCTTGCTCTTTCTCGCATCTTATATATCTATTTTATAACAGCTTGTGAAATATTCGGACAATTTTAAGCCAATATATGCTTTAAAGGTTAAGCTAAACTTTAGTCATCATGTACCTCAACTAAAAAGATTCGCTCCTGAAAACCACCGCGTTGTTCTGCTTTTTGTTCCCGTATTTTTTCCACATCTTCAAGTGTTACACCTTCGTGCTGAGCTAGTGTGTTTATGAGTTCTAATAGATCGGCTAGTTCTTCTACCTTATGATCTTTACTTTCTGCTTCTAAATACTCCGTTAACTCTTCTCCTATTTTCTTGCCTACTTCTTCTATGTATTCTTTATCATTTAGTATTCTTGTTATTGGTGTTTTTCCGTTGTGTTTGATTATTTCTGGGATGCGGTCGCGGACTAGTTTGTTGTGGGTTGGCATTGGGATTCCTCCGATTGGATTTTTCTTCAATTATAACACGAACCCTATTCTCCTATACGCATCCATACAGCATTCCTAAAATTTGAAAAGGTCCTCTAACAAATTTATCATAAATTTGTTAGAGGACCTTTTCATCAATTAATTATTTAGCAGCTTCTTATCATGAATGGTCATATCGCTTAAATTCAACTCAAAGCATGTCCTTCCTTAATATAAGAATAAATTTTATTTTCAACAGCATGCTCCATAATCATATTCATTGTAACAACAGACTTCTTATCTTCCATTTCCGTTTGTTCCACGCTCTTTTTATCAGGAATTGCTTTACCTAAATAGTAAAAGTCACTCCCCTCACCATCATCCTTTTTTACAAAAATGTGAATGTCAATGTTGTTTTCTTCTGCCTCAATGATCGTTTGGACTTCTGGGGACTTCAATGTTCTCTTACTTCTGGTATACCATTTAAGAACTTCTTGGTTGAGAAACTCATCACCATAATTCACACTAGACTCTACCTCATCCTTTTTATGATACGTAATAAATATTGGACAAGTATGATGTTTAGTTTTATATCCATACATCGTTGAGTGTTCATCATTATCCCAATTTAATAATTTACAAGCATCTTTCCTTGAATATTTCTTGTACAAAGTAAGCGGTTTATCGCATTGATAAAATTCATTTTTTTCTTTTGCACTTCGAATAATATCAATAATCATTTCTTTAAAATAATTATTTCGCTTTAAACTCTCACGGATTGAATCATTAAACATATAGTCTTTATGCTCAGAATAAGTAACAATTGGTTTTTCTCCATATTTTTTCTTACTATTTTGCGTAAAGAATGATAAATCAAAAATACGTTGAACTGAAGCTATGGTAGCATCGTCTGTTTGACAATTAGATTCTATTAAATAATTAAGATACTCATCATGGTTAACCTTTTCTTGGCGTAATAACAAATCTAGTAAAATAATTTCATGTTTACGTTTTCCATTCAATACTTCTAATGAAAACATTGTTAAAACTTTATTTTCATAATCTGTTAGTACAGGAACTTCTTCTTTCATTTTTAATAGAAACTGATAGTAGTTCGAATACCCTTCCGCAAGTACAGTAGGATCAATAGAGTGGTTTAATATAAAATCGTATAGATATGGGAGTCTACCTATTCTATTTTTTAGCTCAACATAAGCTTCTTTTAAAATTTTCAATGCAGTTAAATTACTATTATTAATAGCCTTAAAGATTTGTTTTTTTGCTATTTCTTCAAAGTTAACCGTTGAAATACCTTTAATATAGCTTGTATCATTTGTACGTCTACGTATATTGTCTTTGTTTTGTGATTTATCACCTGAAAGCGCCATTGGAATTAAATAGTTGTTTTTATAATTACCAATGAAATCAATGATCGTAACGAAATCTTTGGAATCATGCTTACGAAGTCCCCGTCCAAGCTGTTGAATAAAAATAATACTAGATTGAGTTTGCCTTAACATGACCACTTGATTAATACTTGGGATATCAATTCCCTCATTAAAAATATCTACAGTTAAAATATAATCAAGCATTCCGTTTTCTAATTGATTTACTTGAAGTGCCCTTTCTTCTTGAGAATGGTCCCCTGTTAATGCTACTGTGCGGAAACCCTTTTCGTTTAGTGCACGGGATAATTGTTCTGCCTCTTCTTTTCGACTACAAAACATCAATCCTGTTACTTTTTCACCAGAAAAACCATAGTATTGAACTTTTTCAATTATATGATTTACGCGTTCTTCAGTAACAAGCTTAGATAAAACTGTAGTATCATCAATCGTTTCCCCATTATATTCAAAATCCGTTACTCCAAAGTAATGAAACGGACAAAGCATATCTTCTTCAAGTGCTTCCTGTAACCGAATTTCATATGCAACATTGTAATCAAATAACTCATAAATATTGACGTTATCTGTCCGTTCAGGTGTAGCGGTCATCCCCATTAAAAATTTAGGTTTGAAATACTCAATTACGTCTTGATAAGACTGTGCTCCAGCTTTATGAACTTCATCTATTAAAATATAATCAAATGCCTCTGGATCAAATTGAGATAAGTTATCTTTTTTTGAAATGGTCTGAATGGTCGCAAATAAATATTTGGCATCTGTTTGTTTATTCGATCCTGAGAATATTCCAAAATCGTTATCAATACCACCAAGAACTTTTTGGAAATCTGATTTTGATTTAAGTAATATTTGCTCACGATGAACAATAAATAACATACGCTTAGGTGCAAAACGTCTCACATCAAATGCTGACAAGTATGTTTTACCCGTTCCGGTTGCCGAAATAACCAATCCTTTGTCTTTTCCAGCATCTCTAACAGCCTGTATTTCTTGCAGCGCTGCCTGTTGCATTTTATTTGGAACAACTTTCAAAGCTTCCTCAATAGAATTACTATATTGACCAGGTAATTCTATAACTTGATCCGCTACTTTATTATCAATTTGCTTGTAAATTTTTTCGTAATTATTAATCCACTCTGTAGTTAATGTTTGAGCGTCTTTCCACACTTCTTCAAATTGACTTTTGAAGTGATGAACAATCTCTCCGTTTTCATGCGATGTTAGCTTTACATTCCATTCATAGTTTACTTTTAACGCATGCGCTGTTAAATTAGAACTTCCAACAATCAACGAATAATGAGTTTTATGGTTAAATATGTATCCTTTTGAATGAAAACCGGCTAAATTTGTTAATCTTACTTCTACATTTTCTATTTTCATTAGTTCTCTAAATACTTTTGGTTGATTAAAATTTAAAAACGTTGATGTTAATATTCGCCCTTTAACTCCTTTTCGCTTCAGATCGAGAAGATGGGATTTTAAAGTAGCCAGGCCACTTTCTGTAATAAAAGCGACTGAAAAAATAAAGGAGGTACTATTTTCAAGCTCTTCCAGCAATGAAGTTAAAACATGTTCATTTTTTCTTGCATTGTTTACTAACAACTTAGGTTTATAATTCCCAGATTGACTAGATTTTTGATCGATAAACCCTCTATATAAAGATGCTTCTAACTTTCGAATAAAATTCTCCATATGATCACCATTTTTGACAAATTTTTATACTAATTGTAATACTCACTGTTTCAGGGTGCAAATTTACTATAAAAAATACATGAAGCTATCCACATACTGTGAATAGCTTCATGTATTTTTTATAACATTATTTCACAAAAGATCCCTTTGATAACTTCTCAATAGCCGGAATATCAGCAGGTGCCCAATCTAAAGAGGCAAGTTCATTTGGATATAACCATTTCATCGCTACATGCTCAGTTAACACTGGGCTTCCCTCAATCAGCTTGCAGTAAAAAGTCTTCAAATGCACAATACCAAAATCATACTCATAAGCAGTATACTCAATTTCTTCACCAATCTGCACTTTACAATGCATTTCTTCATTAATTTCACGTTGCAATGCTTCTTGAGGTGACTCTCCCTCTTCTATTTTCCCACCTGGAAATTCCCATTTAAGAGGCAGCGCTTTAGATGGTCCCCTTTGTGCACATAAAATTTTCTCATCTTCAATAATTACTGCTCCAACAACATAAATATTCTTTTTCATTGCGTCCTCCTTGACTTAACAGAAACTCTATCATACAAAAGATTCCTTCTATATATTTTAACAACTAATATGTTTTTTAATCAGTGGGATCAAACCTGTGTCATTGTTATTATCTCATTTACTATTTCAGATTAATTAGCCCACTATTCTCATCCCCTTTATACTAATAGAAATAAATATAGAATGAAAGGGTGATTGATGATGGAGACTAGATAAGTACAGCAAATTTAGCTGCTAATCTATTTCGGTTAAACAATTTTAGTTAAGAAAACATTAAAAATAGTCATAAAAAAAACAATTCCGTCTACTGATCTATTCCCTCTTTTTTATAACATCCTTTATTCTCCGCCACGCTAGATGGTCTACTAAAGAATTCATTCACACCATAATTTTGTTGAATTTCATTAAATCTCTTCTTGAAATACTCTTCTAATTCTTTATTGGTACAATAAATGAAACAGCCTTTTTGCCCTCTTGTCATTAAAGTTCTGTATGTGTTTCTAATA
Organism: Bacillus sp. Medicinal_06; assembly: GCF_056711665.1. Taxonomy (NCBI): domain Bacteria; kingdom Bacillati; phylum Bacillota; class Bacilli; order Caryophanales; family Bacillaceae; genus Bacillus; species Bacillus sp. Medicinal_06. The sequence goes on along the minus strand of NZ_JBWYHD010000004.1, from coordinate 173,706 downwards.
ATTTCATCTGCAAGTTTTTCAGCTTCCTCGGGTTTTTCTTTCAACATTTTTTTCAAACCTTTTAAGGAGTTGTCCGTTTTTGCACGTTTCGTATAATCTGTAAGTACTTCTCCTTCATGAAAGACTAAATCATCACCTATAATGACACCAACATAATCAAATTCTAAACCTTGGCATGTATGAATACACCCTATCTCATGAATAGAATTTTTATCGATTGCCCAAGTTGCAGAATTATTTAAATTCCAACTCATCCCAAAATTATAATTAGGTAACACGATGTCATGCATATTCGTATTTGTCTTTCCTTCTTTAATCCAATCCCAGCAATATCCTGCTACTAATTGGGAGCGATTGTTGTTTTCATTGAGTAACTCAATTTCTTTTCTTAAGTCATTAGGATTTGAATATACCCGAAAATCATAATTAGTACCGATATAGTTAGAATTAGCTGTTTCACGAATTTGTAAAACATCATCAAGCCAACTCAAATAACCATCAGATCCGTTACATCGAAATTGTGAATCTAGTTTTAATTTTGTTATATTTGCCCCAATCTCTTGTGAGAAATTTTCAATTTCTCTAATACTACCTATGTCTTTTAAAGTAACTCGTTGTCTTTCATCTATAAAAAATGTAGATAGCTTGGAAGCATTTATAATTTCTTTAATTTGATTCTCTCCTAGATTATTAAACATGCCAGATTTTTCATTAAGTCGATGAGCTTCATCCACGATAAGAACATCAAATTCATTTGTAGGTGCATTTATGTAACTCCCTGAACCTTTAAATAAATTATCAATATGTCCCTTACGAAAACTTTGTTTTAACTTCGTTGCATATATATTTCTTGGTGCTGCATTCTTCGTTACATACTGAGCTACTAAGCTACGATTTGTTGCCTCTACTAATAAATTGATAGCTAAGACAGATTTCCCTGTACCAGGACCACCTTCCACTACTAAAACTTGTTTTGTATTCGTCCGAATTGCCTTATTTGCAAGTTTTAGAGCTGTTTCATAAACGACTTTTTGACCATCAATCATGATAAATTCTTGATTCCCTAACAACATACTGTTGAGCACATCTTGCAGTGACTTCGAAGGTCTTATCCGACCTTTTTCTATCTTATATAAGTTCTCTTTGTTATCTCCATACACAATATTTCTTTTAATAAAATCACGTAATTTTCCAGAATCACCTTTAACAAAAACAGGAGCTTTTTCAATGTAATACTCATAAATAGAATCAGTTAGAGGATCAACTTCTCCTAAATTAATATAGTTATGCAAATATGCACATGGATAAAGATTCATATTTTCTTGCTGTGCATTCTCATTATAGTCTTTTATTAAAGCAGCATAAGACCAGGCTTGGTACGATGGATGAGTTGTCTCAACCATCCCCTTATTCATAGCTGTTTTAACAATAGCCTCTTTATCTTCAATTTTTTCAATACTTCCCCACTGCTTTAACTCCACAATCACAACAGATGGACTAGCATTATTGTCAGTACCAGTAATAAGAAAATCAACTCGCTTGGAAGTATGGGGAATTTTAAACTCAATCGCAACTCCAGCATTATCAGGTATTTCTTGATCGCTTAGCACTCTATACATATACTGCATGGAATTATCCCATGCCCTTACTTCTCTCTCATTTATCTTTCCAATTTTCTCATTATAATTACTACAAATATTTGTAACCAATTCATCATGAAATACATCTTCTAGAAATTCACTTTTAGTTGCTTCATATATAATCATTTTTCTATTTCCTCTCCCTAAACCGTATACATCAAATTACTCCTTAAATTCACAGCCAACTCCTCCATTGTTTCTACACCACATGTTGTCCAAAACTATTTTCTTAGAGATTCGACAATATCTTTAAGAACTTATTTCATTGCATCATTTACAATAATTCACATAATTCTCCTCATTCTTATGGTTGATAGATACGAATCGTTTCTTTAACTGGTTCTTGTGCATCTCCATCAAACACAATATACAGCGACACATTAGAAGATCCTAAATTTCTATAATAGGTCTTTCCTACTTTCTCCAGCCTTTGTCACATAGAAACAATATAGATCCAAATCCTTATTTGTCTTCCATTCAAGGATAGCTGTTACCAGCTTAGGTTTTATATTTATATATTATAAATAATTATTTGACGGTTCCTTCTCTTCTTTGAGGAACCGGATATTTCTTTGCATTCTTCTCTAACTTTTTAAGAACTTCTTCCTCCAAATCTACATTCATTTTGTCGGCCATTTGAATTAAATATATAAATACATCAGCCATCTCTTCCTTTATATTTTGTCGAGATGTAGCAAGCGCTTCTTCACTACTTTTCCATTGAAAATTTTCAAGTAACTCATTTGCTTCCAATGAAATTGAAATGGCCAAATCTTTCTCATTATGGTATTGTTTCCAATCTCTTTGATCACGAAATTCTAGAATTTTTTCACAAATTTTTTTCAACACAATCGCTCCTCTTCTACAACACAAACATAGTTATATCCTATTTTACAAATTGGACAAACTTATAAAAAGAATATAGTTTTCTTCATACCTTATAAACAAATTTTTAGGATTTAACCCCCACAGTTACAATTAATTACAATTACTACTATTTTAACAAACTATCTACAAAAGAAAAATCATACGCTACACCGTATGATTAAATAACTTTTACACCTTATCATTTGAAATACTGTCCATTATTCCCCCACCCCCGAACCATACATCAATCCCTCATACACCTCACTCTTTTGCTCCAAAAACAACCTCGTCTCCCCACTATCCTTATAAAAATTCCCCCATCCCTTCTCCACCAAAATACTTTTCCACGTATCTGTTCCAACCATTTTCCCAATAACCCCATCCCAATAAGCAACCTCTTCTTCTGTCATATCAGGAGGTCCCATAACTCCTTTCCAATGTTGAAATACGACATCAATCCCTTGTTCTTTCCAAGTTGGAACTTCTGGTAGTTCTTTTAACCTTTCGGGAGAGGATACGGCTAATATCTTCACTTTTCCTGCTTTGTATTGTTTTTCTGCTTCTGATAAGGTTAGTGTCGCTACATCAATTTGCTTATCAATTAAAGCATTTATCACGTTCTCTTTATCTTCATAGACGAAAAAATTAAGCTCCGCAGGGTTGATTCCAGATGCTTTACTTACTTGTACAAATGATAAGTGATCGTCATTGCCTAAACCGGGGGCAACGCCGATTTTCATCTTATTTTTGCCTTTCTTTAGTTTCTCCATTAGCTCTTTTGCGTTGTTTATGCTAGTATCTTTTGACACTACCACGACTTCCCATTCGGCCGCTAAAGTAGCAATCGGTGTGAAATCTTTATATGTTAGCTTACTGTGACCTAATAGATGATTCGTTATGAGTAAGCTCGAATTAATCGCAAGTACATGACCGCCTTTTTTCTTTGTATATTTCCATCCTACGTCACCGCTGCCGCCTACTTTGTTCGTTACAACAATTGGTTTTGTGAAAATTTTCTCTTCTTGCAATGTTTTTTGCATCGCTCGTGCTGTTAAGTCCCACCCTGCACCTGCAACATTGGGTGCAACGAATTCCACTTGGTCTATGTCTAGTTTGTTAGTAGTTTGGGGCTTTTCTAAAGAACATCCTGCTATCGCCCCTGCAAGTAGCCATATGAATGCGAACGATCTTTTTCTCATGATTATGATTCCTATCCCCCGTTTCATACAAGGCGATACTTACGTTCTGGACGCCCGATAATGCCATATGTATACTCTACTGTGCATTCATTCGTCGCAACTAAATACTCTAAATATCTTCTTGCGGTTGTTCGTGAAGCTCCCATCTGTTCTCCCATTTCTTCTATTGTAATGCCGCCCTTTAAATCCCGTATGATTGTTTTTACCTTTTGCAGTGATAGCGGATCAACACCTGTAGGTAAGTTTTTCTGAGTAGTATCGTTTGTTTGGGCAGTACCAAAAAACATGTCAACTAACGGCTGATTGACTTCACTCTGGCTATTTAATAGTTGCTTCTTTTTCTTATAATCTTCAATAGTACGAACGAATTTTTCGAGCGTAACAGGTTTAATCAAATAATTACATACTCCGTTTCGAATCGCTTTTTCGAGCATACTTGTTTCATTAGCTGCGGTAACCATAATCACATCAACGTTTGGAAACTTTACGTGAATCTTCGGCAACAAGTCTGTACCATTTCCATCTGGTAAATAGATATCTAATAAAAGTAAATCAACTTCTTCTTTTTCTAACAGTTCCATTGCTTCTTTGGTATTCAATGCTTTCCCTACCACTTTTATATCTTTTATTGTTGATAAAAAGCCTTCCTGAATTTGTGCTACTCGGAAATCATCTTCTACAATTGCAACCTTCAACATATGTACATCCCCCTCCTACTTTATCTATTCTCCTCCAATTTCTTAGGAAGATAGATTGTAAAAATAGCTCCTCCATTTTTTGAGTTAGTGATTTCAATCGTTCCTTGAAGGGAGTCTACCATTTCTTTCACATTCGATAATCCGTAACCGCGATTGTTTCCTTTCGTGGAGAAACCTTTTTCAAAGATCGTATCTATATTTTCACTTGGCACACCTATTCCACTGTCTATCACTTCAAAGACAACATCATTGCCAATATCCGTAACAAAAAAAGAGACACATTTTTCCGATTGATTACTAACCGCATCAAATGCATTGTCAATCATGTTTCCAAGGATAGTGATAAGATGTGAGATTTCAATATGATCTGGCAATGGATTAAGCGTGCTATCACCTTCAATATTGAACTGAATTTTCTTCTCAGACGCTGTTCCCAATTTCCCGAGTAGAATAGCCTGTACTTTTGTATCAAGAATTTGATGAAATAAAATATGATTCTGACTTTGATGAACGCTAGATTCTTGTTGGATAAATTCAAATGCCTCTGCATAATGACCTAATTGAAGTAAACCTGATAACACAAAAAGCTTATTTGTGAATTCATGAGTTTGAGCACGTAAATCTTCTGAGTATTTTCTCACCTCAGAGATCGTATCAATTAATCTTTGTAACTCTGTTTTATCTCGGAAGCTACATACAACGCCAACAGTTTGGCTATTTTCCACTATAGGTGTCATATTTAAAATGAACACTTTATCTTTAAACTGAATTTCTTGATTGTTTTCCATAATCCCCATCTCAAGTACCCTCATCATATGAGAATCTGGAAAAACTCCCGTAATATGTCGGTGTAAATAATCGTTATCTAAACTCAACATATCCTTCGCAGAAGTATTCATCATCGTAATGAGCCCTTTTTGGTCGATGGCAATGATTCCTTCTTTTATAGATAGCAGTATCGTATTACGCTCTCGGTACAACGAAGCAATTTCATTCGGTTCAAGACCAAGCGTATCTTTTCGGATGCTTCGCGCTAAAAGCGTCCCTCCAACTATTCCAACTAGCAAGACAGCCAACGAGAATAGAATAATTTCTTTCGTTTGATTCAATATATTGGACTGGATACCTTTTTTCAGAAACTCTACTGTAACGACCCCTACTACTTGATCATAGTCCCCATAATCCACAATAATCGGTGCTTTCGCCATTAAAGCAGGACCAGTTGTTCCTGTTCCTTCTAGCGTATAGTACCCTCCAAAACTGAGTGCTTGATCGTTATACAGATTGTCTATTTCTCTACCAATCCAATCGGGATCGGAGTGTGAATAGACAACGCCATGACGATCTTCCACGATTACATTATCTGCGCCTGATTGCTCACAAACTTGTTCAGCGATTGGTTGGATGTAACTTTTAGAATGACCAGTGTGAAATGCTTCTTTAACCTCTGGCATAAAAGAAATAGATTTAGCCGTCTGCAGGGCCAGCTGTTCAACTTGACGTTTCGTATCAACAGACTGGATGTAAACAAATATTCCTGACAAAAGAAAAACAACAAATAAAATGAGCGTAATAATTAAAGTGAGTATCTTCGTTTGTAATGAAAATTTAAGCGATTTATTCATGTTTACACCCTTTAACAAAAAATTATCGACATATACATCTACTATTTAAAAGAATATTCTAAAATATTAATCTTCTGTTTAATTATTATTATAAAATCCACCATTAATCAACCTTTTTATAACACGAATCTTATTTGGATATAATTGGATTCCTTTTTAATCAAAGGAACATGAATAACGGTATCTATCACAAACTAGATACCTAAAAAACAAAAATTAATTGCCTTTTCGAAAATAGAAATGTCCATGTACATAAAGTACAAAAAGAACAAAATTTTCATTATATTGCGATTAATTCGACAGAATATTATAATTCTTTTTACATTGAATCCGCTTTCATTTTTTTTAATTCATGATGATGTTTTTCAAATGTAGAAAAGAAATTTGTTCAAAGGAGGATCTTAATCATGGCTCAATCCACCCATCGCGCAAATACAAAACGCATCACAGGAAACATCTTCAAAGGTTCAGTTGGAAATCTGATTGAATGGTACGACTGGTACGTCTATTCTGCTTTCGCCGTGTATTTCTCGGCCGAGTTCTTCCCTAAGGGAGACCCGACCAGTCAATTGCTTAATACGGCTGCTATTTTTGCCGTTGGCTTCTTGATGCGCCCGCTCGGAAGTCTGTTGATGGGCCGTTATGCGGATCGTTATGGTCGACGTGCTGCATTGACGCTTTCTATTACCATTATGGCTGGTGGTTCTCTAATCATTGCCTGTACGCCAGGTTATAGCACCATTGGTATAATGGCCCCTATTATTCTCGTTCTTGCACGTCTACTTCAAGGATTATCATTAGGTGGAGAGTACGGAACCTCTGCTACATATTTATCCGAAATGGCTAGTAGCGGTCGCCGTGGTTTCTACTCGAGCTTTCAATACGTAACACTTGTTGCGGGACAGCTGGTAGCACTTGGTGTTCAGATCGTTCTCCAGCAAATACTCAGCGAGCCGGATATGAAATCTTGGGGCTGGCGTATTCCCTTCATTATCGGAGCAATGGGAGCAGTAGCTGTATTATGGCTGCGCCGTACGATGGATGAGTCGGAACAGTTCTCAAAAATGGATTCTAAAAGCCGCGAAAGTGCTGGAACCATTAAAACTTTAATGAAACATCCTAAAGCAGTATTAACAGTAGTCGGGCTAACGCTCGGTGGAACTGTTGCCTTCTATACGTACACAACGTATTTACAAAAGTTCATGGTGAATACTGTAGGTCTTCCTAAGGAAGTCGTTAGCTGGATTAACTTTATTGCCTTACTGGTATTCGTCGTACTTCAACCGATTGCCGGTATGTTATCTGACCGGATTGGACGCCGTCCGCTATTAATTAGTTTCGGCATATTGGGAACTTTACTGACAGTACCGCTGTTCCTAATTATGGAGCAAACGACATATCCTATCGTTGCTTTCTTACTTATGATGGTCGGTCTCATTATTGTTACTGGTTATACTTCTATCAATGCGATTGTAAAAGCTGAGCTCTTCCCAACTGAAATCCGTGCCCTTGGCGTGGGATTCCCTTACGCAATCACTGTTGCGGTATTCGGCGGAACGGCTGAGTTCATTGCGTTATGGCTGAAGAGTATTGGACACGAATCGCTTTTCTACTTCTATGTAGCTGGTTGTATTGCGATAAGCTTTATCACTTATTGGCGCATGGGGGAGTCTTCGAAAACTTCTCACATTGAAGCTGAGCTGACTGATAAAGATACGTTAGCTGTCCGCAAATCTGGTTCAAGGCACTCTTAACTATCATAATTCATCCTAACAATCCCTTGTTTATCAAGGGATTGTTCAGGTAATAAACTTTTTATTCTCCCAGTCATTTCCCTCTACACCTTTTTTCCGTACGATACTTATACAGCATCTCTACAGAAAAGGAATAGACAAAGAATCCTTTGTTCATTCTTCGATATTATTAATTCTGAGACATCTTTATCAATCGATAAAACGATACCAACCATTCCCCCAAATATATCAGCGCTTTCCCAAATATATCGACCGTTTCTCATCATATATCAGCGATTCGACACAACATATCGACCAAACGACAAAATTCGCCATCTTCCCCCAATCCATGCAGTTATTTCAGAAAAAACAAAAAAGCCAGAAAAATATTAAAAACCCTTATAAATCAACGTTCTCCCACACTCGATTTGCTTCTACGATATTTTTAAAATATACTTTTCTTATAAATAAAAAAAGGAAGTGCATTACATGATCGATACTTTTAGTAGATTCCTTGAGATAACGAATAACATTTTATGGTCATATATTCTTATTGTAATGTTAATCGGCCTCGGGCTTTATTTTTCTTTCAAATTAAAATTTGTACAAATTAGCCATTTTAGTGACATGATACGGTTAATCAGTAATGGATTTAACCGCAAGACAAAGAAAAAGGATAGTATATCCCCCTTCCAAGCATTTTGTTTAAGCGCAGCAGCTCGTATTGGTATCGGAAACTTAGCTGGTGTAGCACTGGCAATCTCAATGGGTGGTCCTGGTGCAGTATTTTGGATGTGGTTCATCGCGATTATTGGAGCCGCTACAAGTTTTGTAGAGTGTACGCTTGCACAAATTTATAAGATAAAAGACGGACGTGGCTTCCGCGGGGGTCCCGCTTATTATATGGAAAAGGGGCTAAATAAACGCTGGATGGGCGTTTGGTTCTCACTTCTGATTACCGTTACTTATGGGTTAATTTTCAACTCTGTACAAGCAAATACAGTAACATTAGCATTTGAAAATGCTTTTGGGTTAGAACGTTACATCGTAGGAATTGCAATGGCTACACTCGTTGCGATTATTATTTTTGGTGGTATTAAAAGCATTGCACGTATTACAGAAACGATTGTTCCGCCAATGGCTATTGTTTATATCGCCGTAGCTGTTTTTGTTGTGATTAAAAACTTCTATATATTACCTGATGTGTTCTTGGAAATCTTTAAAGGTGCATTTGGTTTAGATCAAGCAGTTGCGGGTGGCATTGGGGCAGCAATGAAGTTCGGTATTCAGCGCGGTTTATTCGCAACGGAAGCTGGTATGGGTAGTTCACCAAATGCTGCCGCTACATCAGATGTCTCACACCCTGTAAAGCAAGGACTTGTTCAAGCGCTTGGCGTTTTCGTTGATACGTTTTTAGTATGTACTTCAACAGCATTTATAGTCCTATGTTCTGGAGTATATAAGCAAGCGAATTTAGAAGGAATTGAGTTAACACAAAACGCATTAAGTTCACAAATTGGTCCATGGGCAAGCAGTTTCTTAGCGATTATTATTTTCTTATTTGCGTTTAGTTCATTACTAGGAAACTACTACTATGGTGAAACAAATATTGCATTCATTAAAGAAAGTAAAGCATGGTTAATGATTTATCGCGTTGCGGTGGTTGCGATGGTTGTATTCGGCTCCGTTGCGACGCTTCAAACAGTTTGGAATATGGCGGATTTATTTATGGGTCTTATGGTATTTACAAATTTAATTGCCATTACCCTTCTTGGTAAATTTGCATACGCCGCTTTAGCAGACTATATCAAGCAAAAGAAAGCTGGAAAGACACCCGTTTTCCAAGCTGATTCTATTCCTGGCTTACAGAACACAGAGTGTTGGGAAGATCACCGTGTAGAAAAAGAAGAGCAAGCTGTATCATAAAAAGATCCCTCTTATTACATTTGATATTTGTAATAAGAGGGATTTTTGTTTTTGTATATTTACCGACTACTTTTAATACAAGTGCTCCATTATTTCCACAATCTCTTCCATCTCTTTGAATCTCTTTAATCCTTCCCCACATTTTTCTTCATCAGATTCCCTTATATTTTCTAGCCACATCTTCTCTTCTACCGAAAGATTGCTCTTCACTCTTTCTATTTCCTCTAAAAGCTCTTGAATTCCCCAAACGACAAATATGTACGTATGATCTTTTGATAACACTTCAATTTTCTTAACCACAAGAAAAGACGCATCCTTAACAGATTGAATCATAGGTAGTAGGATACTGTACATCCCTCTTACACGATTTATAGCATGTGATTTGAAAATAAGCCGATAGTTCGTTACATATAACTTTCCGCCAATTGCTTCCTGTTTTCTAAAAGGGTTATATTTCATTTTTTTCATACCAAATTCTTCAAAATCAATCATTGCATTCGCTTTTCGCTCCATAACAACTCTTTCCCCTTTGAACAAATCTTGTTGTTCTAACTGCATCACGATCCCCTCCCTTTCAAGTTTCACATTTTTCTACACAATTTGATTATACCCATATTTTTCTAATAAAAGAGTATAAATTTTAAGCTGATCAACAGAACCAAATAAAAAAGAAATAAAGAAAAAAAGGTGACTATTCGTTCAAAATTGAACGAATAGTCACCTTTCATATTTTGCATGCAGTAACCTTCAACCTATTTATATTGAAAATTCAAACAATCATTATTATGATTGTTTCTCTGCTTCAATTCCTAAAGATTCTTCATGCCACCAAAGTGCTTCTTCTGGGTCTTGCTTCGCTATTTCGTGTGCTTCTTTTTTCGTTTCTACAGTCGGGTACGAACCTTTTAGTGCGCGACCTGACGTTGTGATAAATAGTAGGCTAAATACAAGTAAGCCAATTAAGCTGACACTAGTTAAATAAAATGCGGGTGCTAGTGCATTTCCAGTAGCATGAACTAAATATGAACATACGAGCGGTGTTGTTCCACCAAAGATGGATACGGAGATATTAAATGATATCGAGAGTGCACGATAACGTACATCTGTGAAAAAGAGAGATGGTAATAAGGAAGGCAGTGTTCCTTCATAAACACTAAGGAAGAAACCTAAAATAAAGATACCTATAAAAATAGCCGCAATATGTCCATTGCCGATTAGTAAAAAGGCAGGAATTGAACATAATGTCAAACCGAGTAATCCGAATTGTACTACACGTTTATTACCAACTTTATCGCTTAATTTCCCGAAATAAAGCGCCAGTGGAATCATGAGTGCCATCGTAATTGAAATAATGATTAAACCAGTCGTTTCTTTGATTTTTAATACTTGTGTTAGATAAGAAGGAATATAAGAAAGGATCATATAGTTCGTAATATTAAAGAAGGCAACAATTACTGTGCTTAAAAGAAAGTCTTTTTTATGATATTTCAAAATATCAATGAACGAAAATTGTTCATCTTCTTCAGAATTCTCTTGTGCCTTTTCCATCTCTTGGAATATAGGAGATTCATCTAAATGGCGGCGTAAATATAAACCGACCAAACCAATTGGTGCAGCAATTAAGAACGGGATACGCCATCCCCAGCTAAGCATTTGTTCATCTGTTAACACTACCGTCAAAACGGTAACAATTACTGAAGCGGCGATGTAACCAGAAAGCGTCCCAATTTCAAGGCCACTACCGAGTATACCACGCTTCTTATCAGGAGAAGATTCAGCGATATACACCATCGCTCCTGAATATTCGCCTCCTGTGGAAAATCCTTGAACCATACGAGCAACTAATAATAAAATCGGTGCCCAAATCCCAATTTGTTCGTAGGTTGGTAGTAGCGCGATGAATAATGTGGAAAGTGCCATTAAAATAATCGTTGTACTCAGCACAATCTTTCGGCCATATTTATCACCAATTCTACCGAAGAAAATACCACCAATCGGCCTCACTAAGAAGGCAGCAGCAAATGTACCAAATGTTAGTACAAGCTGTAAGCCACTATTGTGAACACCAGAGAAGAATAATTGACTTAAAATAACCGCCAAATACGCATATAATCCAAAGTCAAACCATTCCATCGCATTCCCGATACCAGTAGCGACAACGGCTTTCCTGGCTTGTTTTGGGTTCACTACATTTACATCTTGAGGTCCAAAATCTAAATCATTTTTTTGTTGCATATAATCAAAACAGCTCCTTATTTCATTTAAAATCATTAAGCACACTTTCTCTTATAGAATAAATTCAATACGAAGCACTTAAGGAAAAGCACCCTCTCCTTACCTGTTACTATTGTTTCATAAAATCAATTCCCTGTCTAACGATATGGATTGTATGTTAATGAATAAAGCGCTTTCACAGAAGAAATTACACCTCATAAATATTTCGAAAATATCCGTATACATCCTATTTTATACAGAAATATTGAGTATTACCCTCCTATATTAATTATTTTTCAAAGATATCGCTTGTTTCTCAATATATATCCGTAATTCAACAAATTTTGTTATTTACCAAAAAAAATTAAAAAGCTACCTCAAAAAGTAGCTTTTGACAAGAAAATCCGGTCTAAAATTACATCTGGCACCTTGCCCACAATTTCCTCTCCAATTTTCAAACTCGCTGTTGCCGCTGGAGACGGTGCATTACAAATATGCATGGAATTTATACCAGGGATAATGCAAAAATCATCTACCATATTTCCATTCGATAAAATCGCCTGCGCTCTGACGCCAGCGTGCGTTGGGACGATATCTTTCTCTGTAAGTTCTGGTATGAGGCGCTGCAAGCTTTTAAGAAAGGATTGTTTACTGAAAGAACGAATCATTTCCTTCATGCCCTCTTTCATATTCGGCATTGCCATTTTCCAAAAGCCTGCGTATGTCATTGTTTCGATGAAGTCTTTTATATCAAAGTCTTTTTTTGTATAACCTTCCCGTTTAAAGCTTAAGACTGCATTTGGCCCAGCATGTACGTCTCCATTTATCATTCTTGTAAAATGAACACCAAGAAACGGAAAATCTGGATTTGGAACAGGATAAATTAAGTGTTTGACGAGGTGACGCTTTTCTGGAACGAGTTCGTAATATTCGCCTCGGAACGGGACAATTTTCATGTCTGTTAGTATTCCTGTTTTTTTGGCGATTCGGTCGCTATGTAGTCCAGCGCAGTTAATGAGAAATTTCGTTTCAAATGCGCCTTTGTTTGTTTCAATTGTCACGAAGTCTTTGTGCTCAAAAATTTGTTCTGCTTTTGTGCCTAAGTGCACTTCTCCTCCGCTCTCCTCTATAAAACGTGCAAATGTATGACTGACTCCTTTATAATCGGCGATGCCGCAAGAAGGAACGCGAATGGCCTCGAGTCCTTTTACGTGAGGCTCGATTTCCGCTAATTCTCCTTGGTCGATTTGAGAAATGTTCAGCCCATTTTGTAGACCTCTTTCGTACAGGTTATGTAAAAGAGGAAGTTCTTCTTGTTCTGTCGCTACAATCACCTTGCCGCACATGTCATAGGCAATGCCATTCTCCTTACAAAACTCTACCATCGCTGCGTTTCCTTCTTTTGCGAACCTTGCTTTATAGCTGCCTGGTTTATAGTAAATGCCGGAATGGATGACACCGCTATTATGTCCTGTTTGATGATGCGCAAGTTCGTCTTCTTTTTCGATTACTGCGATTTTGACATGAGGAAATCTTTTCGTTAACGCCATTCCAGTTGAAAGGCCAACAATTCCTCCGCCGATAATTAGAAAATCATACATATAACTTCCCCCCTTATATATTAGGAAAGGCAGGCCTTATTGTAAGACCCGCCACATCTATTATTTAGAAAAACAACCGCGTTGACGCATAAGCTCGCGATATAAATCTTTATTTTTCTCAAAAGGAGCGCGCCCGTGCATCCAAAATAGATTGTTTAATAGAACGAGATCTCCAACTGGTAATTTTAATGCGTGCGTTGCTGGTGAATTCTCCACAGAGCTTGATAATTCCTTCAAATATGTTGCCTGTTCAATATTATCTGGATAAGCAAATTGATCGATAAAGCAAATGCATGGCGCATTGTTTATATCAAAGAATGTTTCACGGTATACAATTTCTTGTGTGTTTTTACTTGGCGGTGCTTTGTACGTGATTTTAACAGATGCGAGTGGATGCTTACGAAACTTATCAAGCTCCTCCCAATCATCTAAATGAAGCAAACGTGATTCGCCCCCTACTGCATTCTTTTCTTCTATTTTCATCATCAGAAGCCAGTCTGTCGGTTCATCAACAAATGTTCCATCTGTATGAAGCGTGAATAGCCGATACGCTTGGCGCAGATACGAATCACTGCTGTCTGTATCTTTCACATTAAATCTTGCGTAGTATGTTCCTGTCATCGCATCAAAGTTAGACGTACCGATTAAATGTGTTAATGCCGTTGCAAACTTCACATAATCTCCTGCATCTGTCGTTTCACCCTGTACACCAATTGTAAATCCGCCTGTTTCCCGATCATGAATAATACCGCGAACATTCTCCATAAACGATTCACCAAAGAGCTTTTTCATTCCATCAGCAAGGATAAAACGAGAATACGGAATGTATTGCAGTGATTGCTCCGAATGGTCTTTTACCTCTTGGAAAAATTGCTGAAGCAATTCCCCGTCTAACACAATATGATACAAACGTTTATGTTCTGGATGAGGCACAATTTCATAACCCTCATATTTCTTTGCAAACTTCATCTTCACTTCTTGCTTCGTAATCACTGGCATGTTATTTCCTCCTTTAGTTTAAGTAAGCAAAAAAGCCAGTCATACGCATCTACAATACAAATTGTAGAAAACGTACAACTGGCTTTACATTACGAGTGTTCTTTAATCTCTTAAAGTACAGTAATAATAGACAGTTTTTTTATTCAAATATGGGCAAACAGAATATGAAGATCGGATATAGAGAAGGCTAATTTCTCATATGGATCTTATCACTTTATAATTAAATGATAATTCAAAATATTTACACTGTCAATATGTTTCTTTCGCAATTTTAATTTTTGTTCGTTTGGTAGTTCCTTTATCGCTGCACACGCTTTACACATCTTACAAGTTTTCACCACACCATTTTCCATACATCTTCTTTTTTGTTTTACACCTTGGTTTGATTTTGACATTTTCCTTCCTCCTCATGATATAAAAATAAAAGCCAGTTATATTCCGCTCACTAAATAAGCTGAAATATAACTGGCTCTTGTTTATGAATGCTCTTTAGAAAGTAAAGTGCAATAAACTAGGCAGTTTGTTATAGATTTGTTTCTTCATATTCTTCTTGTGGCTTTTCTCCGTTTACATAGCTTGTATATTGGCGGTACAAGTCTTTTAAAGCGCTAATAATCGCATTTTGTGCTTTTCCTTGATAATGGTGCGAGATTTCTTGCGTGATCTCTTCAATCCCATCTCGTAAACTATGTCCTCTTAAAATTTGAGCAATAAAATCTCTCCCATGTTCTGTAGCAAGGGTACATGATGCTTCAATAATAACGTGATATTTGTGATCTGCCTCTATTGTAATTGTTAATGTTTCATAGACACTGCGTACAGCCATCCCTTTCGGAAGTCTTGAGTGTCCTGCCATGAAAAAAGTACCTTTACGCATGTTCATCCCCCATTTAATAACTTATACTTGATCGATATATACTGTTTTTACTCTCGTATAAAATTCTGCAGCTGTTTTTCCTTGTTCTCTTGGTCCCGCACTCGAATTTTTCATTCCGCCAAACGGAACTTGCGGCTCTGCTCCTGCCGTTTCTGAATTAACATGAACCATTCCAACTTCCATATCGTCAATGAACTGCTGGGCTAGGCTGAGGTTATTTGTACAAACAGATGCGCTCAATCCATATTCTGTATTGTTCGCTAAATGAATCGCCTCCTGATAATTCTTCACCTTAAACAAACAAATAACAGGGCCGAAAATTTCTTCTTTCGCAATTCGTGCATCTTGCGGTACATCTTCAAAAATAGTCGGCAGGACATAATATCCTTGTTTTAACGCATCTTCTTCTGGTACTTTGCCTCCGCAAAGTAAAGAAGCTTCTTTCTTTCCTACTTCAATCATCGATAAAACAGAGTGCTGTTGGTTCTCAGATACGCATGGTCCCATAAACGTATCTTGTTCGAATGGATTTCCAACTTTCAGTGCCTCTGTACGTAATAGGAGCTCATTTCGAAATTCCTCATAAATTTCCTCTTCAATAATCACTCTGCTTGTCGCTGTGCATTTTTGCCCCGTTGACATAAATGCACCTCTTATCGCAATATCGACTGCCTTCTGGGTATCAGCATCCTTTAATACGACTAATGGGTTTTTTCCTCCCATTTCTAACTGCACTTTCTTTCTACTTGCAATCGCTGTTTGTTGAATCGTTTTTCCAACACCATTCGAACCTGTAAAAGAAATCGCTTTTATATCAGGGTTTTCTGTTAATTCTGCTCCAACGACTGATCCTTTTCCAAATACACAATTGATCACCCCCGCCGGAATTTCCGCCTCATGAAAAGCATTCACAAGATGATAGACTGATTTTGGTGTAATTTCAGCAGGTTTAATGACAACTGTATTTCCATAAATCAGTGCCGGCGCCATTTTCCAAGCTGGAATCGCAATCGGGAAATTCCAAGGTGTAATGAGCCCAACTGGTCCTACTGCGACACGTTTACTATAAAGCATTGTTTTCGGGTTTGCAGACGGAATCATTTCTCCTACCGGCTGATTTGCTTCCCCCGCATAGTATTCCAAAATGCTGATTGCTCGCTTCGTTTCTCCTATCCCTTCGGCAAGTGTCTTTCCTTCTTCACTCGTTAAATCTTGACCGATTTCCGTCACTCGTTCTTTTAAAATTGCTGCTGCTTTCCATAAATAACTCGCTCGCTCATGAAATGATAACCCTTGCCAACTTTGAAACGCTTCTTTCGCTGACGCAATCGCGGCCCCAGTATCCTCTCTTGAGCTTAATGGAAATTCACCTAACACTTCTCCATTATGCGGGTTATCGTTCTTTGAATATTGATTCGTAGATGGCTCTTTCCACTGACCGTTTATATAATTGAAAAACCTCATTACTCTGCCTCCATCATCGTTTCCTATTTTGATAGTTTCGTAATTGCCGTTTCAAGAATGTGAAGCCCTTCCTCCAGTTGTTCATCTGTTATAACAAGCGGCGGTAAGAAACGAAGGACATTTCCATAAATACCAGCACTTATTGTGATTACCCCTTTATTATGTGTTTCTTGCATAATCGCTTTTGCTTCTTCTGTTGCCGGTTCTTTCGTATTTCGATCCTTTACAAGCTCGATTGCTACCATAGCCCCAAGACCTCTCACATCTCCAATACATTCGTATTTTTCCTTCCAACTATGGAACACTTCCATCATACGGCTACCGATTACTCGCGCGCGTTCTACTAACTGCTCTTCTTCAATTACATCTAAAACAGCGAGTGCAGCTGCGCAAGCAACTGGGCTTCCTGAGAAAGTACCGCCAAGTTGTCCTGGCTCAGGAGCATCCATCAATTCTGCTCTTCCTGTCACTGCGCTAAGCGGCATCCCGGCAGCAATCAATTTTGAAAATGTCATTAAATCAGGCACCACGCCAAAATGGTCCATTGCAAACAAACTTCCTGTACGAGCAAAGCCCGTTTGAATTTCATCAGCAATCATAATGATTCCATATTTATCGCAAAGGTTTCTGACGCCTTGTATAAACGTAGTACTTGGAACGATAAATCCACCTTCACCTTGAAGCGGTTCTAAAATGATGGCAGCGATATTATCACTTGCTACTTCCTCTAACATAAAACGTTCAAAATACGCTAAGATTTGCGCATCTATTTCTTCTTGCGACAAATCGTTTTCCGCACGGTAATAATATGGATAAGGTAGTTTGTACACATCTGATGCAAATGGACCAAATCCATGTTTATACGGTTTTACTTTACTCGTAAGCGACATTGTCATGAGTGTACGTCCATGATACGCACGCTCAAATGAAACAATCGCGCTGCGCCCAGTCGCTTTTCTTGCGATTTTTATCGCATTTTCTACCGCTTCTGCCCCGCTATTAGCAAACATCGTTTTTTTCTTACAATCTCCTGGCGTTAACTCGTTCATTCTCTCAGCTAATTCAATATAGCTTTCATACGGCGCTACATGAAAACAACTATGAATAGAAGATTCCACTTGGCTTTGAATGGCTTGTACGACCTTCGGATGACAATGCCCAACATTTTGCATACCAATCCCTCCTGCAAAATCTATTAATTCATTGCCATCTACATCCGTGATGATTGCCCCTTTTGCCGATTTCACATATAACTGCGTAATATTATAAGACCCTCCAGGCACCGCATTATTTCTTCTTTCATGTAATTGATTAGATTTTGTCGTTACAATATTTTGCTCTTCTTTTAACATGGAATATACCCCTTTCTTACTCCTTCTCTATGCTAACCTTTGAATCTTTTATAATCGAAAACTCTTCTTCTATTGGTATTCGCTTATTTCTATCTCTGAGGAAATAGATTGCGATTACGATAGCAGCCGCTAGCATTGTCATATAAAATTGCATACGCATATCCGCGATAAATGCTTGTGCAACAAATATCGTAATAATCATCGCAAGTGTAGCGTAAGTGAGATAAGGAAAGAGCCACATTTTCACCTTTAGTTTTCCTGGATCTTCCCGTTCCGCTTTTCTTCGTAAGCGAATATGAGAAACGGCAACGAACATATACATGAGCATCGTAACGCCGCCTGAACTATTCGCTAAAAAAGCAAATAGTTTATCAGGAGAGATGAACTTGAGCATGGCACAAATGAAGGCAAATGTGATACTTGCATAGATCGCCCAAACCGGTGTCCCGCGGCTGTTTAACTTTGAAAAAACCGAAGGAGCGTCTCCCTTTTTCGCAAGCGAAAATAACATACGGGAACTCGTGTATATGCCGGAATTCATAACCGAAAGGAGCGACAGAAACACAACTCCGTTCATCATTTCCGCAGCTGCAGGGATTCCTGCCATCTGAAATAAACTTGCATACGGCAGTTTTAATAATTCTGCGTTGTTCCACGGCATAAAAATAACTAAAATCGATACAGATCCTACAAAGAAAATCATAAGGCGCCATACAACACTGTTAATCGCCCTGATTACATTCTTCTCTGGATTTTCAGATTCTCCAGCCGCAATCGCAGCTACCTCACTCCCCGATAAAGAGAAAGAAATAAATACAACGCTAAGTAGTACAGGCATAATCCCTTTTGGAAAAAAGCCTCCGTTTTCAGTAATAATCGAAAGACTTGGCCTGTCCACACCAGGAACCACTCCAAAAATCATCGCAATTCCTAACGCTAAAAATGCTAGAATGGCTACAACTTTAATGAACGCTAACCAATATTCAAACTCTCCATATAACTTCACTGAATAAATATTTGTCATTGTCATAATAATCAGCACGAACAAACTCGCAATCCATGTTGGTATGGCTGGGAACCAATTGTTAATCATCACCCCTAACAACACTGCTTCAATTGCGATAATAATGAGCCAATTGAACCAATATAACCAACCGATTGTGTAGCCTGCCCAAGGCCCAATTGCTTTATGGGCGTATGTTGAAAAAGAACCACTATCAGGATTTACCGCAGCCATCTCTCCAAGCATCCGCATCACAAGCACAACCATTAAAGCCCCAATCATATAAGACAAAATGGCAGCTGGACCTGTTGATTGAATAATTGCTCCACTTCCTACAAATAATCCGCCCCCGATTACCCCGCCAATTGAAATCATCGTGATATGTCTGGTTTTCAAGTCTTTTTGCAATTCCTGTTTTTCTTTCGCCAAAAAGATCACCAACCTATAAGTATTCATTTTCATAAATCCTTCATACGATTGAAACATCACCATTTGTGATAACGCTTTCTGAAAAAAATAAAAAGAGCCAGAAAAACAATGTAAAAGTTACATTGGATTTTACTGTCTCTATCCCTATGGCTCGTCTTCCTGCTAAGGAAGTTCAAGTGGAAAGAAGCCAATTATCTTCTATGAAATTGAACGAATTTGTATCCGGGCATGCAGAGAGGCTAATCGCTGTCATCGGATAATAAGCTAATCATAATATAAATTGACAGAATATTCAACATTTATTTTAAAGTCAGTTATCTGTTATAAAAAGCGAAATTTATCAATTCTAAGACATATACTGTTTAAAAGAAAAAAGGAAGTGATTTCCATGCATTTTGGATCAAAAGGATGGTACGTAGCCGAATTAAAAAAATTAGGTGTTCGTTATTTAGAAGGAAGAAAACTAGAAAGCTACCGAGGGCATGTTTTACGTAACTTATTAGCAGCCAAACAAGAAGAACTTAAGGAAAAGTAACTCATCATAATTTATCGATAAAACGATATCGATCGTTCTTTCAAATATATCGGCGATTCGACATAAGATATCGACCTTCCGACAAATTCCGTCATACAAAAAGAGGCTACCCAAACGGAGTAGCCTCTTTTTGCGAATAAGCATCTCATAAAAACGGGAACGATATACATATCATGTAAGAAAAGGAGCTGAGTTTCTGTTGTATACATACAGTTTATACGATTCAGGGGATTCTTTTAGTATTAGCAAGTCTTATCATATTAAATGCGATATTCCCCCGCACAGATTTCGGACGATTATGATGGAGTTTCGCCGCAATAAAGAGATTGAGAAAAACATTAGCGAATTTATCGA
Organism: Bacillus sp. Medicinal_06; assembly: GCF_056711665.1. NCBI lineage: Bacteria > Bacillati > Bacillota > Bacilli > Caryophanales > Bacillaceae > Bacillus > Bacillus sp. Medicinal_06. The sequence goes on along the minus strand of NZ_JBWYHD010000004.1, from coordinate 153,190 downwards.
ATTCATGAAACAGGAATTTGGTGAAGAATTCGAGCTATTTGAGTATGACGATATTGTGCAGTATGATGCAGATCAGGAAAATAGCATGATACTGGCAAACCTGCTAGATCAGGCAGATAAGCATGTATAAAAACGATATCGACTGCCCGTCAAATTTCACCGTGCCACACAAAAAAGAGGCTCCCCATCACGGGAGCCTCTCTATCTATTATAAACGGTAAGCCGAAACGTCATTCCCTTTCCACTCATAGTAATCTAAAATTCCGGAGTAAATTGCTTCTGCAGCACGTTGTCTCCATTTGTGCTTCTTGTAAATACAATACGGAACTCGTCGATTGAAGTGCAAGTTGATATGTCCCTTTGCATATCTCATCCCCAGCTGTAGCCCCTGCACATATATCCACCTGTGTTTCATGTTTTTCATTATTCGCAAACACATACAATGTATAAGTATCCTCTTCAAAAGGATTCATCGCAACGGTGTAACGGCTCTGTACTTGCGGATTCACTTGTGATCCTTGTATTTCCTAGCTCACTTTTGCTTCGTTCTTATTGTCTTTACTAGAATTAATATCCTTATTTTCTAGTATTTTCATCACCTTCGCATCCTGCTAGTAAAAAACTAACAGCTATTTCTCCCGCCAATACTTTTTTCATACTATTCCCTCTAAAAATAATTAAACCGTAACATACAATACTATCTCGAATTTAAAATAACTAGTATTATCCTCTCTTAATCTCTTAAAACAAAAAGCTGATTGAAAATGCCCTTACATCAGCACTTTCAATCAGCTAGCTCTTCCTAATTTCTATTCTATTATTCCCTAATCAACTCAGACATCACATAAGCAAACACAAGCGCCTCTGTATGCGCAATCGAACTTTCATGTGTACGCTCGAATGCGTGAGAAGAATCAATTCCCGCTCCTATTAGTGCATGCTTCACGTCAAAGCCAGCGCGGATTGCAGCGGATGCATCTGATCCGTAGTATGGATAGATGTCTACTTTATATTCAATATTGTTTTCTTTTGCAAGATTTACTAGATGTTTGCGTAAACCGTAGTGGTATGGACCGCTAGAGTCTTTCGCGCAAATAGATACTGTGTATTCATCTGATGCTTGCCCGTCTCCCAGTGCCCCCATATCAACAGCTAAGTATTCTACTGTTTCTTCTGGGATGTTAGAGTTACCACCATAGCCAATTTCTTCATTATTAGAGATTAAGAAATGTGTTGTATATGGCAATGTGATATTTTCGTCTTGTAATCTTTTAATTAATTTTAGTAGAATTGCCACGCTTACTTTATCGTCTAAGTGACGCGATTTTATGTAGCCGCTCTCTGTAATTTGGACGCGTGGGTCAAATGAGACAAAGTCCCCTATTTCAATTCCGAGCTCACGAACTTCATCTGCTGAAGATACGCGCTCATCAATGCGAACTTCTATATTTTTTTCATCGCGTTTTGCTTCGCCTGCATCTTTGTAAACGTGGACAGATGTTTGATGCATTAAGATTGTACCTGTATATGTTTTTCCGCTTGCTGTTTCGATTTCGCAATATTCTCCTTCAACAGAGTTCCAGCGAAATCCGCCGATCATTGATAAACGAAGGCGACCGTCAGATTTAATTTCTTTTACCATTGCGCCTAATGTATCAACGTGAGCAGTTAGTAAGCGATGCTGCTCGTCGTTTTGTCCTTTTAATGTTAAGATAAGCGCACCTTTATTGTTACGCTTCGTTTCTACATTCCATTCTTTTACGTAGTTTTCAATAAAATGAATGATTTTCCCTGTGTTTCCAGATGGGCTTGGAATGGAAACAAGCTGTTTAATAAGTTCCATTGTTTCTTTTGCATGATGTGCCAATGTTGGTCCCCCCACTTCGTTTTTCTAATATTCAGTATAACGGAATTGTCACGAAACCACTACTAATAACGTTGGGGATCTTTGTATATTTCTTTTCTAAAATTATATAATGTCAGTAAAACAAAAAATACTTCCCTAACCATTTCAGAATTACAAATTTTTTAATATTATAAATAGTAGAGGGTGAATAGCATGCATTGCAAAAATTGCGGAGGAAATTCATTTGTACAAGCAACAAATTATATCAATCTTCGTCCTTTACATAAAAAAATGGGTATTGGTTCACAGAAAATCTATACCGTTTGCTTAGATTGCGGGAAGTTGCTTCAATTAAAATCAAAAATCCGGAAAAATTAAAATAAACAGCTCCTTCTTTCTAAAAAGGGAGCTGTTCATCTATTATATGCAACTATCAATTGTCTTAACTACTTATTTTCCTGCTCTACTGGCTTGCTGAAAAAGTCATTTAATAGCCGCTCGTACAATTTCGTATTCTTCGGTATATTGTACAATTCTCTATTCCCATCAAGTTTCATTTGCAGGGCTCCTGTTTCAGTGTTTAGCCATAGACGATAGTCCCCAACCTGATACAAGTGTTTGCTGTTTTCCATGTCATTCTCTCCCTGTCTAAAATAGATCCCCTCTATCAAACTACTCCTCCGAAACATCCAGCAAATAGATTCCTCTTTCAAACCCACCGCGCTCTTCTTCTTTTTGCTTACGGAGACGTTCAACATCCTCTAATGTTGCTCCTTCTGCACGCGCTAGCGAAATAATGATTTCTAGTGCATCCGCAAGTGAGTCTAGTGCGTGCTCTCGTTCTTTCATTGAGGCAAATTCACGGATTTCTTCTGTCCCGATTTTCGCTAATGCTTCTATGTATGCTTGACCTGTTAATTTCTTCGACGTATATGTTTTTCCAGACATTAAAATCTTTTCTGGAACAAGATCTCTAACTAGCTTGTTATAAGTTGACATAGTCTCTCTATCGCCCCTTTCATTCCTTACAATTCACCTAATTCCGCATTGTACATAAACCATACTTTCTTTACGTACGCACTTCCCCAGCCTCGCTCTTTTTCCTTCGCATATGGACTAGGGAAATAATATACATCATAACCCTCTTGCTCCTCTCCATATATCACCCGCAGTGATTCTGGTATCGCTTCTTGATATGGATTCGATCTCTTTTGAATTTCTCCCTGAAAAGCAATAGTAGGATGTCCCGAAAGAAAAATAGCCGTTCGGACTGCTAAACTAGGAGTGCTATGCAACGTAATGTACATAACAAATAAAAGTATCATCACAATAACTCTTTTTCTCATCTATATCTCCCAATAAAAAAGTGCTAACACAATTATACTAAAATGTGTTAACACTTTCTTCCCTTTTATTCCCCCTTAAACGCTGGCGGACGTTTTTCTAAAAATGCAGCAATTCCCTCTCTATGATCAGCTGTTTTTCTCATTGCGTATTGTCCGCGCTTTTCTAGTTGCAGTGTTTGTTCTAGGTTTGAGCGATTGACTTCACATAAAATTTGTTTCGTTTGAATCATTGCTTTAATTGGTTTTTGAAGCCATTCATTGATTTTTTGTTTCACAGCACCTTGGAAGTTTTCTCCGATCACTTCGTCAATTAATCCAAGTTCTAGCGCTTCTGTTGCAGATAACTTTTTCCCTTCCCAAATGATTTGTTTTGCTGTATTTTCACCGAGACGTTTTTGTAAGAAGAAATGCCCTCCGCCGTCTGGTATTAAAGCGATTCCAATAAAGTTCATCGCAATGATCGATGAAATATCTGCCAATACATAATCAGCTGTTAAAGCAATACTTAAGCCAAGTCCCGCAGTTGGGCCATGGATTGCGCTGATCACTAGTTTTGGCATCGTATATAATGTAACAACTATTTCAGAAATGGTATTCATAATACTTTCAAACTTGCTTTCATCATTACTGGAAAGCATAGATTTAATATCTCCACCCGCAGAAAAACCACGTCCATTTCCGCATAGTACGACAATATGAACGGAGCTCTCAGCTACTTCTTTCAGTTTTGTTAATAATTCTTTGAGCGTAGGTTCATCTAATGCATTTAATACTTCTGGGCGATTCATCATAATTGTTGCTACTCGTCCTTCATATTTCACAACTACAGACTCTGCTTTACTTTTTACTTCCATTATATATCCCTCTTTCTTCTCTAAAGATTATACTTGTATAATTAAAGAAAAGAGGTAGAAAACCCTTCTTTTTTCGTAATTTTCTGTCTAATATTCCCGAAAATTTAGGAATCTTACCATTATCATGTAAAAAAGCAACTGAATTAAAACATATTTTTCGCATATCCGCTTCTATTTACCGTTATAATAAAATGGTGTATTCTTATTTTGATGTATGAACCTTATCATGTAAAAATGAAGAAATGGAGGAAACCATGGTTAACAAGTTGAACCAGACGAATAACTACTTCCCACATTTCCTGTTACTATTCATTGTGTTGCAACCAATTTTAGATTTATTAACATCTTTTTCTATTTACACATTACACATGAGTGCGACAGTCGGAATTGTAGTAAGATTTGCCTTTATGACTCTCGCTCTAGGATATCTACTTTTCAATTGGAAACAACCTGGTAATAAGAAATACGTTTTCTATCTAGTCTTACTTGGCATCATGCTTGCTGCCGGTCTTGTAAACAATCTGATCGTCAAACAACCAATTTCTTTTGGCGAGGAAATTAAATTTATTTTAAAAAGTACCTATCCAATCGTTTTACTGTTTGGATACATTCTTGTATTTAAAGAATTAAAAGATAAACACTATGCTTCAGATAAACTCATTACATATTTCTTATATGCAGCGCTAATTGTAAGTATGGTTATGGTTGTATCTATAGCATCCGGAACAGATTTCTCAAGTTACTCGTACGACAAAATCGGCTCTAGAGGATGGTTCTTTGCGGGAAATGAATTGAGTTCTATTTTAGCAATCACGTTCCCAATGGTTGTACTCTACTCTGTACAAAAAACAACTTCTTTTTCGAAAATATACTACTGGATTCCAACAATTTTAGCGATGTATGCCAGTATTATGGTTGGAACAAAAGTAGGGTATGGCGCAATTGTCCTTACACTTGGCATTGCACTTCTCTTTTCTTTTATTGAGTATATAATGAATCGTAAAAAAGTAGGTAAAGGGTTTGCACATCTTGTTAATGCCCTTGTTGCTCTCGTTGTACTAGGCGGTTTATTGGCAGTCACACCACTTACTCCTATCGCCAAAAATATGGGCATTCATTTACAAATATATGAAGATAAAAAATTAGCAAGCGAAGAACAAGCAAGAAAAGACGGCAAGGTAATTACAGAGGATCCTGAAGATGCAGAAGGAAAATTAACAAGTGGAGAAATGAATAGTTTAATTTATAGTGACCGTGATAAATTCTTACAAATGTATAAACAATACTATAAAGAAGCCCCTACATCACAAAAGTTACTCGGTATGGGGTATTCAGGAAACTATGCAGATAAAAATACAATTAAGCTGATTGAAATGGACTTTCATGATTTATTCTTTGCATTTGGAATCATTGGTTTCTTGCTTTATCTGTTACCTTTTGTTTATTTTGGAATTCGATTATTCATCCGTGTCATTACGAACTTCAAATCGATTATGACTGTAAGATATATGCTACTTGCCAGCGTGATTGTACTGGCACTAGGTATTGCCTTTACGGCTGGACATGTATTAACTGCACCAGCTGTTAGTATTTTCTTTGTCGTCATATTAGCCTACGTCATTGTTGATTTAAGAGCAGACTAAAAAACCTTCAAAAGTAGCATCCATTTATTTGGATGCTACTTTTCATTTTTACAGCACTACTATCACTTTATTTTCTAAAAACTATATAGTGAAACTTTAATCAGTGGCGGTTTTCTTCATCCCCCACCTCAAGATTCCTCTTTTCACTCTGAATCTTGAGGTGGGGGTCTTACTGCCCGTTAATGCGGGATAAATCGGACAAAAGGACTTATATTTAATTTTCCATATATCATCATTCGCCTTTTACTTCTACTTACTACTTCTACTTGTTCCTAATAACATGTGCTATAATGAGGCTATTGTCAGTAAGAGGGGTGTAAATAGCATGTTGAATTCGTTCAAAAAAATATTGGGGGACTCACCAAAACGCAAGCTCAAGAAATATGAACTACTCATTGGTGAAATTAATGCACTTGAACCGCAAATGGAAACACTATCTGACATGGCATTACGCGAAAAAACTACGATTTTCAAGGGGATTCTTCAAAAAGGAAAAACAATTCATGATATAAAAGTGGAAGCATTTGCTGTCGTTCGTGAAGCGGCAAAGCGTGTACTTGGATTACGCCATTATGATACTCAGTTAATTGGAGGACTCATATTATTAGAAGGAAATATTGTAGAAATGCCAACCGGAGAGGGAAAAACACTCACTTCTTCCCTGCCAACCTATGTACGTGCCTTAGAAGGAAAAGGTGTACACGTTATTACAGTGAATGAATATTTAGCAAAACGTGATAAAAATTTAATCGGTCAGATTCACGAATTTCTTGGATTACAAGTCGAATTAAACATTCCAGAAATGGAACCTCTTGAAAAAAAACATGCATATGGAGCCGATATTACATACGGAACCGGAGCTGAATTTGCCCTTGATTACCTTCGAGATAACATGCAAACTTCATCGCTCTCACAGGTACAACGCCCTTATCATTTTGCAATTATTGATGAAATTGATAACATTTTAATTGATGAAGCTAAAGCTCCATTCATTATTACTGGACAAAAAACTGACAGTTCTAAATTACATTACTTATGCGCAAAAGCAATCAAGTCATTTCAAGACACCATTCACTATACATATGATGCAGAGACAAAGTCATCTAAATTTACACATAAGGGAATAACCAAAATACAAGATTTATTTCATATTGATAACTTATATAATATGAAACATCAACGTCTTTATCATTATATGACACTAGCTTTGTATGCATATGTTACATTCCAACGAGATATTGATTATATCGTGCACAATAACAAAATTATGCTGATTGACATGTTTACAAGACGTGTACTGGACGGACGTTCATTAAGCAATGGCTTACATCAAGCAATTGCGGCGAAAGAAGGCTTGAAAATTACAGAAGAAAATCAGACACAAGCGTCTATTACACTTCAAAATTTCTTTCGTATGTACCCGACTTTATCCGGAATGACAAGTACAGCGGAAAAAGAGCTTAATCATGTATACGGTATGGATATTATACCAATTCCAACAAATCGTCCTATCATTCGTGAAGATGCAAAAGACCTAGTTTATATGACGGCTGATAATAAGTATAATGCAGTTCGTGAAGAAGTTATGAAACGACATGCCAAAGGTCAGCCTATTTTAATCGAAACAAGATCCACCCTGCAATCGGAAGTGACTGCTCGTTATTTAGATAAAGCAAATTTATCTTATCAATTACTACATGCAAAAAGCACAGAACAAGAAGCTGCTTTCATTGCAAAAGCTGGACAAAAAGGCCAAATTACAATCGCTACAAATATGGCTGGTCGCGGTACAGATATTTTATTAGAAGACGGTGTACCCGAACTTGGAGGTCTACATGTTATCGGGACAGAACGTCATGAATCTCGACGTGTCGATAACCAATTAAAAGGTCGAGCTGGTAGACAAGGTGACCCTGGTAGTTCACAATTTTTCCTTTCATTAGAAGATGATATGTTCCAGCGCTTTGCTCAAGAAGAAGTAGCAAAACTAAAGAAATCATTAAAAACGGACGATAACGGACTCATTCTCACTCCAAAAATACATGATTTAGTGAATCGTACACAACTCATTTGTGAGGGCACTCACCTTTCCATTCGTGAATATCATGTAAAGTTAGACGACGTTATTCATGATCATCGACATGTAATCTATAAACTTCGCAATCGTTTCTTACGTGAAGAAACAAGTATAACCGAAACAGCACTTCCAATGATAGAGCATACAATTGATTCTACCGCTAAAAAATACCTTCTGGAAGAAATGATTCCAGAAGAATGGAATTTCACTGCATTAATAGAAGAATTACAATCTATTATGCCAATAGAAGAACTACCAACATTGTCAGCAAGCACGGTGAACTCAATTGAAGCGCTCAATAAATTGTTAGCAAATACAATTGCAAGCTATTTGGATCAAGTGCGCGCGCTACATGATCGTACAGAACTAGAACAAGCATTACAACAAGTAGGCTTACACTCTCTCGATCAACACTGGGCAAATTATTTAGATGCGATGCATAATTTAAAAGAAGCAATCGAATTACGGCAATATCAACAGGAAGATCCTATACATATTTATCAAAGAGAAGGTCTTGAAATCTTCTTATATACATATAGTAATTTCGAAAAGGAAATGTGCTTATATATTGCACAGTACTTAACCGTTCCACAAAGTGTATAATGTATCATTCTTCAAAGAAAAAAGCGTTCTTCTCTTTCAGAAAGACGCTTTTTCTCTTACACCTCTACCGCTCTTTCACCATTTTCAACTTTTCTCTTTGCTTATCATTCGTCAAGCTAAACAGTGTCTGTTCAATATGTAGTTGTACATGTTCAAGCGTTACACTCGCACCTAAATCCAACTAACGCACCTTCAGATAGATGTTCCTGTCACTGCAATCCCGAATGCAATCGCAACAGTAAAACCTGCTAAGCACTCCTTTGCTATCTTTTGAACCATAAAAAAATCACCGCAATATAAAGTGAGACTTTAATCAGTGGGGGGTTTTCTTCATCCCCACTAATTATTAGCCCACACCAATCGGGCATTTACCGGCAGTTCATCTCCTACCTCACTTCCTTGCTCTCACCGACTTCTAAGGTGGGAGTGTTACTACCAGTTAATGCGGGTAATGTCCACGTACCATTGTAACGTCCGAAAAGCGCATTCGTCAGTGACTTTTAGAAGAAACTCTTTACAGTCTCGTGAAGTAACCGTATTCATGTATTCTACCTTTGGAAAGATAAGCGACTGTGCTATAATGAACAGATTAAATCTTTTACTATATATTTGGAGGCATTATGCTAACTTTTGAAGAAAAATTATCGATTATCGAATCTTTCCCAGAGTTGGAAAGAAAGAACGTATCATTAAAACGTGTGAACTTTCACTTTGAAGAAAGCCGCTTAGACAAAAAGAACGTCGTTTATCATTTACATCCAAATGGTAATGGCTTTGTATACGCAGGCGGTATTAGCGGTTATAAAACAGATGATAAAGGCATGGTTAACATCCGTGAATTTTCAGCAGACGAATTACGCTCATTAATTGAAAAATCAATTGAACTTCTATCTCAAGAGCCAGAAGAAGTTGTAGCACAAGCTGCACCTACTAAAGAAGAAGAATGGCAGAATGAAGATGGACACATCCTTACTCTTATCCAAGAAGATGATATGTGGAATGTATATGCTGGCGTGAATTTAGATGGAACATTTAATTCTTATCCAGAAGCTGCAGAATACCTTGATGAAGAAGGTTTTTCACGCAAATAAAAACGAAAGATAAGTGATTGTACATGATGGTTATATACCTGATATCTTGTCTTTCATATTGTACATCATATAGAGAAGTACACCACTCATATGTAGTGTTGTACTTTTTTATTTGATAAGACTTCTACATAGCCTCATGTAATAAGAAACATATTTCCACCCCGCTTTCATACACAAGAATCAAATATGGTGGCAAAATTCGTACATACAAGGTGAATGTACGAAAGAAGAAATGGTACATTGTTTTTCACACTATGTGCACCGGTTCTATTCAAAAAAAGAATGAACGCATACAAAAAAGCCAAGACCTTTTTGAAAAAGGCGCTCGGCTGATTGGAGTTTCTATCTTTACTTAAGTAAAAATGCATCATACTTTCCTCAGAAGCTATGGCTCTTGTAGCTTTTTCCTAAAAGTTGTGCCGTCTACATGTTTAATCCAGTTTTTAATACCCAGTATTTATCCCCATTTTTTTCAAATGAAAATTCAATCCATCCGTTTGGATCCTCGCGATAAACATATACCGATTTGCCTAATGCTAATGTACTTTGGACGTTTGCTGTAACAGACTGACTTTTAATTTCTCCATCAAATGGATATGGCACCACGTAATAAGAAGTAGCTTGTTTCGCTTTTGCTGTCGCCCCTTGTTGATATGTTTTATATGGAATGTTATTTGAAAGTCCGTCAACATTTAATGTATTTTGATTTTTAGGTAATTTTGTTGCATATAAATAATCTTGCTTTTGGAAAGGTTTAATACGTTCCATAATTTTTGCGATTTTGGTAGACCATTCCTGATCTGTTGAATACATCACATTCATCCCTTGTAATGTAGGCCCATAATAATATGATCCATTTTCCTCTAAATATTTATCTCTTACATAATCGGCATTATAGGCAATGCTATCACCGAAAGTTGGTAAATATTTCGCATATTTAAACGGATCCCAATCATAAGCGCGCAAACCAAATAAATTATGTTTGCGATATGCGATTTCAGATTTACCATATCCAGATTCCAAAATAGCATGTGCCGCTAAATAAAGCGCGTTAACACCATACTTAGCCTGAGCTGCAACAAAGTCAGCTCCATGTCCAATTAATGGACTATCTGGTTGATACTTTTTAATATCGGCATCAATTTCTTTACCAGTAACATTTGAAGCATACGTTAAATCAAGATTTATGTATGAAGTAGCGGTAATTTTATTTTTAGGAATCCAAGTACCACTGTTATTGAAATAGTATGTTTCTCCATTAATAGAAGCGAATCCAGTTTGCATAACACCATTTGACTGTAAATAGTACCATGCACTTCCTTCCTGTAGCCAACCAGTTTTCATCGAGCCATTTGAATTTAAGTAGTACCACTGGTTACCTTCAAGAAGCCATCCTGTTTTCATAGCACCATTTGAGTTTAGATAGTACCAAGCGCTACCATCAGATACCCATCCTGTTTGCATGGCTCCACTAGAATTTAGGTAATACCACTGGTTACCTTCGAGAAGCCACCCTGTTTTCATAGCTCCATTTGAGCTTAAATAATACCAAGCTCCACTATCAAATACCCATCCTGTTTGCATAGCTCCACTAGAATTTAGGTAATACCAAGCGCTACCATCAAATACCCATCCTGTTTGCATAGCTCCGCTTGAATTTAAGAAATACCAAGTATCACTGTTTTGTAACCAACCTTTTGCTACAGTTCCATCTAGATTGAAGTAATACCATGTACCATTTTGTTGAATCCATCCAGATTGTTTTTTTGGGGGGACAGTGTTATTTGTTGTAGTTGCTGTATTGTAAGTTGGTACGGTTTCAGCTAGTCCTTTTATAGGAATAAAAAGTATACTAGATGCTAAGACAATTGATGCAGATTTTTTAAACATTTCTTAATACTTCTCCTTTTAGTAGTTTTTAGTTTCATATGAACCAAACTACTATTGTAACAAGAACCGAACAAAAAACAAGTAAAATATCATAAAAGTCTAATAATTACCGTTAAAATAACTCATATTAATATTTTTATATAATTGTTCGTGAAATGAACTTTCTTAAAGGAGAATACAAACTCATATACTAAAGTACACATTCAGTATTAAGCATGAAAATAAAAGAATTTGTAGAAAACACTGCACGTTCTTAAAAAAATTCTAGTGTAGTAAAACCTAAACGTTATGATAATAAAGCTATATGTAGTACAAAAAAGGATAGAGAAAGCATAAATATTTTCTGCTTTCTCTATCCTTTTTATAATATGCAACATTTTATAAATCTTCTCTTTAACAAAGAATTTCAAAAAATATCTTAACTTGTAATAAAACAAATTGAAAAGCTATTATTTTACTTTTTAGCACCCTTTAGTGATTCTCTCAACACAAACTTCTGCAATTTCCCGCTCGCATTACGAGGTAGCTCATCTGCAAATATATAGTGACGCGGACGTTTATAGTCAGCTAATTCATCACTTTCTTTGCAATACCTTTCTAAATCTTCTGCTGTAATATGTTCCTCTTTTTTGACCACTACCGCAACAACGCGTTCCCCCCACAACTCATCCGGTTCACCAAGTACAGCCACATCTAATATGCTAGGATGGCTATGCAAGAAGTCTTCAATTTCACGCGGATAGATATTCACTCCGCCACTAATCACCATATCGTCAACGCGATCTGCTACATATAGATAACCATCTTTGTCAAAATAACCGAGATCACCTGAATGGTACCACCCTTTATATATAGACTTTGCTGTCGCTTCCGCGCGATTATGATATCCTGCCATCATCGTTGGTCCACGTGAAATAATTTCTCCGACTTCATACGGCGGCAGTACATCATCTGGTTCTGCCGGTCCCTCTTCGTTCGGTTTTACAATTCGAATTTCGTGACTAAAACAAGGTGTTCCAGCTGAACCAGCTTTCGTAATTTGATCTTCCTCTACCAAGAATGCAATAACCGGACCCATCTCTGTCATTCCGTAAATTTGAACAAGATCAATATGCAAACGTTCTTTACATTCTTTTACAAGTGCCGGTGCCATCGCTGCTCCGCCGTATATCCCAATTTTCATCGATCTTAATTCATACTGTGACAAATCTTCTTGTAACATCATATTCCACATCGTTGGCGCACCAAAGAATGTCGTGATTTTTTCTTTTTCAATTGTATGTAATACCGTCTTTGTATCAAAATGGTGTAAAATAATATTTTTCCCGCCAACTTGAATCCTTGGTATAATACCAGCATTTAATTCACCGCAATGGTACATCGGTGCTACAGCAAGACCGGCGCTATCACGGTTATATTTTAAGAAATACGTACAAATCATACTATGTTCAGCCATTTCACGATGACGATGCAGAACCCCTTTTGGATGACCTGTTGTACCACTTGTATAAAGCATTGAGCAATAATCTGTTTCCTCAATAACAATATCCACCGGTTCAGATGACGCTGCATTTACTTTTTCATGATAAGAAGCAGCATATGAAGGTGCATGATCTTCTATGTACCAAAAAGAACTGTTTGGAAAATCTCGTTCAATCATCGCAACTGTTTGTTCAACAGCTTTTTCGAATACAACAACTTTTGAAGACGCATCTTGAAGAATGTAAGCTACTTCTTTTGCTTTTAAGCGGAAATTAATCGGATTGAAGATTGCGCCGATCTTAGCGCAAGCGAGGTAAACGTTTACAAATTCACGGCAGTTATATAAATAAACAGATACGGTATCTCCCTTTTTCACACCTTCTGCAAGCAAAGCATGCGCCGTTTTATTTACCTGTTCGTCCCATTCTTTATACGTCCAGCGAATATTCCTTTCTGGTTCTACTAACGCTTCTTTATTCGGATACTTGCCAACCGTTAAATCAAAAATCCTCCCAATCGTCATATACATGCCAAACTATACCCCCTTTTAACTTTCATAAATCTATCATTTCGTCTATAAGTTGACATTTCCTCTACATTTTTACCTTCTTTTTCTGATCATTCTCGACACTGTTTTACAAACATAGATTCATTTTGATTTTCTAGCATCCAAATCACAGCTTTGAAAAACAAAAGCAGATTTCCACTCATTTTCCACCTTTGTTTTTACTTGATATGGCGCTAAAAAAGGCACTGACCGCTTCTATGCATGGGCGGACGCTCTCTCCTACCCAAAAGAAATGGTTTTTATAAAAAAAAGACTGAAACCTAAAGCCTCGCAACATGCGAAACTTCAGGCCAGTCCCTTCTCTTAAGAAAATAGCTCTTTTAAAATTTCAAGCTTATCTTCTGTATATTTGATATAACCATCATTATATGATTTCGGATCTTTCGGGTTTGCGAAATGCGTAATTGCCCCTGTCTTTGGATGCACAAATTTACTTGATGCACCGCAACCAAGACCGATAATCGATTGTACTTCTTCCATAATCACGATATTATAAATGCTTTCTTGCGAAGGCATTGCGTAGCCAACATTTTCTAAGTTACCTAAAATGTTCTTTTGGCGGTATAAATAATATGGTACGTAATTATGATTCTTCGTCCACTCTTCTGCTTCATGCATCATCGCGGTAATTTCTTCGCGGCCTGCCACTTTATATTTACGCTTGTTTTGCGTCATTTCAGAAGCACGCTTAAATGATAATGTGTGAACTGTTAATGATTCTGGCATTAACTTTTCTGTCTCATCTAACGTATGTTTGAAAATTTCTAATCCTTCACCAGGAAGACCAATAATTAAATCCATATTAATATTGTTCATTCCCATTTGACGTGCCAGATGATACTTCTCAATCGTTTCTTCCACCGTATGATGGCGCCCGATTGCTTTTAACGTTTCTTGATGATACGACTGTGGATTAATACTAATGCGGTCAATATTCCACTTATTTAATACTTCTAGCTTTTCTGGCGTAATCGTATCTGGACGACCTGCCTCAACCGTTACTTCACGTACTTTTGTTACATCTGGGAATGATTGATACATTTCTTCATACAACATGTCCATCTCTTCTGCTGTAATACTTGTTGGCGTACCGCCGCCGTAATAAATCGTTGTAACTTTAACACCTTTTTCTTTTAGGAACTTACCAATTTCACGAACTTCATAATGCAAACCGCCTAAGAAAGAATCAACTGATCCTTGACGTCCATTAATCGCATACGCCGGGAATGTACAATATGCACATTTTGTCGGACAGAACGGAATACCGATATAAATACTTACCTCTTCTTTTAAACGATATAAATCTGGAACAACTGCTAATTGGCAATCAACAATGCGCTGCAGAAGTTCAATCTTTTCTTCATGAATTAAATAGCTTTCACGAAGTTCTTTATGCGCTTCTTCTTTTGACATACCATTTTGAAGCATCTTATGAAGAAGTTTCGTTGGTCGCACCCCTGTTAAAATTCCCCAGCTCTGTTCAATTCCAGTTAACTGCTGTAAAACAGAAAGATACACATAAGAAACGACATGCTTTACCTGTTTCATACGTTCTTTTTCTTCTGTAAAAGAAGATAAATCTTTTGAAAACGTTTCTTCATATATATCACCAGTCTGGGCGTCTGTTAAACGAGCTGAAGCTGTCACGTTTCCTTCTATCTGTATTTCAACAATAAGATTCGCATCTTCTTTCTCAAATCCTATCGTGCTTTCTTCAAAAAATAAGCCGCTAATATTTTGCAGCGGACGTAGAAAACGATCATCTTGTAACGTTTTTATTGAAATTAACAACACTTATCACCTTTTCATTTGTAAACTCTCTTTAGTTTACTTGAAGGGCGTGTACAGGTC
Source organism: Bacillus sp. Medicinal_06 (assembly GCF_056711665.1). Taxonomy (NCBI): domain Bacteria; kingdom Bacillati; phylum Bacillota; class Bacilli; order Caryophanales; family Bacillaceae; genus Bacillus; species Bacillus sp. Medicinal_06. Next base: position 137,939 of record NZ_JBWYHD010000004.1, on the reverse strand, counting down.
AATACAGAAGCTTTTACCTCATTTTCCCGGAAAAGCCTCACAAAACTGTGGAATAAAGACACTAAAAAACGTAGCTTTTAAGCTACGTTTTTTAGAAACCCTATCACCGTTTATGAACCTGTGAATGATTTTTTAAAAATGGAATTGGAAATTGCTTTCGGAAATGTTCCTTAATCATATATTCCACTCCGTTTTCACCATTGGAACGCGTAATCCAGTCTGCTGCTTGCTTCACTGGAATAGGTGCATCCCCCATTGCCACTCCCAATCCAACACTCGCAATGACATCTAAATCTTCCAAACTATCTCCAATTGCCACCATTTCACTCAGTTCTACTCCAAGGTGTTCTCCTAATAATTGTAACCCTCTTAATTTTGATACATGCAGCGGAAGAATTTCTATCCTTCCCCCACCAGATTCTATATACTCCACATTTTCAAATGCTTTTTTCAATGTTTTGAGCGCACGGTCTTTTTCTCCTCTACTTGAAAACACAACATCAATTTTCGGAGCTGCAACAGGCTGATCGCGAAGTGCATCACCTAATGAATCCACAAATTGAACAGGATAAAATAGTGGTTCTGTGCTTGATAATACAGTACGGGCAATTAAATTCGGTGTATTGCGCTCACGGTTACCGATAGAAAAACGTTCATGTGAAATCCGGACATTACATTCAAAATGTTCCAGTACTTGCACAATATTAAACGTCTTTTCTTCTGATAATCGTTTTTGAACGAGCGGTTTATCTAATGAAGCAGAAATAAAAGCGCCGCTATGCGTAACTAATATGGAATCTAGTTTTAATGACTTCGCTATTTTATGAGCAGATTGAAAGTGCCTGCTTGTAAACAGCGTAACATACACACCTTTTCGCTTTACAAAATCAAGAGCTTCTCGTGTTCCTTTTGGTATCTTCCCATTTTTCTGCACGAGTGTCCCATCTATATTAAGAGCCAACAAGCGATAAATCATGTCGTATTCCCTCCTCTTAGCTGCTTTTACCCTATCCCTAATTTATGAAAGAAATTTATTAATTAGAACGAGTTAGAATCTCGCACACAAATTTGGTTTAATATATACGTATATCATTAGTAAAGGAGATACCGATATGAAAGCACCTCCTTCTTTTTATGAGGGCGATACATTAGAAGTTGCTAAAAAGCTACTTGGGCATAAGCTTGTACATATAGTCGATGGGATAAAGCGAAGTGGATTCATTGTAGAAGTCGAAGCATATAAAGGACCAGATGATAAAGCGGCACATAGCTATGGCGGAAGACGCACGGAGCGGACGGAAGTTATGTTTGGCGCACCAGGACATGCTTATGTATATCTTATTTATGGCATGTACCATTGTTTTAATGTCATCACGGCTCCAGTCGGCACCCCGCAAGGCGTTCTGATCCGGGCACTAGAACCCGTCGATGGAATAGAAGAAATGAAAATGGCGCGTTATGGTAAAACAGAGCTTACGAAAGCACAATACAAAAACTTAACAAATGGCCCTGGGAAACTATGCCGTGCACTTGGCATTACGTTAGAAGAACGCGGCTTATCACTGCAAGGTGATGAATTATATATTGAATTAGTCTCTAAAGAAGAACACTTATCTTCTCAATATGAGATTATGGCTGGACCCCGTATCAATATTGATTATGCAGAAGAAGCTGTTCATTATCCTTGGCGGTTTTATTTTGATAAACATCCATTTATTTCGAAGTAAAACGTATATATGATATAAGAGTGACTTTCAAATAAAAAATAAGCAAAAAACCTCCTTATACGTAAGGAGGTTTTTTGTCGCTTTTCACGCTATTGAGTCTACGGTATATAGGGTTTATAGACAACAAAATATAGGAGATCTTTAATGAATACAGCTTTTGGTTACACTTATCCAAGATTTCCACCAATCAAATTTTTAACAAACAATCAGATTCCACATATAACAAGTTTCTTTATATGATCTCACGAAACATAGTTATACTCTTAAATCTCATTTCTCATAACACAAAAAGGTTCTTCATGAAAAAGAATCTTTTCAAAATATCGCTTTCTTTTTTACTCCGCACCTTCTGCAGTCGCAATATCATTTTCAAGATTTTCTCTCGATAAATTCGCTGCCATAAAATCAGCTGTTTCTGGGAGTGCTAAATGCATATGTGCTTTTTGGCAAATTTGGATGGTACAGTTGTCTACAACAAAATCAAAAACATGTCCGCCCCCGCTCCGCTCATCATCAATATAATGCAAGTGGAAACCCGCTACCCCAATACCTTGCGCATAATCTGGTGTCCAAAATCCGGCCATTGTTCCTTTTGTATTTACGAAAGAAAAAATCGGCTGTGATTTTGTTACTTCAACAAGCGGTGTATATGGTTTTGCTTGACGCGGAACTGTTCTCGTTCTTACTTCACGAAATGTGCCGTCCATGCGAATACCATAAAATAAATTTTTACTTGGCATAAGTTCTTGTAATAAAGCTTCTACTTCTTCACGATTCATCGAACGTTCAATTTTATAGCTCATTTCTTTCTCAAAATGCGTTACAGTCGCAAACGGTGTTGTTTCTTCCGGCGCTACCATTTCTACTGAACCGTCGGAACGTAAATGATAAAACTCCCTATCAAAAGCAATCATTTCACCATCTAATTGATCGAATGTACCGATGCCAAAATCACCGTGTTCTTTTAACTGTTCAAAATTGATGATCCCATCATATATACCATCCAATAAAGCTAGCATTGTTGATGTTTGATATACTTCATTATTCATTTTCACTTTTTTGGCATCTATATCTAGTAACTGTGCCATACTCATGTTTTTCTACCCCTTTATCACTAATTTAATTGGTTCGGTAGTAATTTTTCACTCAATTTCATGTTATCACGGTAATCAATTGGAATATCTACAACTACAGGGCCTTCTGCTTTCAATGCTTCTTTTAACACATCTTCTAACTCTTCTGGCTGATTGACGCGAAGTCCAGTAGCACCGAAGCTTTCTGCATATTTTACAATATCAACATCACCAAATTCCGTTGCTGATGTTCTGCCGTATTTCATCATTTGTTGGAAGGCCACCATATCATATGTACCATCTCTCCAAACAAGGTGAACAATCGGAGCATTAAGACGTACCGCTGTTTCTAATTCCATTGCAGAGAATAAGAAACCGCCGTCTCCAGAAACAGAAACAACTTTCTTACCTGGTTCCACTAATGTCGCTGCAATTGCCCATGGAAGTGCAACACCTAACGTTTGCATACCGTTACTAAATAATAATCGGCGTGGTTCATATGAACGGAAACATCTCGCCATCCAAATGTAATGGGAACCGATGTCACATGCCACCGTTGTTTCATCATCAATTAAGGAACGAAGTGTACGAATGACTTGCAGTGGATGTGTAAGCCCTTCTGAATCGCGAACTGGTACTTCGGCTTGTTCTGATAATTTCGCACGTAATTGATCTAATATCGCTTCTGATTTCGTTGTTAAAATAAGTTTCGGTAATTGCTGCGCGATGCTATTTACAGTTAATGCAATATCACCAATTAATTCAGAACTTGGTTGATAGTCATGATCGATATCGGCTTGATGATCATCAAGATGAATAATTTCTCTATCACCTAACTTATTCCAAAACTTCGGATCATACTCAATTGGATCATACCCAATAGATAACACGAGATCCGCTTCTTCTAATAAAATATCACCTGGTTGATTGCGGAATAATCCAACGCGTCCAAAGAAATGATCTTCTAATTCACGTGAAATTGCTCCAGCTGCTTGATATGTTTCAACAACAGGCAATTGTGTATCAGCAATTAATTCACGAACTGCTTTTGTTACTTCATTTGTGCTCGCTCTCATACCAAGTAAAATAACTGGTAATTTTGCAGATTTAATTTGTTCTACAACTGCTGTAATTTTATGTGTGGGAGCGATACCAAGTTGCGGCTGAGAAAGCGTACCAATAGATGAAACAGACGTTTCAGCAGTCATCACATCTTGCGGAAGGCTCACAAGCGTTGCGCCCGGATGAGTAGAAGTTGCACTTCGGAATGCATTTGTCAGTGCTTCTGGTACATTATCAGGGTGTTCTACTTCTACGCTATATTTTGTGATTGGTTCGAATAGTGCAGCATTATCCATAGATTGATGCGTACGTTTTAAACGATCTGTACGCGGCACTGCACCCGCTAAAGCAACAACGGGATCACTCTCTGCCGTAGCAGTAACAAGACCTGTCGCTAAATTTGATGTTCCTGGTCCTGATGTAACGAGACATACACCTGGTTTTCCTGTTAATCTTCCAACTGCCGCTGCCATAAATGCTGCATTTTGTTCATGACGACAAACGATTAACTCTGGTCCACGTTCCTTTAACACATCAAACACAGAATCAATTTTTGCCCCTGGAATACCGAAAACATGCGTAACTCCTTGCTCTGTTAAACAATCGACAACAAGATCGGCTCCTTTTGTTTTAGTTTTCACGTTGCTTGCTTTTACATCTGTACTCAAACTAATCATTCCTTTATGTCAAAATCGTGTACAATAAAGCTAGTTATTATGTAATTTAACAAGATATATTACACCTAGTTAATTAACATGGTGTAATATATCTTGTTAATTATTATATTATAAATGTATTACTTTTCCAATAATATGAATTTGACATTATTTTGACAATACAAAATGAAAACCTTTACATTTTATTTATTATTTCAAACTACTAAAACACACGTACAAACTGCAATTATTATAGCTATACAAATACGAAAAAGAGCCTTCCATATAGAAGGCTCTTTTCTAAATTAACAACAGATGAAAAAGGTAAGTAGAAATTTCTATCACTACGATGTATAGAAATTTAAGAGATTAGAGTAACTCACTTACTCAAAATTTTCCTAACTTATATTTATCAATAATAACAAGGGTAACGTCAGTTCTTGTTACAAAGTTTATAAAAGCAGGAAAGATTCGGGTATCTAGTTTTCGTATTTTAAATTTATTTAGGGGTAAAATTGAAAATAGTAAAAGCACTAGATACCCAACACACTTGTAAACTCTATTCACACTTTGATAGAGAAGTAAAGATACGTCAAAACAGTTACTAAATCACTTAATTCAAGGTAGTAAATTAAGTAATTTAATTCTCGCGAGTGATTGTTTTGCCTTTAATTACATTATACTGTTAGGTTGCAACCATTTCACCGAAAACTCTTTTCGCGCGGGCGCAATGTTATTTCGCAACAATGAAGGGTAGCTGCGCAATTTCCGAAGTTAGCATTTATGTAATACAATTGTTTCGCCTCTCCAATGTATCATTTCTCTTTCTACATCAATTCTCCCTAAACAAAAAAACACTACCTAAATTATAGGCAGTGTTTGTAAAGGAGATATTAAGCTCCCTCTACTTAAGCTCTAACTTATTTTTCTTTCTGTTCCTCTTTTTTCTTCGAGCGCTTTCCTAACCAAAACACAAACGCTAGTAATAAGATTAGTAACAACACTCCTCCAATAATATAGTAAAGTGTATAATCTTTTTTCGCTTCTACTGCTCTGTCATTTAATTTTTTCGCTTCTTTCCCTTCGATCGTAAATTTCTTTGTCCATTCCCACTTTTGATCTCCGTCAGTTGCTTTCATTTCTAAGCGATATGTGCCTGGCTCTAATGCCTTATTATCCCAGCTAATTGCGTAATCGAAATTGGAATTCGGTGCCATACGTAAATTCTCTTTTTTTGTTTCATGCAGAACATCTTTTCCTTTTTCCGTATATACCTTTGCATCTACACTTAAATTCTTTAACATAGCTGGTTTGATATTTTGTAAATTCGCTGTTACTACGTTACGTGCATTTACTTGTCCTGGCTTTACGTCATTTAATTTCATATCAGGTTTTACAACGGTGTCTGTTTCTCTTAATACAACACCAATTGCATATGCATATTTATTTTCAATTTGTACCTCTTTAGACTTTTTCTTTTCTTTTTCATCTTCTTTTTCTTTAAAATACAATCCACCTAAAATAACCCCATCAAAAGATTCATTTGGTATTTCAATATTTACATTTAATGTTACTGTACTTTTAGCTGGGATTTTTGTCTCTTTTTGTACTTTGGCAATTTTGGAAAATGGGATTTTAAGAGTAGAGTCGAGTTGAGGGTCAATCATGCTATAATCAGTAATTCCGTTACTATTTGTAATAGCTGTATTTGCATGTGTTTCTACGACAACTTCTTTATCCGTATCATTTTTCATTTGCACTTGAAGCGTTTGTTTTTGCCCTGGCTCCACTCTTAAATCAAAATACGTCTGATTTTTATCCACCTGATTTTCTGGAATCACTGCTGTTACTGCAAATTTCATTTCTGCTGCATGTGCCTTCATGCCTGCAATATTAAAAAGAAATACAATAGTTAATAAGCTAACAAGTATTTTTTTCATAGACTTCATATTATGTTCCTCCTATATTTCATCATTTAATATACAAACGAAAGAGATAAAGATAGGAAACCTATCTTTATCTCTTTGTTCATTGTACCTACATAGGCAATATTACATAGGTGCGTCTTTTAATTCCCACGTTAGAGTTGTTTTATATTTATCTTGCTCTTTTTTCGTTTTACCTGGTACAGTTAGCTCTACGCTTTCTTTACCTTGAGTTGCGTCCTTACCAAAAGCGTTTGTCCATGTTCCCATACCTTGCTCTTCCCCAGCAGTTGTCACATCAGATGCTACACCTGGAGTTAATGCGATATTTTGTGCAGCTGTTGGAGCATCGCTTCCAGCTGCTGAATTTAATGTACCATTTTTTAATGTTAAAGCAGCACCTGTTAATTCAGCACCCTTTTCAGTTTTAAATTGACCATTTTGTGTTACTGACAATTTCCATCCTGCGTTTGTACCACGGTTATCTGTTACTTGTACAAAGTTTGGTACTTCTTTTTGTTCGCCCTTTTTATTTTGCACTGTATCTAATTTTGCATAGTATACTTCATTGTTACCAGATGCTTTTTGTGTTTCAAAGTTAAAGTTTGATACATAATCAATGCTTAATGGGCCGTTCGTTCCCTTATCATGAGTATCATCTGGATTCTCTGGATCAACCACTGGATCTACTACTTCAGTTGGGTCTGTTGGATTTGTTGGATCTACAGTAGTTGTATTTTTTTCAAATTTGATAAATGCGTTTGAATTTAGCGTTCCTCCATCTTTCTCTGCTGCGAAAGCTGATGTTCCTCCCGCTAATGTTGTTAATGATACTGCGCCTGCTAACGCTAATTTTGTTAATTTCATATTCTTTATCTCCTTTTTTATTTACTATTTCGTTTTATTTTAATTTGTTCTAGCTTATTGTGGTGTATCTTCTAAAGTCCAAGTTAATGATGCTTTATATTTCGCATCTTTTACTTTTGCAGTTGTACCTGGTACAGATAAGCTGATGCTGTTTGAACCTTCTTCAATATTTTGGCCATAAGCAGTTGTCCATGTTCCCATACCTTTACCAGCTGCAGCAGTTGCTACTTCTTGTGTAGAGCCATCTGGATTTAATGTTACCTCTTTTGCTTCTGGAGCATATTTTTTATCCGTTGCAGAGTTTACAAATGGATTGCTTAACTTCATTTCAGCACCTGTTAATTCTTCGTTACCTGCTTTAAATTGACCGTTTTGTTTTACAGTTAGTTTCCATCCTTTGTTCGTACCACGGTTATCTGTTACTTGTACGAAGTTTGGAACCTCTTTATTTCCGCCATCTTTACCTTTTACTATATCTAATTTTGCATAGTAAACTTTGTCACTACCAGAAATGTCATGCTTACCAAAGTGGAAGTTAGATACATAGTCAATACTTAATGGACCTTGTGTTCCATCTTCATGATTGTTATCATCTGGATTTTCTGGATCATCTGGGTTTTTGGGATCTTTTGGGTCTTTTGGATCATCTGGATTTCCAGGTGTTGTTACTTCTTCCTCTTCATCGATTGGGTTAATTGGTTTTGTAACTTCTTTATTTTCTGTAAAAGTTACATCCGTTAAAGAGTTCATTTTTCCAGCTTCTTCTGCGAATGCTGATGTTCCTCCTGCTAATGTTGTTAATGATACTGCACCTGCTAATGCTAATTTTGCTAATTTCATAACTTGCCTCCATTATTGTAAGTTTATTTATTAAATAGAAACATTGTTTCTATTTTCCCTATTATTGTTTCTAACTAGTATTACGAAAATACCTAAAGCTGCTAACACACTTCCTAACCCCACATATTGAATTGGGAAGGACGAATGCCCACCTGTTTTTGGTAACACCTTCTCATTCACCTGGTCATCAGATATTTGGTCTATTAAAATAGAACCATCTGGTATGATTGGATCGATGATTGTAGAAGGAATATAACTATTCGAAAAAGTAATTCCTGCTTTTGAACTCATCGTATCTGCCAATACAGTTTCATAACATGAGAAACTTGTTAACCATGCAAACATAAACACCATCAAGAATAAGCCTCTTTTTATCATCACATTCTCTCCCTTTTTAAAATTTATATCTAAATTGTTTTTAGATATTTCCTCTTAAATAGGAGCATCTGTTAATGTCCACTCTAACTCACCTTGATATTTTGTATTCACTTTCACATTTGGTCCTGGTGCTACTTGAAGTCGAACCCCTTCATCTTGCGCCCAGTTCACTACAAAGTCATTATCATCTTTGGAAGTATGTGAAAATGATTCTATATTATCCTTATTTAATGTATAGTCAGTACCATTTTTTGTGTAAATCATCGCTCCTACTAACTGATCATTCTCTTTAGACGTAAGTGGTTTTGTTTCTTTTACATATACATACCACTTTTGTTTATTTGCTCTTCCATCTGCTACTGTCACTTTTCCATTCACTGAAGTCGGATTGTAAGTCGTTAGCTTAGATTGAATAGTCAAATCCTTAAAAGAAATCGTTCTCGGAACATCTACTAACTTCAAAGTTCCCTCTATTACTTTTACTGGAACTTTTATTTTTGCTTCTACTCCTTGCGCAGTTCGAATTACAGCTGTAACAGAATAATCTCCAGGAATATCCGTTTTCGGAATATTTTCTAATTTAATCACAGATACCGGTTTGTCAATATCAGCATCTGTATCTACAGATAAGCCTGTTACAAATTTTGAAATATCCATTTTAGATAAATCTGTTCCAACTTTAACAGTTTGTGGAACTGCTTTTCCTGTAGGGGTACCTTTGTACTTTACTTTTGCGATGTCCTGGTTACTTAATTGTCCCTTTTTATCGCCATCTACATAGTTTTTGGCAGAAACGGGAATTTCGAGATATCCGTTTTTGTAGTACTTCATGAAATCCGAATTCTCTACAATCGCCCCAGTTACCTTAAGTCTATAAAACTTATCATTGAATTGATCTGTTCCAACTACATTTGATTTTGCTGTAGCAATAATTTTATTACCCATTATTGCTACATCGAAATATTTACTAACATCGTTATACTCTTCATCAGTTACCACTACATTTTTAATCTTGAAGCTTTTATCTACTTCACTTTCAATAGATAACGATTTTGCATAATATGATTTGGATGATTGAGAAGGTACATTTTGATAAATATGATAGTAAAATTCGCGAGAATCATTTTCAGTCGTTCCACCCTCAACATCTGGTGCTGGCATCTCAACTTTAGAAATTGCATCACGATCATATTTTAAATAACCTACTGTTCTTTCTAAATTTAAACGAACAGGTAGCTCAGCAATCTCATCATATATAATGGTCATATTTGTATTTAATTTTTCTCCACCAACAGTCCCAACAAAGTTACTTGTGTTATCGCTATTCTCTTGATATGCAATAGCAGTTGTATCGTACGTATATAGGTTAGTTAAGTAGTTTCCATCTGTTCGTAAGTCTATTGATTTATAACTATTTAATCTCTTAAAGTTCCACATCGAAGATACGGGAGTTGGTTTTCCAGTTTTATGATTTAGAAATTCATAAGAAATATTAGCACTAGAACCTTTAGCACCATGGTAATTAATCCTTAAAAAATTATCGGCAGCACCTCGTGTAGTCGGACGATATACATCTATATAACCACCATTAACAGATAAGATATTTATACGTAAATCCATCCATGCTCCATTGTATACCCCAACATTTTTTATAAGTACATAGGCACTTTTATTAGCATTACCATTGTGAAACCTATAATAAGCACTATAAGTGCCCGAAGTTCCCGAAACTTCATAACTTACGTCTGGACTCCATCTTAATTGAAAAGCATATTTCCCAGGAATCGAAGGACCTTCTCCTGTTCTTTCATTAATTACTTTCACACCTGGGTACTTAAGTATACTTTGATAAGATCCAACGGCATATTCTACCGGAGCAGTATCAACTTGACTTTCACTTTCTACTATTTCTGTATTCTTATCCTTTGCAACATTCGATTCTTCTTCCGCAGTCGTTATATGATTGGAATCTACAGGATTCTCCTCTGAGTTATTATCTAAATCTTGACTATTAACAGTCTTTTCATTCGATTTCTCATTTAATCCTTTACCATTAACAGCCTTTTCATCCACTTTATTTGACACTTCTTTGTTTGAAGTATCTTCTACATTTTCTTCAATGTTAGCTTTTTCTTTTACTTTGCTAGATACCTCTTCTTTTGGATGAACGTCTAACCTTTCAGTGTTGGTTTTCTTCCCAACCTCTTCCGGCTCTTTCTTCAATTTTGCTTTTTTCTCTTTTAAGGTGTTATCCAACTGCTTCGTTTCTTTCTGATCAAGAACCTTCTTATCATTTTCCAAAACATTAAGATTTACTGCTTTTGTCCTTAACTCATTTCCTTCACGCTGTACTTTTGCTACAAATGTAAAATCTCCTGGTTTATTTGCCTTAATTGATAAAACGGCTTTACCTAATTCCTTACTTTGTGAATCTCTTTGAATTTGAATGATTGAATGATCTACCAAACGAATAGATTCAATCGCTTTGTTGTTTTCATTCAATTTTTTTGTAGCTTCTTCATTGAAATTCACTCCATCAGGTAATCGCAATTCAACTTTTTCAGCTTGAGGACCGAAGTTTTCAACCTTTAATACGATATCCTCATCTACTTTTGCTTTATTCTTGTCAGCTTGTATAACAAAGGTTGATACCTCTTGATCTGTAACGGCATAAGCAGTAGTTGATACAACACCCAAAGGACTGATCTGAGTAAAAATAATACCGCTTACTAAACACAATTTACCAAGCTGCTTTACTCCTTTTCTCAAATTACTCCTCCTTTCTCTATTATTAAAAGGCACCTAAATTTTATGAGTTTGCCCCTACACGATTCTCTAACTTAACTATTATATTTCTTTGCATTCCCATCCCATTTAGATACCTTTTCTTTACACATCAATGCAACTTCTCAAATTTCTAGATCGCATTGACTCTATTCATAGATTAACCATTATTTTCAAATAACGAAACGAAAAAACAGAGTACCCTCACGCAAAATGTTTTGCGTTGCAACGCAAAACAACAATTCTCCTTACTTAAGTTACAAATAAAAAAAGATGTTCCCTTCTACTTTATTTAGAAAGGAACATCTTTTTTATTCATATAAACTATAAATTAAGAGAAGGAATAAGCCACAATTCTTTCGCTTTCTGCACTGCTTCCATACGAGAAGAAACTTTTAATTTGTGAAATATATCTGTTAGCTTATACTCTACAGACCGTTGACTTAAGTTCAAGATTTCAGCAAGCTCCTTATTCGTTTTTCCCTTACTAACCTCTAATAAAATCTTCTTTTCATCTTCATTTAAAGATATTGTATTTGCCACTTCTCCACCTTGATTTTTTATATTCGAAACACTTTCTTTTACTCTTAACTGTTGAATAAGTTGATACGGTAAAACAACTTCCTTTTTCACCGCATGCCGAATCGCATCTATAATTTGCTCTTCAGAATAAGTCTTACTTAATACGCCTAAGACTCCACTATCTATCAGTAAATTATAATGTGAGAACACATCATATCCAGTAAAAATAAGGATAGATGCCTCTGGGTGAATTTTTAGTATTTGCTTTGAAAGATCTAAACCATTTATATTAGGCATCTGTAAGTCAATTAAATAAACATCGTACTTTTTACTTTGGAGCACTTCCTCTACTTCTGTACTATCATGTAATACATCCACTTTTATGTCATCATATTGTTCAATTAACGCCTTTGTCCCCAAACCCACTGCAACATGATCATCTACTATCAGTACTGAAATCATACATTTCACCCTTTCACTACACTTCACACTTCCTAAAACTTGATAACTATATTTAAACCATTATTCAGTTTTGATTCCATTGTAATTTCTCCACCTAAACTTTGAATTCTCGTTACGATTCCTGATAAACCTAGCGTGTTATACGAATAATTAAATTGATCTAACTCTACGCCTATACCATTATCCACGTAAGTTAAATATAAATGGTGGTCTTTTTGAAATAATTTTATTGTTACATTTGAAGCTTTTGAATGCTTCAAGGCATTATTTAACAGTTCCTGGACAATCCGATAAATCGCTTGTTCATGTTCTACACTAGGAACAATGATATGTTCAGGAATGTCATAGTAAAAGAAAAAAGTTGCCTTTAGATTTATCTTCTTAAATAAATTCAACAATGCTTTCTGTAACCCTAATTCATATAAAAATGGTGGCCTTAAGTTATTGCATGTTTCACGAATTGTATAAATATGGTCTAATAATTCGTCCTGTATTTCATCAAGTACATTTTTCATCTCTTCATCTTGAATACGTTTATGATAAGACTCAAATTTTCTTGACAAGCGTATTTGGTCTTGCAAGACACCATCGTGTATATCGCTTGCTAAGTTCGCTCTCTCTTTTTCTGATAGCTTAAACAGAAGTTTTGATAACCACATTGGTGGCTGCTCTATATCTTTTACATCTTGTAACTGTTTTAATAAATCTTCAATTTGGTTTGAACATTCTAATAATAAATCCGTATAATTGCATAGCGTTTCAATCCAAACCATTTCATCAACATTTAAAGTATCTTTTCCATTATGATTGCATAATAAGATAATCATCTTCTCTGCCGAAGTAGAAAGAACGAATCCAAAATGATCCTCTAATTTTATAATAGAACCGACCTTATATGTTTCCAATTGAAAATCTAATACTTTTTCCAGTGTTTGTCGGGGAACGTATTTACTCTCAAGAACCTGAATGGATTTATCTTGTTTATTTATTTCCACACAACATGTCTCTTCCATTTTTAACACATCAGAAAATTCCCTTTGTATACTATAAATCAAATTTGACAATTTATATTCATGTTTCGCTTGATGTAAAAACCGATGTAAACTAAATTGATAATCTTTTTGATGATGATATAAACTTTTTCTTAACTTCAGATCTAAATAATCTTTTATAAATAAAAAGCAAATACAAGTAATGGTAGCAAGAATTCTAAATCTCACCCAGTCCGCTACATTTTCATCACTATTTTCAAAAATTACAATACCTAACACCGCACAGAACATATTAACCCCTACTGATAAAGCAATATAATAGGGAATACGCTGAATAATGAATTTAAAATCAAATAATTTCCCCGCAATCACTAAATAAAAGAGACAAACCGGAATAAATATGAAAAAAACACCTGTTGTTTCGCTACTTATAAATCCCTTTCCCTGAAATATATTCGGAATTAAATATAAACAGACAAATGGAATAACGGATACTACAAAGCTTATAATAATAATTTTTACAAATTTAAAATCATTACTATTTTTACTTTTCAAGTAAATCCTTAACAAAAGGTAACCTATAAACAAAAATAAAATACTACTTAAAGTGATTGTAAATGTAGTAGCAAATTCATTATATTCCATGTACACAACAATACTTGCTATAATAAGTAGCATAGATATAATATCTACCACTTTTCGTTTCTTCATCGTTAAAAATTGTGTTTGATTTGTTTTAAAATAAAACTTCATAAACCTAATGAAAAATTTAAATGAACTCACCAATGAAATTGATGCCATAACAAAAGAAAAAATATCCTTCCTTTGTGCCGCCATAATACTAATAAAGCTTATTCCAAGCGCAATTAAAAAATATAATAAACTTTTTGTACTATCATTCATCTCAGGAACAGATACAAAAAGATATAATGTCATGAAAAGACAGATTATATAAAATCCAGCTGGAATTAAAAGATGATAAAATAATTGCTTACTATACGGATTATATTGGATGTTATGTTCTATGATTGCTCCGTCCCGTTTTAATAATATTTGTTTCGCTTGCTCAATTGACTGATACGATTGCACTGTAAAATGTTCATCCGGTGATTTACCATCTATTTTTTCTATTACATCCCCTATTTTAAAATCTCGTTTTCCCGCCCAACTATATCGCACAATATCACTTATAACATATTGCTGTCCATCATACTTCACCTTTATGCCAATTTCAGGATATTCAATTATTAAATTGATGCAGTAACTACTAGCTATAAAAGAAAGTAGTATTACGAAAGATTGCAACTTGTATTTCAATACCTTTGCTAGCATGCTGCTAACCTCCTTTCCATCCATATGATTTTGGATCTATTCGCCTGCTAGTTAGTTTTCATTCCGTATACATTTATCAAACCACATAGATAAACTCTACCTCAAAGGAGAAGTAGAGTTACATAAACAATATAGCTAATGTAAAAGCAGGCTACCATACATTTAAGAGATTATATATGGTCTATCTTTCACATTCAAATAAACAGCCTGCTAACATTAATACAATATAACTTTCGTATGATTGAAACGATCAGTTAAATAAAACTCATTGTTTTTCTTATAAATTTCAATCTCATTAGTGAAAACCTTTATATTATTAATTAAAATCGTTGATTCATTCATATAAAAATCAACTACCGGTACTGATTCCTGACAAAAAATAGTATTCTCTATAATCATACGAAGTAATTTCTTCGATGCTATCTCTAACTTAAAGCGATGTAAATCTAAAGGTATTTCCATTCATTGCAACCTCTTTCCTTATCACAAACTCATAATAATCCTACAGGTTATAGAATCGTTAATATCTAAATTATAATTAAGATTTACAAACGTTTCTCCGAAGAATACTTGCGTTTCTGCGAACACACAACAAAACAAGCGCAAAAAAACATGCCCTCGTTCATGTACCTTCTGTTGTTTTATTTACTGTTTTTCCTTGATACTCATGAATTTTCTCACTTACTGTATGCAATAATTCTTGATGAATTTCCTCAAACAAACTTTGATATTTTTTATCCCATGTATATATAGGCGGTGTCATATTTAATAAATAAGCTCTTTTCTTCTTTAGTTCTTGAATTACTAAAAAACCTTTTTCTATTTCCTCCATATAACTCCCCCTTTGTATGTTATCGTTATATCTTCACCTTCTTGTTTCCTTCTGATGCACCTGTTCAATTATGAGTAACAAAAAATAACTTTGATCCATTTCATCTATTATGAAAGTAATAACCCTTTTACAGCGTATACATTTTATTTTCACTCTATTTCCTTTTTATTCTACTAGATGTAATTAATTCCTTTTATTAAATTATACTCACCATGTCAAAACACTTCACCGAAATTTATTTGCGTGTTGACGAAACGAATAACAAAAAACCCAAATTTCACCACAAGCATACATAAAAAAGACGCTTCCCATCTATCGTAGGAAACGCCTTTTACATTAAGCTTGATAAGCACTATATAATTCTTCAAGTGGCTTCATAATAATTTTGTTAATATCGCCGATTACAACGTTTAAGCGTTGCTCTGCTTCCATTAACTTTACGATTTTTGGATCTTGTTGAATAAGCGCTACAACTTCTTGTGCTTTTTGGTTATCTTCTTCTGTAATTTCTTGACCTTGCATCATTTTTTGTTGTAAGCCCATTTGCATTGTACGGAACTGGTCAAATAATTGTTTTGACGCTGCATCTCCTTGTACTTCTGCATAGCTAGCTTTTAAAGCTTGGAAATCTGTATTTTCTGCGATTGCGTTTTGTAATTCATATGCAACATCATGAATATTTTTTGTCATTGTATTTTTCCTCCTTTAGCGAGCTCGGTCTAATGTCCGCGCTCTTTGAGTACCTTTTGATACGCACCCTTTTACAATAACAAACTATTCACTATATGTGAAGAAATTTCACTTTATTTATGACTTTGTTAAACGATAATATTAATATTTCATCAAAAGAAAAAAACCGGCTTTGATCCTTTTAGTGATTCTTTGTTCAAATAATGCTATCCATTAGCTAGATAAAAATTTCTTTATGTCAATTTCTCTGTAGCCATCCGGTATTGCATCAATATATGTTATTTCTAGTGATGCCGCGTTATAACAACAAATAAAAATGGATTTATCTTGAGCTCCTATATACAGTGCAGAATCAGCTTCAATATTATCTATTTCATTTTGAATTCTTGAACCTACTTCATAATTTTCTCGATATAAACGCAATTGGGGATTAAGGCACTTACTAATAAAAATTAGCTCTTCTTGCTGTGTATTTAAATCAACAGTTATTGACAGACGATCAATTTCCCAGTGTATATCATCCTCATCGTTAAAAGGAGCATTCTCTACCCGAAACAATATTCCATTCTCATTAATTAAAATTACAAATTGGGTTATTTCCTCCCTCTGTTCGATAAAGGCTTCTTCCTTATCCCTGTAAATTCTTAATTCTTTACTCTTAATTAATTTTTTTAATGTATCATTTGAGATTTCTAAATAACCAAACCTCTTCACTTTAGAAAGCCCCCATTTCCCCTATTTTATCGCTTGTTCCTATCACCCTAATCTGCCACGTTAGTTTAACAAGAAAAGCAACAATATTCTTGAACAGAGCTTATTTATAAAGTGAAACTTTAACCACGGCTATATAAACCAAAAGAAGACCTCCACTCGCTTCGTCCTTTTGTTTTTACTTGGCATGGGACGAAAAAAGGCACTGACCGCTTCTATGCATGGCTAGATCCTCTCTCTCCTCTAAAAAAGAAAGGTTTTTCATTACGCGAGAAAAAGCAACAACACACCTTGAACCAATCCAATGGTCCCTCCTAATAACGCTCCTAAATAAGTAATCATCTTCAGCTCGCTTTTCGTAATGGATAACACAAGATCTTCTAATCTTTCTGTTGAGAATGTAGCTACTTCTTGTTGTACAATTTCAGCAAGACGTAAATTTTTCAAGATTTGTTCGGTATTGTGCCTACCCCATGCTACACCTTTTTTCACTACATTCGGAATCATTGTTTGTACAACCCGTTCCCGAACTGGCTCACACACTTTTTGAACAGATTGATTGAAAAAACCTCTTACGGTTTCCTCTATTTTAATTGTTGATAAGATTGATTTTACAACCGTTTCTTTCTCGATAAAGGACTCCAGTTCCTTCACTTCTCTTCCCTTTAATTTCTCCCACTCTTTTTGCAGGACATCACTTAAAAGCTGCTTCGTTCCTTCTTGTCCTAAAAACTTAATCACTTCTGGCTGCAGACGATCCACTAAACTTACATTCCCTAAAAACATACCTACTAAATTTAATAATGTACCTCGCGAAGCAAAGAAATCATCAATCATTTTGGCAAGCCGCTCTTTTCCCTCTTCGCTTTCAAAAAAGCTTATCCCTCTTTCCAAAATAAATGACGCTACATTCGGAATCATTTGCTCCACTTTTTCATGAACAGAATGAGGCAAAGCTTGTTCCCACGTATATGTATCATATTGTGATAAAAACGCATCAATTTTTTCCACAATCATACTTTCAATTTTTTTGATTGTTTCCCCTTCCACATGCTCCAAACTCCATTTTTCTAAAACCTCTCGCAGCGATTGCTCATTCACCAAAATTTTATCTATTTCTACTTGTGCCCACTGAATAAGCTCTTGCTGAAATTTTTCATCTGTTAATTTCTTTCCGATTCCTTCAGGCGTTAACAAATGATCTACAACCATTTTTCCTAATTGAACAGCAAGTTCATCACGACGTTTCGGAATTAACCCTGGTGTAAATGGCACACGAAACTTCCCAATATAAATCGGGCGATGCGGACGAAATAACATTTTTATTGCCAAATGGTTCGTATATCCACCAATTATTGCTCCTAATCCTGTTGTCGTTAACATATTTAACCACATATTCATTACACTACCAACCTTCCATTTCTCCAAGTATACACATATCTTACTACAACTTGTTACAAGGACAAGATAAAGTGAAACTTTAATCAGTGGGGGTTTTCTTCATCCCCCACTGATTATTAGCCCTCACCAATCGGGCCGTTACGGGCAGTTTATCTCCCACCTAACTTCTTTGCTTCGCCGAACTTTGAGGTGGGAGTATTACTGCCCTAAAGTAGCGGGATAAAACAAACCATCACCTATCTTTTACGATTTTCCACAGTTTATATTACCAACAGTCTTAATGCTTCATTCACAGCTACGACTAACAAAAAGAGGACTTCACTTGTGCTCTCTCTTTGTTTTCACTTGGCATGAGAGCACAGACCGCTCCTATCTATGGCCGAACTCTCTCACCTAAAAAAGAAAAGGTTTTCTGTACGTTTTTCAACCTGCCTGCTAAAACATTGATCATCCAAAAATAGAATATCGTTATACGGACAACAGTATAATGATATGGAAGCATATTTGCAATGTATTGAAGCCACTATCGCGCAACTTCACAATAGAAACAAAAAATAATGGAGTATTTCTCTCTTCTCTTTCTACATAATGGATAAAATAGAGCACTTGAGATTATACATGCTAATGAGAAAACAGCATGATTATTCATGGGCCAAAGAAGCTACCCATGGTCCATTACGGTTTAACCCATTTACACCGTAACTGAAAAAGGAGTGACGACTATATTGAAAGATCATATTTACACATTACAAATTTCTACCGATCATCCAAGGTCGCTAACATTGCCTTATATATTTTCTAGTACTTCTCCCCTTACATTTCTTTCCTTTGGATCGCGACATACGGCATGTGAAAATATTGAAATTCATTATACTTATGCTCACGAAATTATAATAGGCGAACAGATTGCGAAAGAACTCTTGCTTCCATCTTCAACCGCCATGCATGCTTTCATTCAAAATCAAACCCTTATACTTGGGCCACTAATCGGTATTTTCACAACAGGTTTTACGGAATCCGCTTCCCATCCCGTCGGCAATCGCTCTAACAGTTTCAAGGATTTACTAATCCCGCCCGACCCTTTACATCCATTCGTTTTCTTATTTGGTGCACAACATATAAACTGGGATGAAGAAACGATTGATGGCTACTTTTTCAAAGAGGAAAGCTGGGTGCAATGTAAAGTTCCTTTTCCAAACGTTATTTACGATCGATTACCTAATCGGCAAGCAGAAAGTTATAAACCTATCATTCGGGCAAAAAAACAATTACAAACAAAGTACGCCATTCCATGGTTCAATCCAGGATTTTTCAACAAATGGAATATACATGAACTTCTTATAAATGAAAAAACAGTTGCTTCTCTGTTACCTCAAACAGAAACATTTCAGCACTTCGAACAAGTAGAACATTTCTTATCATCATACAAACACGTTTATATGAAATCTGTGCATGGTAGTTTTGGACGAAACATTTATCAAATTTTTTATTCTACTACAGAAAGCTGTTATTATTGTCGTTACCGTGAAGGGCAACAAAATAAATTACGAAAGTATTACTCTTTAGAAACATTGATTAATCACGTTATGCAAGGGCAGGATTTAAAAGAATTTATCGTCCAGCAAGGAATTGTTTTATTACGTATAGGTGGGCAACCGGTAGATTTTCGAATTCATACAAATAAAAATCGTTTTGGTAATTGGAGAGTTAGTGCCATCGTTGCGAAAATCGCTGGAAAAGGCAGTATGACAACTCATATAAATAGCGGCGGAGAAGTAAAACTACTCCAAGATATTTTCCCTGATGCAACGGAGCGTATTCGAATTACGAATAAATTAACAGATGTAGCCATACAATTAAGTTCTACTTTAGATCAGTGCATGAAAGGAAATATTGGAGAAATTGGTTTTGATTTAGGTTTAGATAAAGATGGGAAGGTTTGGTTATTTGAAGCCAATTCTAAACCTGGAAGAACTGTCTTTCAGTCCGAAAAATTACAAGAATATGATGAATTGACGAAACAGTTATTTTACGAGTATGCCATATATTTAACAGAAAGCTGTCTTTCTCGTTCGAAAAGACGATTACCAAAGGATGAAACTTCCACCCGATAATAGGTGGAAGTTTTTTCATTATATCAATTTCACTGTTAATTCAGTTTGTGTTCCGCATGTCCCACAATAAAAAACATGAACACAATATTTCTCCGAATTCTCCCTCGTTAAACCGTCTACTGCTGTTAACAAATCTTGATCCATGTACGCACTATAGTCATCTATATAATCGACAACTTTTCCATAATCTTGGAGTACATTCGTACAAACCCGGCAAGAATATGTTTGAGACTCCAATGCATTACAAAGTGGACATATCGCCATTACAACTCCTCCAATCATAGAGGTTTCCTATTTATGATTAGTGTGACCTTCTTTTAGAAAAATACAAATTAAAAAACCTTCTTTTTAGGTGGGAAAGGGCATCCGGCCATGCATAGAAGCGGGCAGTTCCTTTTTTCGCCCCATGCCATGTGAAAACAAAAAGAGAAAGCGAGTGGAAATCTGCTTTTGTTTTCATAACCATGATTCATGTGTGGAAAGATTGAAATAGATGTATATAAATACAAATTGAAAAACCTTTCTTTTTAGAGAGTATCCGGTCATGCATGGAAGCGATCAGATTCTTTTCCTGCCCCATGCCACGTGAAAACCAATAGAGAAAAAGAGTGCAGATCATCTTTAATTATCCATAACGGCGGTTTATATATTTACAAAATTTACAAATTATTATTTCGCATATCTTTCTAGGTAACATCCATACTATGAGTACATTCACCACAACCGATGGATTGGCGCCAAACGGGGCGATCATCTGGTTCAACTCCAGCTAATCCAACCAAAAAACTTTTATACTCTAAGGAGGATATATTCCTATGGCAAACCAAAATTCTTCAAATCCATTAGTAGTACCAGGTGCATCAGCTGCAATCGATCAAATGAAATACGAAATCGCTCAAGAATTTGGTGTACAATTAGGAGCAGACTCTACAGCTCGTGCAAACGGTTCTGTTGGTGGCGAAATCACAAAACGTTTAGTAGCAATGGCTGAACAAAGCCTTGGTGGATTCCAAAAATAAATATATATGGCAAAAAAGGTCTCAGAGCATTCGCCCTGAGACCTTTCTATTTACTGAAGCATTTGCAGGAATTTCTTTGTGCGTTCTTCTTTCGGAGTAGTAAATACCTCTTCTGGCGTTCCTTGTTCTACAACAACGCCGCCATCCATAAAGATCACACGGTTCGCAATTTGATGAGCAAAGCGCATCTCGTGCGTTACAATCACCATTGTCATTCCTTCTTTTGCAAGTTCCTTCATGACTTTTAGGACCTCTTGCACAAGTTCTGGATCTAACGCTGACGTTGGTTCATCAAATAATAAAACCTCTGGTTCCATAGCTAGCGCACGGGCGATCCCTACGCGCTGCTGTTGTCCGCCTGACAGCTGGAATGGATATAAATCCATTTTGTCACCAAGTCCAACCTTCTCAAGGAAATACGTCGCTTTTTTCTTCGCATCTTCTTTCCCCATTTTTTTCACTGTAACAAGCCCTTCCATTACATTTTGAATCGCTGTTAAGTGAGGAAATAAATTATGATGCTGGAACACCATACCCGTTTGCGTACGAAGATTTACAATATCGCTCTTCGTTATTTTCTTTGAGAAGTCCAGTTCCTTATTACCAATACGAACAACACCCGCATTTGGCGTCTCTAATACATTTAGGCAACGTAAAAATGTTGTCTTACCTGAACCAGATGGCCCAATAATTACGACTACCTCGCCTTTTTCAACTGATAAGTCTATATGTTTTAGTACGGTATTATCTCCGAAACTTTTCTGTAAATGTTGAATTGAAATCATAAAAACAAAAACTCCTTTTATGAAAGGATTATTTTAAAGTATAACGCTCTGAACGTTTTTCTAATATTTGTTGCACGATAGATAGTAAGAAACAAATTACCCAATAAATAAGGCCTGCTTCAAAATAAACAATTAAAAACTCATAGTTCATCGATGCGATTTCCTGTGCTTTTCGGAACATCTCTGTTACTAAAATTAACGATGCTAATGAAGTATCCTTCACTAAGCTAATAAAAGTATTGGAAAGCGGCGGAATCGATACACGTGTTGCTTGTGGTAAAATAATACGTTTTAATGCTTGCGGGTATGTCATCCCAATTGTATACGCTGCTTCCCATTGCCCTTTTGGAATAGATAAAATGGATGCACGAATAATTTCAGATGCATACGCACCAACATTTAATGAAAATCCAATAACAGCTGCTGGATATGGATCAATCTCAATTTTTAAAGTTGGAAGTCCATAGAAAATAATAAACAATTGTACAAGAAGTGGTGTTCCGCGAATAATAGATACATAGATACGAGCGATCCATTGCAGCAAACGACTATTTGAAATACGAGCTAAAGCCGTCAAGGTCGCCAATATAATACCAATCACAAATGTGATAAGCGTTAATGGAATCGTCGTGAAAAGAGCACCCTCCAGCATAGGCATGAAGGATGCTTGCATAATATCTATCCATGTAGATAATCGATCTGTAACGACTGCACTACTTAGATACATTTTCACCGAACCATTTTTTCGTTATTTTGTCATACGTACCATCTTTTTTCATCTCTTCTAACGCTTTATCTACTTCTTGTACTAATGTATCGCTACCTTTACGGAATAAGAACCCACTTTGTGATGCTTCTTTTTCTGTTGCTGCAATTTTAATGTTTGCATCTTTTTTCGTTTCTAAATAGTTTAAAACTGATAACTTGTCATTGATTGTGAAATCAACACGTCCTGAGTTAAGTAATTCTACCGCTTGGCTAAATCCTTCTACCCCCTGGATTTCCGCGCCATTTTTCTTTGCAATTTCCGCGTAATTACTTGTTAAGGACTGCGCTGCTTTCAAACCTTTAATATCTGTAAATGATGCTGGCTTATCTTTGTCTTTTCGAACGACAAGCGCTGCTGAAGAAGAAATATATGGTTTAGAGAAGTCATATTTCTTTTGACGATCTTCACGAATTCCAACTTCATTCGCAACCATATCAAAACGTTTTGCATCTAGTCCAGCAAGTAAGCTGTCCCATTGCGTTTCTTTAAATACTGGCTTCACACCTAGACGTTTTGCAACTTCTTCTGTTAACTCAACGTCAAATCCAGTTAATTTCCCACTTCCATCGTGGAATGTAAACGGTGGGTATGTACCTTCCGTACCAACAACAATTTCACCGTTCTTTTTAATTTGTTGTAATGCATCTTGACTAGTAGCTGTATCTTTTTTCTCTCCGTTGCCACAGCCCGCTACAATTCCAACTGCGAGAGTAGCTACTGCAAACACTGAAAATAATTTCTTCATCATGTTAATCCTCCAAGTATTCTGATAGGAATTTAAAAACTATATTGATTGTATGCAATCTTGAACAATTTTTCAATGAAAATGTTCGTCATTAGTGTATCCTTTTTCTTCATAATCAAACAGAATGATACAAAATCGATACATACAAAAAATAAGTAACATGTTTAAATATAGCATTTATAAAGAAAAAGGTAAAACAAAAAAACTTTTCTTTTTGGGTGGGAGAGAGGACCCCCACCATGCATAGATGCGGTCAGGAGGATTCTTTTGTCCTTCATATCCGGAATTGAGTTGCTAGAGAATTAGTAAATGAAATTTTATCAGCGATTTTTCAAATATATCGACCGTTTCTCACAATATATCGGCGCAAATTGAAATATATCAGCGATTCGACAAAAGATATCGACGCTCCGACACATAACGACAAAAACAAGAGGCAGCTATCCCCACTAAAAAAAGAGCTTGCTAAACCAGCAAGCTCTCTCAAGACTCTAATACACAATATCCAATCATCCCGCACAATAATAAAAAGAAAGCAATGTTAAATGTTACTGATAACTCTTCCATCCCTATCTCCTCCTTTCCTCCAACATATCACATGGATAAGGAAAGAGACGGGAGCATTTGTAAACATTGCTTTAAAGTTTTCTGAACATTTCGTGAAAGTTATGCACTTTGGCTTCCTTCCATTTGTGTTTTGTACATGTCGTAATAACGACCCTTTTTCGCCATTAATTCGGCGTGAGATCCCTTTTCCAGAATCGTTCCTCGGTCAAGCACAATAATTTGATCTGCGCTCTTAATTGTTGAAAGGCGATGTGCAATGATAAAGGTTGTTCTTCCTTTCTTCACAACTTCTAACGCTTTTTGAATCATCGCTTCTGTCTCTGTATCAATACTTGAAGTTGCTTCATCTAACACTAAAATAGCAGGATCGAATGCTAACGCACGTGCGAAAGAGATAAGTTGACGCTCTCCTGTTGAAAGCGTGCTTCCTTTTTCGGTAATTTCCTCTTCTATATTGTTAGCAAATCGCTCCGCCCCTACATCGTGCAGTGCTTTTACAATCTTAGCCTTTGAAATCCTCGGATGTTCTAAGCTTACATTCGATGCAACTGTACCACTAAATAGAAATGGATCTTGCAATACAATTCCCATATGTTCACGGAGTGCTTGCTTGGGTATATCTTTCACGTCATGCCCATCGATTGTCAATTTTCCTTTTTGAAACTCATAAAATTGGAACAGTACATTCATAATGGAACTTTTCCCCGATCCAGTATGACCAACGAGGGCAACCGTCTCTCCTTTTTTCGCCTCGAAAGAAATATTTTTTAATACTTCATCTTTCCCATTATAAGAAAATGAAACATCATCAAATCGAACATTTCCATTTAGACGTGGGATACGTTCCTCTTCAACTATTTCTCCCTTTTCATCTAACAGTTCAAATACACGTTCCGATGCAACGCGCGCTTGTTCTAAGTTTGCAAGCTGATTCACCATATTTGTAATGGGTGAAAAAAGTCTTGTTAAATAATCGACAAATGCATACAGCACCCCTAAAGAGATCATTCCCGTAGCACTCAAAGAAGCGCCGCCAAAATACCAAATAACTCCCGTAAAGGCAATGTTGCGCAAGACACCTACTAAGTTATGGGATGTCGCTGCATTTAAATTTAAAATTTTGTTTTGGTACTTGAAGTAATCTTCATTTAATTCTTCAAATTCTTTCTTCGTTGTACGTTCTTGACGAAATGCCTGAATGATAGGCATTCCTTGGATGGACTCATTCACTGTTCCATTAATATCTGATAATCGAGAACGCATCTTATGATTGTATACAGAAGCATATTTTCTATACACAACAGCCCAAACAATTAAAATTGGTATGATGATTAGGCATAAAAGTGCCAATTGAATATCCAGTAAAAATAACGCAATAAAAATTCCGATAATATAAATAAAACTAGAAACAAATGTCGCTAAAACTGTTACATATAACTCCCGAATTGCCTCCGTATCATTCGTTACACGCGATACAATTTTTCCTGCTGGCAAGTGATCGAAATAACGAATTGGTAATGTTTGAATATGGGAAAAGACATCCTCACGCATAATTTGAATGATTTTATTCGATGCTTTCTGTAAGAAGAACTGCTTACCATATGCAAATAAAGATACAACTAACAATAATGCAAAATATCCTCCGCCAAGTAAGAGTAATCGTTTTATCTCAGGTTCATAAAACGAATATACTTCTTTACCTGTTAACATTTTCGCTTTATACACTTGCGCCGCTTTTCCGCTTTGAATTGTAATCATATCTCCCTTTACAGAACGTGTTCCCTCTGCTGCAACTTTATTCGGTACAAAATAATAAGTGAAACCGACCTGTATAATACGAACTTCTTTTCCTTTTTGTTCCCCTTGTTCAAAACGGTCACTCCGTTTATACCAATTTCCGTTATAAAGTACGGCATCCTCACCTTGCACTGTTTCATGCCACGGTTTCTCAATTCCGACAATATGATCATCAATCATTATCTTTGCTACAAATGGACCTGCCAGCTCTGCAATAACGAAAATAAATAACATTGCTAGTGCCGTAAAAATGGGCCCCTTTACTTTCATAGCATACTGAAATAACCTCTTTCCTACATTCATATTTTCACCTCACCCCCGGCCTTTTCGCCCTGCTGTCTTTCAAACTGCTCCGCATACCAACCGTCGTTCAACACGAGCCTATTATGCGTTCCTTCTTCAATGATTTCACCATTATCCATAACGAGGATCCAATCCGCATGCTGCACAGCTGACAGACGGTGCGTTGTGATAATGGTTGTTTTTCCGCTTCTTTCTCTTCGTATATTTTCAATAATTGCCGCTTCCGTCCTGGCATCTACAGCTGATAATGAATCATCTAAAATTAAAATTTCTGGATTTTGAATAACGGCTCGTGCAATCGAAATCCGCTGTTTTTGCCCACCAGATAAAGAAACGCCTTTCTCTCCAACAAGTGTCTCTAACCCTTCTGGAAGGAACTCTAAATCTTTTTTGAATGCTGCAATTTCAATCGCCTTTTCAAGTTCCTCTTCACTTGCTTCTCTGTTTCCAAATAAAATATTTTCGCGTGCTGTTTTTGAAAATAGAATATGCTCTTGTGGTACATACCCAATCCAGCCTCGTACGTTCTCGGTCGAAATTTCACCTAGCATCACATCCGATACTGTAATATCCCCTTCACCAAGTGGATACTGACGAAGAAGCTGACGAACAAGAGTCGTTTTACCACTCCCTGTTTTCCCAACAATGCCAAGTGTTTCTCCTTGTTTCAATGAAAAAGAAACATGTTTCAAATTCATATCTGGTGAAGCTGGATATGAAAAGGAAACTTTATCAAAGTCGATATACTCTGGTTCGTGTACACGCTTCGGCTTTTTCACGTTCTTCACATCAGGCTCATACGCTAACGTTTCATTAACGCGGTCTAACGAAGCATTTCCGCGCTGCATCACATTGATTAATTCACCAATCGCAAACATCGGCCAAATCATCATTCCAAGGTAAACGTTAAAGGACACAAGTTCACCAAGCGTCACCTTTGATTGGAATACTAAAAATGCTCCATATACAAGACCAATCAAATAGCTAAGACCAACTAGCATCTTCACAGTCGGCTGGAACAGCGCATCAATTCTTGCTACTTTCATATTTTTTTCATATACATCTGTTCCTAACCTATGAAACCTGTCTTCATCCGCCTTTTCCTGTACATATGCACGAATCACACGCACGCCTGCAATCGATTCAAGCACTTTATCATTCATATCTCCAAATGCGTCTTGCGCAATTGTAAAGCGTTCATGTAGCTTCTTCCCATATATGTTCATTGCATATGCCATAATCGGCAAAGGAAGAAGTGCCGCAATTGTAAGCTCCCAACTAATTGAAAAGCCCATCATAAAAACAATCGTTAGCATATATAAGCTAGAATCCACGAGTGTCAAAATCCCAAAACCAGCAGTCATAGAAATCGCCTTTAAATCATTGGTCGCCCTTGCCATTAAATCACCCGTACGATTTTTGTGATAAAAGGTCGGTGTCATCTTCAGCAAGTGCCCCATAAATTTTGACCGCATCGTTTTTTCAAGAACAAATGAACCACCAAATAATTGATGTTGCCATACATACGTGAGTATATATCCAACTATCGTCGTCACGACTAAAATCCAAATATATTTCATAATTACTTCGCTTGTTAAAGATCCTATTTTTATATGATCAATTGTTAAGCCAATTACTTTTGGAGGAATTATCTCTACTACATTTACAATTAAAAGCGCGCCAATTGCGATACTGTACCTCTTCCAATGCTCTTTAAAAAACCATGTTAACTTTTGTAATACTGAAAACAATAAAATCTCTCCCTTCTCGATCTTGTTTCAGTCTATTTCTGTTATCCGCTATCAAAAGCCCCCCATTTTACACCTCGCCAGCTATACTGTTTCACCATATCTTCTCACCCTCCATATTTTTCTTTATCGGAACCATACAAAGTATGGAAACAACCAAAAATAGAGACAAAAAAGCGCATACCGCCGCTTGACGATATGCGCAAAAACGCATAAAAGCGTACGTTACGAAATACGCAACGTACGCTTTTTTAAAGACAAAAAAGCACTATCTTTCCGTACGGGTTGCGTAATGATATGAACGTTTTCCACCATGTAATCTAGCTAAGCCAGTCATATTTACAATTACAATCATCACGCACACCTCCTTCATTTATTTTCCATTTTTAATTTTATAACTTTATGAACTTTTCTGTCAATTGTTTTTTTTATTATTTTATAAAACAAACTTTTATCACAAGAAATATAAAATACATACTCCCTTTCCCATACTCGAAAAAATTATCTATTAATACTATTTATAAACCCTATGTTTCACTTAAAAATAAAGTAAACCCCTTTCAGAAAGGGCATACAAAATTAAAATCATACAAGAAATCGTTTTCATAAACATTTTGTTTGAAAAATATTCTCAAACCCCCTACAATCACCATATACTCACTCTTACAAGTTGCTATTTTAGGAGGACGAATCATGACAACGATAACTAGCAATACGTACAAATTTTATTTAAACGGTGAATGGAGAGAAAGCTCTTCTGAGCAAACAATTGATATTCCGTCACCATATTTACATGAAGTAATTGGACAAGTACAAGCGATTACTCGCGAGGAAGTTGACGAAGCAATTGCATCAGCAAAAGAAGCTCAAAAGGACTGGGCTGAAGCATCTCTTCAAGATCGTGCAAAATATTTATATAAATGGGCTGATGAGCTTGTAAATATGCAAGATGAAATTGCCGATATCGTAATGAAAGAAGTCGGTAAAGGTTATAAAGATGCGAAAAAAGAAGTTGTTCGTACAGCAGATCTTATTCGCTACACTGTAGACGAAGCATTACATATGCATGGCGAAAGCATGATGGGTGATAGCTTCCCTGGCGGATCTAAATCTAAACTTGCAATCGTTCAACGTGCACCACTTGGTGTTGTATTAGCCATCGCACCATTTAACTATCCAGTAAACTTATCTGCTGCAAAACTTGCACCAGCTCTTATTATGGGTAACGCTGTTATCTTTAAACCAGCAACACAAGGTGCAATTAGCGGTATTAAAATGGTAGAAGCACTTCATAAAGCTGGTCTTCCAAAAGGACTTGTAAACGTAGCAACTGGACGCGGTTCTGTAATTGGTGACTACTTAGTAGAACATCCTGGCATCAATATGGTATCGTTCACAGGTGGTACAAATACGGGTAAACACTTAGCGAAAAAAGCTGCGATGATTCCACTTGTATTAGAACTTGGCGGCAAAGACCCTGGCATCGTACGTGAAGATGCTGATTTACAAGAAGCTGCAAAACATATCGTAAGCGGTGCATTCTCTTACTCTGGTCAACGTTGTACTGCAATCAAGCGCGTACTTGTACATGAAAATGTAGCAGACGAACTTGTTAGCTTATTAAAAGATCGTGTAGCTGCATTAACTGTTGGTTCTCCAGAACAAGACAGCACAATCGTGCCATTAATCGATGATAAATCTGCTGATTTCGTTCAAGGTTTAGTTGACGATGCGGTAGAAAAAGGCGCAACAATCGTTATCGGTAACAAGCGCGAGCGTAACTTAATTTACCCAACATTAATTGACAATGTAACAGAAGATATGAAAGTTGCTTGGGAAGAGCCATTCGGTCCAATCCTTCCAATCATCCGCGTTTCTTCTGATGAGCAGGCAATTGAAATTGCGAACAAATCAGATTTCGGCTTACAAGCAAGTGTCTTCACAAAAGACATTAATAAAGCATTTGCAATTGCAAACAAAATCGTCACTGGTTCTGTTCAAATTAACGGACGTACAGAGCGTGGCCCTGACCACTTCCCATTCATCGGCGTAAAAGGTTCTGGTATGGGAGCACAAGGTATTCGTAAGAGCCTTGAGTCTATGACACGTGAAAAAGTAACTGTATTAAACTTAATGTAACATTTTAGAAGCTAATCTACGGCTGTAGATTAGCTTCTTTTTATATAAAGTGAAACTTTAATCAGTGGGGCTTTTCTTCATCCCCCACTGATTATCAGCCCTCACCAATCGGGCTTTTACGGGCAGTTGATCCCCCACCTATCTTCCTCGTTTCCCTCTGAATCTTGAGGTGGGGGTCTTACTGCCCGTTAATGCGGGATAAATACAAATTGAAAAACCGGGAAAAAACCATTCTTTTTAGGTGGGAAGAGAGCGTCCGGCCATAGATAGAGGCGGTCAGTGTCTTTTTGGGTCCCATGCCAGGTGAGAACAAAAAGAGAAAGCGAGTGGATATATATGTTAGAAAATCAAGTGATATATATTCTTTCATTCCCCTATTCACTTATCTCACATGCTTTAGGATCACTGTTCATTAACCAATCCATTACATTCTCAAATACAGTTACAGAATCATTATTATGCTTTTCTTTATTCAAATTAGACACAATCTCAAAAATACTTTTTATATTCTCTACAATACTAACTGCATCTACAAAATGGACTACATTAGGAGAAACAGTATGCATATATTGAAAATACTGCTTTTGTGGTTCTATAAGACTTAGATGTTTTTCGAAGTTACTTCGTCTTCGGGTAGTATCATTTTCTTTCCTTTTTCTTAATTCTGTTTCGCTTGTAGAAAGATGAATGTAGACATCCGGAAATCCTATATGTTTTCGTTTCATTTGATTTACATAAAACTCTTTCAAAAACGGTAAAGTTTGTGGGAATTCCCCCTGATAAATCCAGTTATACCAAATGGGCTGAAAAATATCTCCATCAAATAGAACTACATCATACGATTTTAGTTTTTCTTGTGCGATTTGCCATCTTTCAACTTGCCTTTCGAGATACCAATTTTCCAGTTCAGGATTAGGGCGCTGAAATAAGAAATTCACTTCTGGAATCACATAAGCATTGTACAATTCCGCAATATTTCTACACGTTGCCGTTTTACCAATACCACTTGCACCCTCCAAACAAATTAACGTCATATCACACCTCCGTTCTTCTTTATAAAATAATATTTAAACATTACACTTCATAAATTTAACACAACTATCGACAAGCTTTTTCAAAAGAACCTATTTCGAAAAAGCTCCCTCTTCTAATAATAACAAAGTCTTCGCCATAGTCTGACTATTACTATATCCATTGACGTATAAAAATTCATTTGTTACCCTTAAATACGTAAATTTAATACATAAATCCTCATTCGTATCTCGGTGAGGTAGAGGTTGCAGTCATTAAGAGTATCATTTCGGGAGATGTAGTGGCATCGATGAACGAATGGGAAAGGAATGGTTGCCGAAGTAAGAAATGGCCACCATGCATTCTTGCTGGGTCTGCTACTTAATAAGTGCAGAACTGTCACAAACAATTTGTTTGTGGAGAGCTATCGAGAGGTATGTCGTGGGTTTCCTATAAGATAGAAAGCACGTAGCGACAATGACACGTGCTTTTTTTGTTTTGTATGAAGCTTACCTTACTTCCCTTTTTGGAAGACATACATATCTCCTCGCTTGACTTGGTTATACTAACTTTGGAGGTATTTTTTATGCAACAGAAAAAATGGGGCTTTTGGGTACTGACAGCATTTGTTGTCGGCAATATGGTTGGCGCTGGTATTTTCATGGTGCCAAGTACATTAGCACAAACAGCAAGCCCTCTCGGTGTTACTTTAGCTTGGTTAACAACAGGGTTCGGTGTTTTAATGCTAGCTCTTGTTTTCGGTAATTTAGCAATTCGTCGTCCTGATTTAACAACAGGACCACAAAGTCACGCATATGCCTTATTTTCATCACCAAAAAAGAAAAAAATGGCTGGATTCAGCATGGTTTGGGGCTACTGGGTCGCAAACTGGGCAAGTAATGTTGCTATTATTACATCTTTTGCAGGTTATTTATCACTCTTCTTCCCGATTATGAAAGATACACGTCTCTTATTTTCAATTGGTACTTTCGATGTGGAAGTTGGAAAGCTCATTACATTCTCCATCTGTTCTTTCTTATTATGGGGAACACATATGATTTTAACAAACGGTGTAAACGGAGCTGGGAAATTAAACTTTTTAGCGACAACAACGAAGGTAACAGGATTCCTTCTCTTCATCGTTGTTACTTTGTTTGCATTTCAAGCTTCAAAATTTGGACAATGGTACACACCAGTGATTGATAAAGAAGGCGTGTCACACGGACTGCTTTCACAAGTAAATTTAGCTGCACTTACAACACTTTGGGCATTTATCGGTATTGAATCAGCTGTTCTTTTGTCAAACCGTGCGAAATCTCCAAAAACGGTAAAACATGCAACTGTTGCTGGCTTATTAATAACTGTTGCCATTTATTTAGGAATTACCATTTTAACAATGGGTGTTCTTCATATGGATAAACTACAAGCGTCTGAACGTCCATTAGCTGACGCATTAAATGCTGCAATGGGTCATGGCGGCGGAAAACTAATGGCGCTCCTTGCTCTTACTTCCCTATTCGGCTCGATCTTAGGCTGGATTTTATTAAGCTCAGAAGTGCCGTATCAAGCAGCAAAAGAAGGCTTCTTCCCTTCCTTCTTTGCAAAAACAAACAAAAAAGGAAGTCCGATTTATTCATTAAGACTGACAAATATTATGTCGCAAGTCTTCCTATTCTCAACATTATCAGGGACAATTGCTGAAGCTTATACATTCGTTATTACCGTCTCAACTTTAGCTTACTTAATCCCTTATCTCGTTTCACCGATCTTCCAATTAAAACTGGTCGTAACTGGTGAAACATATAAAA
This sequence comes from Bacillus sp. Medicinal_06, assembly GCF_056711665.1. Lineage (NCBI taxonomy): Bacteria > Bacillati > Bacillota > Bacilli > Caryophanales > Bacillaceae > Bacillus > Bacillus sp. Medicinal_06. Next base: position 104,880 of record NZ_JBWYHD010000004.1, on the reverse strand, counting down.
ATGAAATGGGTTCACGAATTATGGATGGTATCGTCGCAGTCATTGCGCTTTGCTATGCACTATGGGTTATTAAAACTGGCTCCTCAGATATAAAAACATTCCTTCTTGGAATTGGCTTATTCGTAATTGGCTTTGCCTTTTACCCATTAATGAATCGTGATCAGAAACGAAATAAAAAAAATAAAAACGAACAAGTTGCTTAAAGCAATTTGTTCGTTTTTTATTTTGATGCACGAAAGAAACCTTTATAATAGATGATAGAGGTGAAAAACATGTCAATTGAAACACTGTGGAACGATCGTTTTCAAAAACATCTTCAAAACAGCATGATGTATTTTTTCCGGATGATTAGTGGTTTATTATATAGCTTCATCTTTATCTCATGTATCGGTGCGTATTATTACGCCAAGTTTTTAAAAACCTATCCTTCTAAAGGAATCGCATTATTAATCATTATAACTGTGCTTACAATCATGATAACGAGATGTAAAATCCGCACGTTTATCCAAAAGCCCGATGCTATCTATTTACTGGCACTTGAAGAGAAATTAACATCTTATTTCAAAAAATCTCTTCTCTATAACTATGTCATGCAGCTATTTCCATTGCTATTCACGTTTCTAATCATTACACCACTGGCAATGCAAACATTACAGACAACCGTTCCATTTTTATGTACGATCTTTTTCATTTTAATGTTACTAAAAGGTTGGAACCTATATATCAATTGGATCTGGCGCGATCACGATAACGGCCACATCTGGTTTATGATTCGATTCGCTTGCAATGCACTGATTCTTTACATGCTTTTTCAATCCGTATCAGTCCTTCTATTAGGTGCTGTTCTCTTACTTCCAGCCTTTATACTTCTTTATACAGTAAAACAACCAACAAAACGAATCGGCTGGGAATATATCATTGAACAAGAAGAAAAAATGGACATGCGCTTTTACCAATTTGCCAACTTTTTCACCGATGTTCCGCAGCTGAAAAAACAAGTGAAACAAAGAATATGGCTAACAAGTTGGCTAGAACCTATCTTACATAAAAAACAAGCTACTTTTTTATATTTGAACACTTTATCATTCTTACGTGCAAATGATTATTTTGGTATATATATTCGATTAACTGTCATTGGTTCTTTCATTTTATATTTCGTACCGAATGTATTTGCAAAGGGCGCTATTACTTGTTGTCTCTTATATATGACCTCTATGCAATTGCGTGCCTTATGGAAATATTTTTCGGGAAATAATATTGTAGCATTATATCCGATTTCACACGACACACGAATACATCAATTTCTTACCCTTGTATTTTCATTAGCAATCGTTCAACTAGTGGTATTTGCAGTTATCCTGATAATCAGGATCCAGCAGCTTTTACCTGCTTTTTCAATCGCCTTAATCAGTTTGCTTTTCATCAAATTTATTATTGTACCAAAAGCAAAAAAAAGAATTGCTTCTTTATAAGTACAAAAGACCGCAAATAGCGGTCTTTTTATGCTTATCCAGCACCCTTCTGTTAATTTCTAATCACTTTTTTAGGCATTTCTCATATAGTGAAAATGACTAGAATTTTCCTGATCGTATAAAAATATTTGATCACATATATAAAAGATGGGAGCCTGCCTATGAACAACAAGCACACTTCAACGCCCCCAAATCACTCCGAGGAAAACAAAAGAGAAATTAGCTTGCAAACATTAAGGGTCATTGGACTCATTGTATTAATTAGTGGCTATATCCTTGTCGCTCTCTCTGAAGTAGGTGAACTGAAAAATCTTTTAATGAATCCTCGCGCTAACAATACATTAGCTGAAGAAGATGTTTTTTAGAAACGTAATGCTATATAAAAAGCGAATCATCCTAAAAATGATCCGCTTTTTGTATAATTCTATCCAAGATGAGGTATGCTTTCTTCACGATATTCATTCCTTCTAATTGCTTTCATAAACAATACAATACTGCTTACACCAATCAAAAAATAAACAATACTCATTCCCCACGATGCAATGAATGAACCAAGCATAATCCCTAATGCCCCATTCATTTTTGCTACCTGGAAGACCATACCATTGATAGCCATATAAGAGCTCCGCGCATCATCCGGAACCATATCCGCCATAATCGATTGCCGAACAGGTACATACATCATCTCTCCAACTGTTTGAAAAAGGCCAGCTATCAATAAAATCCACAAGCTATTGCTTGATCCAAGTATTGTAAATCCAATTGTATAGATAAACAAGCCCACATATAATAGTTTCAAATCATTAAAACGCTTCGTCATTTTAATAACAAGAGCTGAAAATAAAACAATCAAAATCGTATTTTCCGCAGAAATCCAACTTAACATGCGGATACCTGTTAAATCAAAAATAATGTTATTTCCAAATGCAAATTGAATTGTTTCGAATTCCTCTTGTAAGCGCACGCCTAAATAATTATTAAGCTGAAATTCTAACGATAACGTACATATACTTGCCAAACAGAATATCAAAAATGCCCGGTCTGTCATCACGACTTTGTAGCTTTCTACCATTTCTTTTAGCACATGCTGCTTTTTTATAATTGGCCGAGCGACATATACCTCCTCCATATATACAGCAATTAAATATAGCGTCAGCAGTGCTACTACTGTTAATAATACAAATAGTTGAAAACGGTAATGTTCAAATAATAATCCCCCAAAGATTGCTCCAATCGCAATAGACAAGTTGATTGCCCAATAATTGATACTATACATAACCTTTCGATTCTCAGGTGTACTCACATCAATTAGCATTGCCTCTGTTGCCGGGTTCATAAGTCCTGAACCAAGACTATTCGTTAACATAAAAATGAAAGTTAACCAAGGTGAATCTACATAATCTGAATTCGCAATTCCCATACAAGCAATTGAAACAACTTGTACCACTTGCCCTATAATCATGACCTTTTTTCGTCCTAATCGATCTCCAATATAACCACCATAAAGCCCAATGACTAGCGCTGCCATTACATTTATTAGTAATAAAACACCTGCAAGGACACTGCCTAGCTTTACTGAAAAATAAATCGCCATAAACGGGAAAATCATCGTTGATACAGTGCGTGTTAAAAATGATGTTATAATTCTAATTTTTATATTGCGATGCATACTCCAAAATCCCATTTCTTTCCGCCTCCTTATAGGTATTCATTTTACTTTGAAAAAGTGGAAGAAAAAGGTTAGAATATTCTAAAGAAATTCCCCTTTTATTGGGAAGGAGTCGTTTAAACATGAAAGTGATGGACTATTATATTCAACTACGATTGCATGATCCGGAAAAACAGTACATGCAAAATAGCTTGCAAGAATTAGCCGATATGTTATATTGCACTACAAAAAACGTGAAAATTTTACTTAGAAAAATGAGTGAAGAAAACTTAATTACGTGGACACCTGGACGAGGACGTGGAAATAAAAGTGAGATTCTCTTTCTCCATACCATTTCAGAAGTCATTATTCCTTATGCTGAATCCCTTTTACAACAAGATAAATTAAAAGAAGTCTTCCTTCTTTTAAAACAACCTTTTCCTTCTTCTCTACGAAAAAACTTAGAAGACAAACTACAACAGCATTTTGGATACCAACCTGTAAACGATATGTACGATGTGTTAAAAATACCTTGCTCTCGAAAAATATTACCACTCGACCCAGCATTTGCAGCTATCACAACTGAGAGTCATCTTATTAGTCAAATTTTTGATACATTAGTAATTTATAACTATAGCGCAGAAGAAATTGAGCCTCATCTCGCTCATACATGGGAAGTTAGTGAAGATCAATTAACCTGGACTTTTTACTTACGAAAAGGAATCCAATTTCATCATGGAACAACTTTATCTTCCAAAGATGTTCAATTTTCGTTTGAAAGATTACAACACGTACAATCTCCTTATGCATGGCTCACAAAAGAAATTGTACAAATTGAAACACCATCACCATTACAAATAAACTTTCACCTCCGAAAGCCAAACTTGTTTTTTCTACGTTATGTAAGTTCGATGCAATTAGCCATTTTACCCCATGATGTTGAAATACAAAATCACCATTATATCGGTACAGGAGCTTTTACATTACATTGTTATGATGAAGATCAAGTGATATTAGAAGCATTTCCTGATTATTTTAAAGAACGCGCTTTAGTTGATCGTATCGAGTTTTGGGGTATTCCAGAACATGCACAAATACATAAACATTGTGAAATTCCAAATAATAAAAATAAAAAAGAACATGATGTACAAATAGAAGAAACTGGCTGTATATATGCTGCATTTAACTTTACAAAACCCGGTCCACATCATGATATTTATTTTCGAAAAGCTTGGAGAGAACTATATGATGTTGAATCCATCATTCATAATTTAAAAGGAACACGCACTATTCCAGCATGTAGCTTCTTTCCAGAAAGAAGTAGGATAGCGGAAAAACAATCCAGGTCTTTACAGAAAGCGAAAAATTACTTACAAAAGAGTTCCTATCAAGGTGAAACGATACATATTTATTTCTTCTCCTTTAAAGATAGTGCCGATGATGCTCTTTGGCTAAAAGAACGTTGCCAAAACTTAAGTATACAAGTAGAATTGCATCCTTTCCCAGTCTCAGACTACTCTAATCGCTCTATTGATCAGAACGCTGATATTATTTTGATGGGAGAAGTTTTCTCTTCAGATATAGAAATCGCTTTTCTTAATGTATTTAAAAATAACAGCTGCTTTATTAATCGTTTTATGCATCCCCACTATCAAAAACAACTCGATTGTTTACTAGATACATTTTTATTGGAAGAAAATACAGAAAAACGCTACAAACTAATGTATGAAATAGAAGAATTCCTTCAAACAGAGTATATTATTCTATTTAATTATCATGTTTTTAAGAAAAAAACATATCCATCTTCTTTAAAGAACGTAACGATTGACTCTTTTGGTTGGACAGACTTTTCGAAGTTATGGATTCACCCAACAGAATCAGCTAGCGAACTATAAAAAAACAAAGGAGATATGATCTCCTTTGTTTTTTATCGTAGTACGATAAAGATTTTAACTTGTTTTTTCCGCTAAACTTTCTACCATTTGTTTTTCTTTCCACATGAATGTAATACCAAGACCAATAGCCATAATGAAAGCAGAGAAAAGATACGGATAGTGAATATTAACATCAAATAATATTCCTCCCATAGCCGGTCCGACGATATTCCCTAAGCTCGTATAGGTTGAGTTCATTCCAGCAACAAATCCTTGCTCTTTTCCAGCTGCTTTTGATAAAAATGTCGTTAATGCCGGACGAAGTAAATCGAATGCGAGAAAGATAAAACAAGTTACAGCTAATACTACCCAAAAATTATAGATTAAGGTTGAGACTACCGCCAATATTACACCTGTAATTAAACAGAGCTGAATCAAGACTTTTTCTCCAAATATATCTACTAACTTTCCAAATAGAAATACCTGAACAACAACACCAAAGATTGAGCTTATTGTAATAATAGCGGCAATATCTTTTGGTGTGAAACCAAACTTATGATCAGAAAATAGACTAAAAACAGTTTCATATGCCGATAAACCAAAAGCAAGTACAAATACAATAACAAATGCGATAAAGTAACGCGGGTTTAATGATTTTTTTAAATCGCTAATAAAGTTTGTTTGCTTCGTATTAGCCGAAATTTCTGCTAGTTGTTCCGCTGTTAACGGCTCTTTCAGAATAAATATGGAAGAAACGCATGCGATAAAGGCGATGGCTGCCGCAAAAAAGAAGGGTACGCGTATACCATATTCTGCAATAAAACCACCGATTCCAGGTCCAATAATAAAACCTGTACTGATGGCAGCAGAAAGATATCCCATCGCTTTTGGTCGTTCCTGAATAGATGTAATATCTGCAACATATGCCGTAACACCAGGCATAATAAAGGCAGCACTAATCCCCCCTAACACCCTTGCTATATAAAGTACCCATACATTTGTTCCCAAACCAAATATAAGTTCTGAAGTACCAAAAAGAAATAAGCCAATTATGATAATTTTCTTTCTACCATAACGGTCAACCCAGCGTCCTGTTAATGGTGACATCAGTAGTTGGGCTACTGCGAATACAGCAACAAGATAACCCATCGTTTTTCCTGATAACCCCATAATATTCATAAATGACGGCATAACCGGGATAATGAGGCCAATTCCGAGAAACGCAATGAATATATTGCTTAAAAGAATGATTAGTACCATCTTTTGTTCTTTGATTGATTTCTTCATTTATTAACACCTCTTCCTGTAAAAATCATTGATGTGAAACTCTTCTTCAAAATAATACCTAAGGGATTTTTAATTAGTGACATCCTCCACAAATAGCGGGACAAAATTGGTGAAAGCTATATCCTTTATATGAATGGAATGATGAGATTTATTTGTAGTATTTACCTCTTACCTTATTTTTCATAAAGTGAAACTTTAATCAGTAAGTTTTTTTCTTCATCCTCATTAACTTCTTTGCTTACACTGAATTTTAAGGTCGGATCTTACTTCCCATTGATATAAGATACAGTGACTGACTTTCATTCATTTTCGAACAAAATGAACCCATCTCTTTACTATAAATGGATTCACCTAACTATTTATTCACGAATGTCCAATGCATGCGTTAAAAAGTCTAGTACTTCAGCTTTCTGAAGATCGACCTGATCATCCTGTTTATGATCATATAAATAAACTTGCTCTGCCGCAGATTCAACAAGAGCGATACATAACTTTGCCGTTCTTTCAACGTGAATTGAATTACGAATTGCCCCTAAATCTTTTGCTTCACTTAAAAATTGACTTAACCACATATAAAGAGGCTCATATACAGCTTCCCACTCTTTTATATGCTCAGTAGATGCAAGACCCGCATACATTAATGCTTGTATTTCACGATTTTCCTCTATAAAGTCAAAGACAGCATCTATCACTTGCATAACTTTCTTTGAAAAAGGTTCATTATTTTGTACCTTCTCTTTTACTGCGTGTATCATCTTTTCAACCATAACTTCTGCTATTGCAGGCATAACAGATAATTTAGAAGGAAAATACAAATAGAAAGTCCCTTGGGCAATACCGGCCAATTTTACAATGTCAGAGATCTTTGTTTTTTCAACTCCTTTTTCCTGAAACACTTCAATAGCTGCATAAACAATTTTCTCTTTTTTATTCATTATCCGAGTCCTTTCACACATGTATAGAATGACTGTCATTCATTCTATATGAAGTTTTATTGTACTGTCAACAATAGGGTGAAAGTTAAAAAAATTTTCTAATGTATTTTTCGAGTAACCAAATCAAAATTTAAAAAGCGGTTTTCAAAGTAAAAAAGAGATGTAATCTAGACTATCCCATCTTTATTTTCTCCATAGGAAAATCCCCCAATAGAACATAGAAGAATATTCTTCTTTTTCTATTAGGAGATCAAATCATAATATATGAGTTTTTATATCTATTCTTCATTCCATTATATATCTGTATAAGGTGAAACTTTAATCAGTGGGGTTTTTCTTCATCCCCCACTGATTATTAGCCCTCACCAATCGGGCTTTTACGGACAGTTTATCTCCCACCTAACTTCTTTGCTCTCGCTGAATTTTGAGGTGGGAGTATTACTGCCCGTTAATGCGGGATAAATAAGAACTAAACGAATTAACTCCAATACAGCTCCTCCTGTACTATCGGGTATACTTTGTAATAAGTCTTTCTATTTTTAAGAAAGAGCCTTTAATCCCGTTACTCCGCATACAATAAGAGCCACACTAATGATACGTGCCTTACTTTTAGACTCTCCAAATAAGAACATATTTAACAAAACGGCACCCGCTGTCCCTATACCAATCCAAACTGCATAAGCTACACTGACTTCTAAAAACAGGAAAGATGTGTATAAGAATGCGAAAGAAATACCAAATCCACCTAGATAAATCGCACCATTTGTTATTGATTTATCCTTACTGTACATTTTAAGACCGATTACTCCAACAATTTCACTTATTGCAGCACACAAAACAAAAATCCACCCCATTATTAAGCAGCTCCTTTCATAACTTCTTCTTCTTTTTCTTCTTTGTTATCAGCTAACTTCAAACCAATAACGCCAGCTACAACCATAACGATGAAGAATAATTTCCCTAGACTAAAACTTCCGCCAAAAAGAAAAACATCCATTAAGAAAGTTCCCACAGTTCCCGCTCCAGCAAAAACAGCGTATACTGTTCCTGTCGCAAGATGTTCACACGCTTTAGAAAGCAGGTAAAAATCAATACCAATAATTCCTATAATGATTACCCAATGCCACCAAGTGTGAGCTGTGTTAAAACCAAATACCCAAAACACTTCAAAAATACATGTTAATATTACATATAACCAAGCTTTATTTTTCATAAATTACCACCCTTTATGACTGATTGTCATTCATTTTCCGCTTAAAAAATTTATCCATCATGTTACATCCAATGGATAGTTATTTTCCTATATTCAATGCATGTGTTAAAAAATCCAAAACTTCAGCTTTTTGTAAATTAGCTTCCTCCTCTTTTGCATAATCATATAAATAAATTTGTTCTGCTGCTGATTCAATTAAACCAATAAAAAGTTTTGAAGTTCTTTCAACATGAATAGAATTCCGTATTACATTCGCATCCTTCGCTTCTTCTAAAAAACGTTTTATCCAAACATAAAGAGGCTGATATACACTCTCCCACTTCTTTATATGTTCTGTTGATGCTAAACCGATATATATTAATGCTTGTATTTCGTGATGTTCCTTTGTAAACTCAAAAATTGCATCTACAATTTGCGAAAATGTATCTAAGAAAGAAGAGCTAGCTTTTGTTTTTTCTTCAACTGCACATATCATCTTCTCCACCATAACTTCTGCAATAGCAGGCACTACAGATAGTTTTGAAGAAAAATATAAATAGAAGGTTCCTTGCGCAATACCAGCAGATTTCACTATATCTGAAATCTTTGTTTTTTCAATTCCTTTTTCCCTAAAACATTCGATAGCAGCGTATACAATTTTTTCTTTTTTAGACATTATCTACACCCTTCCACGAAATAAAATGACTGAATGTCATTCATATATATTGTACATAGATGATTTATAAAATGTCAATCACAATTTTTTTTATAATTGATCTTGTTCATACATATATTAAAGTTTTACTTTATAAAAAATTAAATACTACTCGCTAAATTCAAAGATATGCCTGATCATAAACCACACATACTCAATGATGACAATACATTCGCACTGAGTATGTGCTGCATACGCTCTTAAATTCAAATCACATATCGAATCATCGCAACCTCATCACAGCAATCAAATTTCGAGCAATGTCTACAATCAATCCATACTTTCTCTGGCAATAAGTCTTTATTTACAAAATCGAAGCCACATTTTTCGAAAAATGCTGTTTCATACGTTAATGAGATGACCCTTTTTACTTTTATCTTTGCCGCCTCATCTATCACATGGTTGACGAGCATACGCCCTATCCCTTTTCCTGCATATGTATGCGAAACTACTAACGAACGTATTTCAGCTAGATCTTCCCCCAACACATGCAAACCAGCAACTCCCAAAATTTCCTCCCCCTCTTTCACAACATACAAACACTGTAAGTACTGGTAAAGAGACAAAAGTGAACGCGGCAGAACAACCCCCTCTTTCGAATATATTTCTATCAAGTTATATATATCTTTTACATCACTTGTAATTGCGTTAGAAATTTGCATGATCTATCTCCTTACATTAAATATTTATAACTCCTAATGTATATTAATTCATAAATTTATATAATAATACACCGACTCCTTAGTCACGTCAATTATTATTCTGAATTTTTTATATAAAAATAAAGACCGATTTCTTTTATGATACCCATTTCAATCTCTCGCTTTTTTATGATACAAATGCACAACAAAAAACCTCCAAAACGGGAGGTCACGTTGAAACTATAAGTGAATTTCACTCTTACTTTTGACTAGAAACAAAAACCACCAACTCCTCTCTCCCCACAAAAAAAGAATAGCCTTATCTCAATTTTTCAATTTGCATGTATACAAAAATATTTTTAAGTATGCTAGTTACTGCCTCGAAAACAAAAGAAGACCTTCTCTCTTTTTCTCCTTTTGTTTTCACATGGCATGGGGCTAAAAAAGGCTCTGACCGTTTCTATGCTCGGCCGGACCCTCTCTTCCCTCAAAAAAGAATGGTTCTAAATCTTATTCTCCCAAATCCCGTATCGGCAATACCGTAGAAGATTTAATCTCCCTTAGCGCTAAACTCGTCTGTATTCGCGTAATCCCAAGCTTATTTAACTTTCTAATAAAACGCTCAAGTTCTTTCCGGTCTCTATTTGCGACCTTTAACAAGTAATCATATTCACCTGTTAAACAATGACACTCCAATACTTCAGGCATAGACTCCAATTCTCGTTCCAATACTTCAAGTTTTTCAGATTGATGAATATTTGTACTCATAAAAATAAAGGATAATAAATCAAATCCAAGCTTTTCTTGATTTAAAATCGCGACTTGTTTATTAATGAAACCTTCCCCTTCTAGCCTTTTTATTCGTGCATGCATCGCAGCCGGTGATAAATTAACACGACGTGCAAGTTCAGCATTACTCACTTGTGACTCCTTTTGTAAAATATCTAAAATTTGTACGTCCAAATCATCTAATACTTTAATAACAGATGACTCCATAAAGATCCCCCTTTTTCTTACCGACGATTCTTCGAAAAAATGCATAACAACACTAGTTAAATCAAATAAAATTTCATAATTATAACCTAAAACAAAATATTTTATCGAATTTTCATCATTATACAAAAGAATATATTAGATAACAAAGAAAAATGCTAAAATTATTTACAATTCATACGATATAAAAATTTTCACATAGCAGCCACTGCTTTGAAAACAAAAAAGGGTCTGCTCTCTTTTTCTCTCTTTGTTTTCTAATTGGCATGGATCCACCGCTTCTATGCATAATCGGATCCTCTTTAAAAAGAAAGGGTTTTGTCGTTTTTATTTACACACTACTAAAAGGAGTCACAAGTTATGCCATATTTTTATGTCTTTTTACTACTGCTCACAAGCTTACTATGGGGAGGAAACTTTGTCGTTGGAAAATCACTTGTAGATCATGCGTCTCCTATGACGCTTACAAGTTTAAGATGGATCATTGCCGTTCTTTGCTTATTACCGATTGTTTGGTTTAAAGAGAAGAAGCTTCTCCCGCCGCGCGCCGCAATTCTGCCCTTACTACTTATGGGCATCACCGGCGTTGTTCTCTTTAACATTTTTCAGTTTTTAGCATTAGAACACACATCCGCAACAAACGTTGGACTTATTTCTACACTAAATGCAATTTCAATCGCATTATTTTCATCTTTATTCTTAAAAGAAAAAATAAATGGACTTCAAATTCTTTCTATGATTCTTTCTTTTTTCGGCGTTCTTCTCGTTCTTTCAAAAGGAAATATCGCGCTTTTATTTTCATTACATTTCAATAGCGGAGATTTATGGATGATTGCGGCGGTTTGTATTTGGGGCATTTATTCTGTTTGTAGTAAATGGGCAACAAAAACGACCTCGCCAATGATGGCCACTTTATATTCTGGAATTTTCGGTGTCATCCTATTACTTCCATTTAACATACCAAGCTTTACTGTTTCCCATATCAATGCTTCATTTATTACTTCACTGCTATACACAGGTTTAATTTCAACTGTAGTTTGTATGGTATTTTGGAATATTGGTGTTCAAAAATTAGGGGCAACCACGTCAGGTATCTTCTTAAATTTCAATCCAATTTTCACCGCTATTTTAGCGTTTTTATTCTTAGGCGAAGAGCTAACGTGGGTACAAATTTTAGGAACTGTCATTGTCGTTACTGGTTGTTATTTATTTTCTCATTTTAAAACAGCGACTGTACAACCGAGTACAAATTTAGCACGTAGTCACTAACAAAAAAATCGTCGATATCATATTATCGACGATTTTTTTATTATTTTTCAGATATAAGTTGAAACTTCTGTCCCGCTCCTACATAAGACAATAATGGCAGATCCTCTTCAATCACGCTCCCAATTACGTTCACCTTTTCGCTCCCAGGTAAATCATTCATTGTAATTTGCATCTCTCCGGCATATCTACCATACAATACGTTATCGATTGTAACCGATCCGACTTTTCTTTCTACTGTATTTATAGGCTGTAAGGCTAATGAGGATTCTTCTCTTGATTCCACAGAACGAATGACATCACGTGCTGGATCGAGCCGGTTCGTGTGTAATCGCTCTACCTTTTCTAACACCTGTTTCTCTTCTACAACTGGCTTATATCGAATCGGAATAATTCCTTCTTTCACGCTAGAAATTTCACTTATACTTTCCACCGCGGCACTTATATCTCCAATTAATACTTTATCAACGAAGCAATCTTGCACAAGTTCCAAATATGCCTCAAGTGGACGTATATATCGATGCTTTTCTAATGTAGGAAGTCCTTCATATAAAGGTCCTCTTTTTTCACCATCCCCCGGAATAAATGCCATTTTTTTTATTCCGCACTCATGCAAAAATTGATTTTGTTTTTGTAAAAATAATTTGGCTAGTCCTGTTTCTGGACGTGGATAAAAATTATGCCATGCTTCTACATGTTCTACTTTCACATTTTCCTCAAGAAGCTCATTCCAGAAAAATTCAGTAATTGTACTCGCATTTAAAGCAATCTTCATCTTATGTGATACATGTGCAATTTGTTTCGGAGCTATCCCATAGTCCATGCGTAAACCAGTAATTCCCCACTCTAATAGTTGTTCCACATTTTCATACGTAAGTCCTAAATGATGTAATGACTTTGGAGAAACATCCACCATCAGTTCCATTTCGTATTTTTTTGCTTGCTTTCCAAGTATTTGTATTAACTCTTTATACGTTCTAGGGTCATCTTCTGGAATATGCAGAGAAGTAAAAATAGAAGAAAATCCGTACTCCCTCACCGTCTCCAACCATTTTTCCTGCTCCTCCATTTGATCTTTTGAAAGATATATAGAAACTCCGATCATCGTAATCTCTCCTTCTATAAAAAAGAGAAAGGAATCCCTTTCTCTCTATATAAATCCAATTTGATTTTCCAACATATCAATTGCGGCTATGAAAACCCAAAAGAGACTTCCACTCATTTTCTCCTTCTGTTTTCACATGGCATGGGGCTAAAAAAGGAACTGACCGCTTCTATCCACCGGCGGATCCTCTCCACCACCTAAAAGGAATGGTTTTATGTTGGTTTTTCAATCCGTATTTATATATTCTCCGCCATTTCTTCTTTAAATCCGGAGAAATACGTAAAGATAAATCCGAAGACATAAGCAATCACAAGACCAAGAAAATATAATAAATATTTATTATCGGCAATTAACGGAATTAATGATAATCCTGATACACCGATTCCGAGTGAAGCCGTTTTCATAACTGCTTGGAATGCACCGCCTACTGCTGCTCCTAAACAAGCGGTAATAAATGGTTTACCCAGTGGTAATGTAACACCGTATAGTAAGGGCTCACCAATTCCTAAGAATCCAACCGGTAGTGCCCCTTTAATTACATTACGAAGACGTTTGTTCTTTGTTTTTACAAAAATCGCAATAGCTGCGCCTACTTGTCCAGCTCCTGCCATTGCTAAAACAGTTAATAAGGGAGTTACATGTGTTTGATTAATAAACTCCATATGAATTGGTGTTAAACCATGATGCAGTCCTACCATAACAAGCGGTAAAAATGTTCCTGCAAGCACTGCTCCTGCAAATGCTCCACCAACATTTAAAATAGCGTTAATACCATTTGTAATTCCGTCAGATAGTAAACCAGCCACTGGCTGAATTGCTAACATCGTTACTAAACTTACAACCAATACGGTAATAAGCGGAGTCACAATAATATCTACTGCATTTGGTACTGCTTTTCGCACTTGTCTTTCCACAACAACCATAAGCCAAGCCGCAAAAATGACAGCGAATAACCCACCGCGCCCCGGCACCATTGCTTCACCAAATATTTTCACATTTGCCATAGCTGGGTTGAAGATTAAAATACCCGCAATCGCGCCGAGAACTGGAGTTCCTCCAAACTCTTTCGCTGTATTCAAGCCTACCAGAATACCAAGGAATGTAAAAATACCACCACCAATTAAAAGTAGCATTTGCAGCCACGTAGCATTTGGATCTGCTCCTGCATTTTTCGCAAAGTTGGCAACACCATTAATAATTCCTGATGCGACAAGACCTGGAATTAATGGAATGAAAATATTACCGATTTTTCGCAATAGATTTTTAACAGGCGTATTATTTTTCTTCTTAATTGCTGCTTTCATGTCTTGACCACGCTCTTCAAGAGGCTGTTCAGTAACCTCACCCATTCGTAATCCCGTTATGACTTCCATTTCCGCGGCTACTTTATTTACAGTTCCTGGCCCAACGACAACTTGCAATGTTTCATCTTCAATTACACCCATAACACCGTCTACTTTTTTCAAAAGTTCCATATTCACTTTACTGTCATCATGAAGTGTTAAACGTAGACGCGTCATACAATGAGCAATACCAAGAATATTTTTTATACCCCCAAGTTGCTCCGTAATTTCATTGGCCATCCTTTGTTCTTTCTTCATTGCAAAATCCCCCTCCCTATTTTTTTACAATGCCTTTTTCACAAATCCTTTCGCATCTGTTAATTTTTCAAGTGCTTCCCCATATTCGCACTGCAGTAATATCATGACAATTGCAGCTTTCACATTACGATTTGCTTTCTCGTAATATGTCTCTGCTTCTTTGTACTCTGCACCTGTCGCTTCCATAATAATTCGCTTAGAGCGCTCAACTAACTTTTCATTTGTTGATTGCACATCAACCATTAAATTTTTATAAACCTTTCCTACGCCAATCATAGAAGCAGTTGAAATCATATTCAGCACTAATTTCTGCGCCGTTCCAGCCTTTAAGCGTGTAGAACCTGTTAACACCTCTGCACCTGTTTCTACTTCTACGCTAATTTTTGCAAATTTACTTATTTCAGCGCCCTTATTACATGAAATGCTAGCTGTACTTGCTCCGGCAGCATTTGCATACTTTAATCCACCTATAACATAAGGTGTTCTGCCACTTGCAGCAATTCCAATGACAGTGTCCTTATCATTTAACCCAATAGCCTTTAAATCCGCTACGGCAAGATCCTCTCGATCTTCAGCACCTTCCACGGCTTTCGTAAACGCTTTCAATCCACCTGCGATAAATCCTTGTACCTTTGTCTCATCTGTTCCGAATGTCGGTGGACATTCAACAGCATCTAAAATTCCTAAACGCCCGCTCGTACCAGCGCCAATATAAATTAATCGTCCGCCATTTTGAAAAGAGGAAATAACACTTTGAACAATTTTTTCAATTTGCTCGATTTCATTTTCGACCGCTACAGCGACTTTACGATCTTCTCGATTCATTGTTTGTAAAATTTCTTTTATGCTCATGTCATCTAAGTTCATCGTATTTTCATTTCGGTGTTCTGTTGATAAATTTTCTAGCATATTCTCACCCTCTTTGAAATTTTATTTCACACCTTCATTATATATAAGTGAAATTTAAAATCAATATTTAAATCCTATTTTATGAAATATAATTTCCTTTTATAACAACTTTGTGTCTATTCATGCAAATTGAACTACCCCACCTACCTCTAAACGAGCTTGAGGTGGGGGATTCTCCTGCTTCTGCTCGGGCAAAAACAGTTCCCCTCGTTCAACAAAGAAGATACAACGATATAGAAGTTCGGTAATGTCCCTAAGACAACCTATCCTATCTCCCGTGGAAAACAAAACAGGTACAACTACTTTTTCTTATATCGAGGCTAGAACACTTTGTCATGCATCCAGTTCCTAGACTTATTATCTGCTCTGGTAATAGGCGTAAAAATCTGGGACAAAGTGTTCTTTTTTATCATGCAAATAGTTTTGCTAGTTTTTTCTTTTCATTTTCAAATAAGTGTAACCGCTCGATTTGTAAAGCTTCTGTCGGCTGATCTACATCGTATAGCTGATAGAACTGATGTGTGCGAATATCCAATCGATTGTTTAATTGATGCCAATGACTCCAGTGGTGCGCTTCTTTCTTTGGAATATAAGATTTCAGAACCCGAGGCACTTTTTCTTTATATCCTAATCCACGACGCCCAATCGTAAAAGCAGCGGATTGATGAATAGAGATACCGAATTTTCGCATGTATTTCATCTTTCCGGAGATTGAAGTATAAGCGGGATTCACTTGAAAGACAGCCACGCCTCTTTTATCTGCACGATTCAGAATGGCACTTGTCATCTTCTCATATGCAAACATACTCTTCATCCGATTCACATGTTTATTTCCATATCGATTCCCTGTTTTCGATTGGGTTGTATCTAACTTCTCGATGACAATCGGCTTGTTATACCGATCCGCTAAGTCCACCAAGCGAATTGCTTCCACTTCGATGATTTTTGTGATTTGTCCTGTAGATTTCCCCATGATAGAAAAACGAAGGGAACCACTTCCTTTGTAATTTCCATCCTTCGTTACATTTGCCCAAGCAAAATGCTCAAGATTACAATCTACACCGATGACACCATCTGATGTGCTGTAATTCGTGTGTGGATTTTCCGGTACATCGACTAAACATTTCACAATATAATAGGAACCATAGTCTTCCACAGACCATGCAATCGGTTTGCCATGTTTTTTCTTATTCTTACACTGTAATTGAGTTGTGATTACTTCTTCAATGGCTTCTTGTCCATATGGGAACGTAACAGCTGGAAACATAAGTGTTTTCCCAGAACTTGTCGTCATCCATAAGTCTTTTGTCTCCGGCACATACTGAAATACAAAATTGCCATGTTTGGCATCTTTCCGACCAGATAGGATTAGTTGTTTATTTCGAGCACGAGAAAATGATGTTTTCCATTTGTCATGGTTACGTACAAACTCGCGGATGGTAAATTGCGAGCGAAACAGTTTTTTGCTTCCAAATACTGCGCTTGAAATATTCGTTTGATCGGATGAAAGTTTTTGCGTTAAACGGGATTGTCTGTGGGTGAGATAACCAATTTTCGCCTGAATTCTTTTGATTTGCACATCTAAGTATTGATGTTCAAACAGATATTCATTTAGCCAAATTAAGGTGTCTTTTTTACGAGATAAGGAGATGAGGTTGTTGTGCTTCGCGAAGCGGGTGTTTTTCGGAAACGTCAGCGTTCCTTTCACACAACTTTGTTTGATTTTGCGAAGATTTGTTAGTTTTGTCCGTTCTTGTTTCAACTTTTTCTTGAGCTTCTTAAACTTCTCTTGCGTTTGTTTCTCATATCGTTTTTGTAACGCCATTAAACCTGTAAACAACGCCTTTGCTTCTTGCGCCGCACTGTTTGCATAATAATCATTCAATTGATATTTCCGCTTGAGAACGAGATGAAGACTATCTGTATGCATCTTACGGTTCCAACGTTTTTCTCGAACCATCGTTTGAAATGCAAATCGTTTCGCCCGATTACATGTTTCAATTGTTTGTGTAACTGCAGCTACCACCCCATGGGGTAAATCTATCTTGTAGATCCGTTTCGAAAAATACGCTTTCTTCACCTGTTCTCACCTCCTTTTATTTGATAAGATTATTATACACCAAAACGAACATATGTTTTATAAAAAAAGAGACGTTTTCTTTAAAAAGAAAAAACCGATTCATCCCCCACCTTCACTTCGTTTAGAGGAGGGGGTCTTCTCGGTTAAAATGATAAAAGAAACAAAATAGCTAGATAATTCATTTGTTTTCCATACTTCAAATGCATGTTATCCGCTCCTTTTTCTACTAAATAGACTATAACTAGGTAGAAAATGTTATTTTAATTCTACTCCAATCTATTACTAAAATCTACTAAAGAAGACACATAAAATGTGTCTTCTTTCTACTTACTTTAATTTTCGCAATCGAATTGCTTCTTGTCTCGTCGTTGTAAATTTATCCAATACTTGGTTTCCTATTCCATTAAAGGTAATCACATACAACGCATCGATGATATTAAGCTGCGTCATTCTTGAAGCAATACTCGCAATACGATGGTCTTGTTCTACATCTGGCATACAAAGACGGATGTGTGATTCTTTATATAATGGAGATGATTGATCGAGCGTTGTAATCGCGATAACTGTTGCCCCTTGCCGCTTGGCATACTGCGCCATCTCTAGCACATCTTTCGTCCGGCCAGAAGTGGAAATGGCGACAAAAATATCCCCTTCTTCTAAATTCGTTACAAGAGGCAACATCATGTGGAAATCAGATAGCATCATCGCCGTAAAGCCTAAACGAGTAAACTTATACGCTCCGTCCATCGCTGGCGCTGCTGATCCACCCACTCCATAAAATAATAGTTTTTTTGCCCCTAAAATGGCATCTGCTGCTTTTTCTAACTCTTTTTTATCAATCGCAGTAATGCTCGCTTCAATCGCGGCCTTATTTACATATGTAACTTTATTAAATAAATCAAACGGTCCATCCTCTGTATTCATCACCGAAAAATCGTTAATATTATAGTCGGCAATTGTTAATTCTCTAACGAGTGCCAACTTAAACGCTTTAAAACTTCCAATTCCAATTGTTTTACAAAAACGAACGACACTCGCTTCACTGGATCCTGCATGATTAGAAACTTCTTTTGTCGTTAAATTAGGAACGATCTCTGCATGATTCATGATATACTCGGCAACCTTTTTTTCAGCTGGTGAAAATTGATTCATATGATTTTCTATTTTAGATAGTAGCGTTGAGGGTTTCACCATTCAACCTCCATTCTTTCCGGTTGCTTTTATTTTTCATATCCTGCGAGTCATAAAGATAAAAGGCATCTTCACCAGGAGGATGAAAACATTTACGGTTCGATCCCCTTTTTGATAGACCGTCCTTTCTCCTTCCGACCACTTCTTTTCCCAGCCCTTTATCCAAATTGCAGCATCAGGCAAAAAGGAAGTATATCTATATCCTTTCGAATCATCTCCTGCAATATAAGAAGAGAAAACAGAAACAGGAAAATCTTTGACTTTTGATTCTTTTCCTAATGTAAATGGTAAGCATATTAAAAGAAGTACAACTATACATATGACTTTTTTCCATGTAATCTTCATTCATTTTTCTCCTTCTAATACTAGATTACACATAAATTTTAACACAATTATTACTTCACCACGCTACACTAGCACTCTTTTTTATGAATATAAAAAAGAGTCTACCCACAAAGGATAAACTCTTCCTCTTTACACAAAATACTTCTTCAATAACGGCGGCGTAATAATCGTCGTAAGGATAACAACAATCACAATCGCAGTGAAATTTTCTTTCGCCAATAAATTCGCTGTGAGTCCATTTGCTGCAATGATAAGCGCTACCTCTCCGCGCGATACCATCCCAGCACCAATACTAATCGAGGATTTCAAATTAAACCCTGTTAACCTTGCACCTAATCCAGATCCGACTAATTTCGTAAGGATAGCAATGATTGTCATGATAACAATAAACCAAATTTGATTCCCAATCCCTTGAAACGTAATCTCCATCCCGATACTTACAAAAAAGACCGGCACAAAAATCGCATACGCAATCGGCTCTATTTTATGTTCCACCTCATGTTTATATGTTGTTTGTGAAATCGCAATCCCTGCAGCAAATGCACCAATGATACCCGCAATCCCCATCTGCTCACTATAGTACGCAAATGAAAAACAAATAATAAGTGCTGCACTAATTAACGCCTCTGACACACGGAGTGGTGCCAACATTTTCATAATCCACGGTACAACTTTCCAGCCAATGAAAACGATACTTGCAAAAAAGATAAGTTTCTTCGCGATAACAAGTGTAATGCTTACATCTTGTGTACCTAAAAAGCTCATTACAAAGGCTAACAAAATGACTACAATAACGTCATCAAACACAGCAGCCCCTAAGATTGTTGTACTTTCTCTTGTATTCATTTTCCCTAAGTCACGTAATGTTTGAACAGAAATACTCACCGATGTTGCGCAGAGTAACAATCCTAGAAAGATGGCATGTGATTGCAACATTCCAAATGCGAGCCCTGCCAAATATCCGCCGAGAAAAGGAAAAATGATACCTCCCATTGCTACTGCGAATGAAGATTTTAAATTACGATTTAATTCTTCTAAATCTGTTTCTAACCCTGCCATAAACATAAGTAATAAAACACCGATCTCACTAAGTTCATCAATCAGTTCAGAACTATTAATAATTCCAAAAACAGCTGGACCAATAATAATTCCAACAATTAATTTACCTAGTACCGATGGCTGGCCGAGCCGAACACTAATATCGCCAGCCAACTTTGTACAAAGTAAAATCACGACAAGTTCAAAATAAAACAGCATAATATCTTCTCCTACTTTATAAAATACATCTAGTTCTGATGATAGTTTTTCCTTACATATACGATTTTATTTGTCACATTTTTATTTGACAAAATATTCTGAATTATAATAAAATTACTACAGCAATTCTATATGTTTTATACTCACACAACTGTACCTCTATTCACTTACATACTCTTTTAAAATGGGCTCATACTATTTTGGCAGTTGTGAAAATTGAAGAATGAGAGGAGAGTCCAAGTGAAGTCTTTATTACGAAAGAAACCACTTACGACTGAATCACCACGACAATTACAAAAAACATTAACCGCATTAGATTTAACCTTTTTAGGCATCGGTGCTGTCATTGGGACAGGCATTTTCGTCTTAACAGGTATTGTTGCGGCCAAACATTCTGGTCCTGGTATTATGTTATCTTTTCTTATTGCCGCATTTACCTGTGCATGTGTTGCCTTTTGTTACGCAGAATTTGCTTCTTCGATCCCTATGTCAGGAAGCGTTTACACCTATGCCTATATGACTGTTGGAGAAGTCGTTGCCTTCATCGTTGGTTGGTGTTTAATGCTAGAGTACTTGTTAGCCGTTGCAGCAGTAGCTGTTGGATGGTCTGGATATTTACAATCCTTACTTTCGGGATTTAATATTCACCTGCCCGCCATCATCGCCTCAGCCCCTGGGATGGGAAAAGGCGGAATCATTGATTTACCCGCTGTATGTATTTTACTTTTAATTACAGCTCTTCTTAGCTTTGGTGTACGAGAAAGTGCTCGCATTAATAATGTTATGGTATTAATTAAATTAGCAGTTATTATCGCCTTTATCGTAGCCGGTGCAAAGTACGTTAAACCGGAAAACTGGACACCATTTTTACCATTTGGATATGATGGGATTATTACAGGTGCAGCAACTGTATTCTTTGCTTTCTTAGGGTTTGATGCAATCGCAACAGCCGCGGAGGAAACGAAGAAACCACAGCGCGATTTACCAATCGGAATCATCGGTTCCCTTCTCATTTGTACGGCACTCTATATGATTGTATCCTTTGTGTTAACAGGAATGGTACCTTACACACAACTAGATGTTTCTGATCCAGTTGCTTTTGCACTTCATTTCGTTGGTGAAGATACAGTCGCTGGCTTATTAGCCGTCGGAGCAATGACAGGAATGACGACTGTTCTTTTAGTTGTTATGTACGGACAAGTTCGCGTTTCTTATGCAATGAGCCGTGACGGTCTACTTCCAAAAGCGTTATCTCGCGTCAATCAAAGGGTAAAAATCCCTTTATTAAACACATGGATTACGGGAATCGCAGCAGCTTTATTAGCAGGATTACTAGACTTACATCTACTTGCAAACTTAGTGAACATCGGTACATTAACAGCCTTTGTATTTGTTTGCTGCGCTGTACTTATCTTACGTAAAACACATCCAAATTTAAAAAGGGGCTTCCGTGCTCCATTCGTCCCTATATTACCAATCGTTGCAATTTGTTGTTGTCTCTATTTAATGATTAACCTTTCTGCAACAACTTGGAAAAGCTTTGCGGTTTGGCTAATCATTGGTCTATGTGTATATTTCTTTTACTCTAGACGCAATAGCCACTTACTGACTGAAAAAAATAATGATGAACAAAAAGAATCATGAAAAAACAGCTCGCTATATTAGCGAGCTGTTTTACGTTCGAGTTTGTTTCTCCGTTAACGTTTGGAGAATGAGAAATACACCGATGCAAGATTGACCAAGTCCAGCCACCTTTATTATTTGGTTTCCTTCTTCTTCTTTCTCCATACAGCTAGACTATCAAAGAAAAAGTTAATAAATAGCGTGCCAAGTCCCGCTAATAAAAAGGTCATTAAAAATAGAATCCATATGCTTTTGTCTTTCAAAAAATAATATCCAACAAGGAGCACAACTGCAATCCATACGTATTCAAGAATTCTTTTTAGCTTTTTCTCTTCCACAAAATTCGCCCCTTTATGTTTCATCTACTTTTATTTTAACATGAAATAATATATCGGCGAAATCACTATATATAGGCGATTATTTCAATATATCGACACGAATTCTTACTACAAAAAGAAGCTTGCCCAAGGCAAGCTTCTCCCTATCCTTACTTATTGATACTCTTTTCAACAAGTTGCATCGCATATTCTAATGTACGATTCATTGTTTCTACATACTGATCTTTCACTTTGTTATCTTTTACTACAGCTTCTGCTACTTTAATTTTTTTCTCTAATGCTTTAACCGGCCCATCTTCTCCTGCTTGAACTTTCGCTAACAAAGCTTTTGCTTCATCAATTGTTTTTTGTAATTTTTCTTTTGGTGTTTCTTGCTCTGTTACTTTTGATTGTAAAAATGCTTGATGCGCTGTTTTTAAACTATGGTATGTTTGAACTGTTTGTTCTCCTGTAGTTGCCATATTTTCAAATGCTGCTTTTGCTCCGTTATAGCTCTTTTGTAATTCTGTAAATGCAACTTGCGAATATTGACCTGGCTTTTCACCAAATTCATATGAACCTGCTAATGTTTCTTTCGCTTTACCGATTTCTTCATATAAAGCGTTTAGCTCTTCTAATTTTGTACGATTTGAAAATTCGTTATATGCCGCTAATACTTCAGATGAAGTAAGTGCTTTACTATATAATTTCGCAAGTGCTACTTGTCCATTCAGTGGAACTCCACCGTTACCGTTACTTGTTGGATCTGCCCCAATCGCAAATGGTACATTCGGATGATACACTTTACCTGTCACTGGCTGACTATTTACTTTTTTTCCATCTACATAAATTGCTAATTCATTCCCGTTATATGTTCCTGTTAGATGATATGTTTTATTTGCTTCTAATTGTGTACCTATACGTTTATAGCTACCACCAATATGAGCCCATAACTCCACATATCCATCTCCAGTAGATTCGAATCCAATTCCGCCGCTCTCTGTATTTTCCATAATAGCTTGACCGCGAATTTCATTCATAGAAAATGCTGCTTCTAATGTAAATGTATCCACTACTTTTGCTTTTTGTGCTGCAGAGAATGGAATATAACCAAATGTATTTGCCCCGCCATTTAATTTCATTACATGTTTTTTCAATGCTTTATCATATTCAATTGATACATTTCCTTTTACATCACCTTTACTTTCAAATGGTGAATTGTCTTTAAACGTACCATCTAAGAAATTAACATCAAACACATCCGCTTTTGGTACTTTTACATTTGGATCAATAATTTCTTTTTTCGTTGTTACTTCTGCTTGTAATGGCTGTTCGCTTTCGTTACCAAATGAGTCAATAGCGACTGCTTCTAGCGTATATGTTTTTCCACTATCTAGCCCAGCTAATGTAAACGTAAGTTCTTTCGGCACTGGATCACGATAAAATTCTGAGAATGCTAACAGCTTATTTTTGATTTCTCCTGTTTCTTTATCTCGTGCTTGTAGGCGATAAGAATGAACAAGTAAATTATCTTTCGCTTGTGGGAAAGTCGCTGTTACTGAGCTCTCAGTTACATTTGAAACCTTTAACTTTGTATTTTTCTCGAAAGATGGTTTTTCTTTATCTCGGTTTTCCACATGTTTAAACGATTCTTTTTTAGCTGGCAACTGAATCTTCCATGGTTCACCTGTCCAAGAATTTGTATGGAAATCACGACGGTTAATTGTTACTTCTTTATCATCGACTTCTACTAATAAACCTTGGCTTAATTCGCTTGCACCTGGCGGAATATTCCCTTGCACTTTCCCGCCCTCTACTTCCATATAACTTACTGAAGATGTTCCAACAGATGTAAAGTCTTTTTGATGAATCGATCTTGGATCATCTAATGGATAATGCGAATGACCAGAGAATGTAATGGCTTGTGGGTAATCTTTTAATACTTCATTAATTTTGGCACTATCCTTCGTTCCCCACTCATGACTACCATACACAGTTTCTTTAATGTGCTGATGTAAGAATACGAAAATTGGTTTTTCTGGATCATCAGCTTCTGCCTTTGCAATTTCTTCTTTCAACCAATTAATTTGCTTATCAGAATAATATCCATGTGTCGTCCCATCTTCTGGTGACATAACAAGGAAGTGGTATCCTTTCACTACCTTATGATAATAAATAGATTCCATGCCTGTCTTTTCTAAGAAACGTTTTTGTGCACCTTCTACTGATAAACCATTCCAGTAATCATGATTTCCAAGTGAATTCATTCTCACTGCATCTTTATTGGCATATTGATTATACACTTGCATAAAACGATCATATTGCTGATTCGAACCTGAATCTGTAAAATCACCAACGATAACAAATGCATCTTGCTTTGGTGCAAGTGTATTAAACTGTTCAATCGCTCTCTTCCAACGAAACGTATCATCCGTTCCACTATTTTTAATATGTACGTCACTTACAACCGGAAAGACAAGTTTTTTCTCCTCCGGCTTTCTCTCTTCTTTCTGCTCTTCTGCTTGTACAGAAGTGTTCCACGGAAATGATACAAATGCTAAAATAAAAACTGCTAATAAACCTATAAGACCTCTTACTTTCTGAAACATGTTCCTGCTCACGTAAATCCTCCTCGTATGTTTGATTTTCGTACAAGGATTATTGTAGCTAACACATATTAATCTCGTTTAAATGAACCATGAAATATATTACATCTTTGTAAAGGTACAGTGAGTTTCATGTAAAGTTCCACATCATCTTTTCCAACGCAAAAACGCCTTTATAGGCGTTTTCACATCGACTCCACTTTATTTTTCTTTTTCACAAACTTGAAAATGAATATTCCTACTACAATTAAACAAACAACTCCTAATATCGGTAACGTATATTGTTCGACAATTGCACCTGCCTTTTTCCAATGAGGCCCTAGCTTCAATCCGATATATACATATAGCGCCGTGAGCGGTAACATCGCCACAAATGTGTATATGCTAAATTGCCAAATATTCATTTTCGCCATTCCACACGGAACTGAAATAAGTGTACGAACCCCTGGAATAAAGCGTCCAAGAAACGCCACTGCTGGTCCATATTTTTCAAAGAAGTCATCAGCTTTTTGAATCTGTTCTTCTTTTATAAAAAAGTATTTTCCATATTTCAATAATAATGGACGCCCTCCATAATAACCGAGTGCATATAAAGTCAATGGCCCCGTTGTCCCTCCGATTGTCCCAGCTAATACCGCAAGCCAAAAGTTCATATCTCCCTCATATACCCAATAGCCAACAAGGGGTAAAACGATTTCTGCTGGGATAAACTCGAATGTTAATGCTAGAATGACACCGAAATAAGAAAACTGCTTTAAATAATCAATTACATCTAAAATAAACTGCTCCATTTGTTCACTCCTATCCCTTATTTAAATTATATTTTTCTTGTAAGTGCTTCGGTGCCATTTTCACAATTCGCTGCAAAATGAATAGAACAACAGCAACATCATCTAATACCCCAAAAAACATTAGAAAATCAGGGATAAGATCAAACGGAAATACAACATATCCGATTAAAAAAACAATAGACAGTACTTTTTTTTGCATAGCGACTTCTTTCGACGTAAAAAAGTCATATAGGAATGGACCAAATCGACGAAAATGCAGCATCAATCGAAATCGACTTATAAACTTTTTCACTTTTTATCTCTCCTTTTTTCTGCATACAAAAAGGACCTTTACCAAATATAGTAAAGGTCCTAAAAAAGACAATAAGGGGCCTTTACCATTGCTGGTAAAGGTCTCACTAACAACAAAACTGTTGCCAATAAAGCCGAGGGTTTCTCCCTGTAATGACGACTTTATTGTGACAAGTTACTCCCCTTTGTATACGCAATCTTATAAAATCACCTTAAAATATTTGATAGAACTTGTCAATCCTTTTCTATTGTTGAAGTGGCTTATACATACTTGCTATCGCTTGTATTTCAGAAACCGGTGCTGGCGATAGCTGATAATATCCTTTCTTCACCATATACTGCCAAACATCATAAGCATGGCGGCTGCTATTTAAAAAGGCATTTTCTAAAAAAGTTCTTAAGCCGGGTTTCCACACTCTAATAGGGAGCCAGCATAGTTTAATGCAGAAGACTTTTGATTGAGTAAATATCCAGTTGCAATCGCTCGATCAGTAGGCGCTTGTCCAGTGACACTTGGTGTAACGGGTACATACTTTTGTGAAGGCGCCTCTGTATAAGAAGCTAATATTGGCTTTAATATAGACTGCTGAAACTTTGAAATATTTGGAGCCAATTCACTTTGTATAAATTCTATCTTCAAATTATAATCTTGCACATGAAGAGGCAGATGTTCCTGCAACATTTGTTTTAACTCTGGGTCCTGTGCTTGCTGTATATATGTAGACATTGTATTAATCGTATTATAAGCATCCAGCTATTAGTTCACTTAAATCTCGTAATTCATGTGTCGCTAATTGCATGTATAATTCCTCCTTTCTAATCGTCTGTTTAGCTTCTCCTAAAACATAAAAAATAAAAGAGTGTATACAAGTTTTCTCAACACCTCATAATATACCTATTCATCTTCTTTTCATTAAAGGAGGAAATTAGTATGCATACAGTATGGAAAGGCACTCTTTCACTCGGATTATTAAACATTGGGATTAAGCTATATAGCGCTATAGAAGAAAAAGATATTAAGTTTTTAAGTCTTCATAGAGAATGTCTAACGCCTATTAAATATAAAAAGATTGCTCCTGATTGTACGGATAATGAAGTGAATGATGACGAAATTGTAAAAGCTTATGAATACGCCCCTCATAAATATATTCTTATTGAGGACAAAGAATTAGTCGAATTACAAAAAGCATATGAACCACGGATCATTCGCATTTCTTCCTTTGTTCAAAATGATGAGATAGATTCTATTCTCTTCGAACGCTCCTATTTTATAGGCCCTACTCCCGGTAACGAAAAACCGTATTTATTATTAAAAGAATCACTAGAACGAACAAATAAGCTTGGTCTCATTCATATTTCTATCCGTAAAAAACAACATTTAGCTATTATCCGTAGTTTTCAAGATGGACTTATTTTACAAACCATTCATTACCCTAATGAAATTCGAAATATAAAGCATACGCCGAATCTTCCTAGCACCGAAGAACATCCAATACAAAAACAAGAATTAACTACCGCAATGAATTTAATTCACCATCTTACACATCCATTTAAACCTGAAGAATATACAGATGAATATAGAGAAGCTCTTGCTGATCTTATAGAAGAAAAAATTGAGCACCAGGAAAAAAATGAACCTATATCTTCTAGCACCAACATCATAAATATTATGGAAACATTAAATGCTAGCATTGAACAAATAGAACGACAAAAAGAAAAGAAAAAAGAAGAAATAAACAAACAAAAAGCCACATGATTGTGGCTTTTTATCCGCTCTTAAAGCGGATTACACTTTGGCATTTCTAATCCAGAAGCTTGTGCTAATTTCAATAAATAATAACATTCTTCCCTTGCCATATGATCTGCCATTCTTGCAGAGATGATGGTTAATATTTGATCAGATAGTTCTAATTCCTCTAGTTCGTGAAGAAAGCGTGAAAATAGTGTTAGTTCTAATGAAACATCTTTTGTAAATTTCTTCAGAGCTGGAAAAGAGTGCAGTTCCGTTCGTAAGTAACCCGTCATTTCCACAGCTTTCAAGTAAAATTGTTCAAAGTGCTTTTCATATTCCTCACACTTCTCTTTCAGTCGTTTTTCGACAAGATCTAGTCCACCTGAAATAGAACCTGCATGCCCTGCTGCATCCGTTAGCCAAACAAGATGATAATGTAACTCATGGAAAATAGGTGGCACTTCCCCTTTCATTAAATACTCTAACACCGTTATATACTCTTCCACTTCGTTCACCATATGGTTAAGAAAAGTTGGTGTAAAATGAATTTTAATTTTTCCTTCTAGCTGCTTTCTTATAATACTTAACTTAAATTTTCTAATTCCCTCTGCGGCTTCATGTGCATCTTTCGCAAATGTAATCAAATTTACTGTATCAATATTATTGAGAAATCTATCAAATATTTGAACAAAATACATCGCTTTTTGAATATCTTCTTTTTCACTTGGAGCTAAAGCATCTAAAAGAAACTGGGCATGATCCCCAAGAACCCTGAGCCAAAATTTATGTTCAAACAATGCGCTTTCTTGATATGTGCTATTCATCCGATTAACTCCCCCTTATATAGTCTCAACTACTCTCTCGCCTCAATTAGAATTCTATACTGGTCAGGATCATGCACAACAATACCCCTTTTCTCCGTTTTATAGCCCTTTAATTCTTTAAATGACACATGATAGAATTCTAATTTTTTTCGTATTTTTTCTATCTCACAAAATGAAAAATTTAAGTTTATATAAGAAGATAATGCCCCACTGACACCCTTACATTTGTCCCGATTTAAAACGAAGCAAATTCTCGTTGATCCAACATCATACCAAACACCAGGCACATGTAATTGTGGTCGATGTTTGCTCGGCTTAATTCCTAAAATCCCTTCATAAAAGTATAATGTGTCCTTTAAATTCCTTACTTCTAATACAAGGCTATTTGTAATCGTCTCCACATATATTTCCTCCTTGACCCTACTAGTTTTTCTATATGAGTCATAAATGACAATTATGTCTGAATACAATACGTAGTGATGAATGTTTCACTTGTAAAGGAGGCTTATGTTATGGACAAATTTATGAGATCCTACACACCTTACCATGGCCCAAATGATCCTTGTCCGCCGATTGGAAAGAAATTCTATTCAACTCCTCCTCACTTATTTATGGGATTCCAACCACCAAACTTGCCTCAATTTCCGCCTAACGAAGCATTAAGAAAAGGCACTTTATGGCCTGCTTTTTATGATTTTTATGAAAACCCCTATAAGAAAGGAAGGTGAGGAAATCCGTGGCTCAAACATTGCCAGATGAATATTATAAGTGGCTAGAAGAATTGCAAGAACTCGATTTTGTATTAGTCGAACTCACGCTTTATTTAGATACTCATCCAGATGATGTTGCAGCTATCAATCAATTTAATGATTTTTCCTATAAAAGAAGATTGCAAAAGCAAAAAATCGAAGAAAAATATGGTCCACTCCAGCAGTTTGGAAATAGTTACTCTAAGGCTCCGTGGGAA
Source organism: Bacillus sp. Medicinal_06 (assembly GCF_056711665.1). Lineage (NCBI taxonomy): Bacteria > Bacillati > Bacillota > Bacilli > Caryophanales > Bacillaceae > Bacillus > Bacillus sp. Medicinal_06. The sequence continues at coordinate 75,218 of NZ_JBWYHD010000004.1, read as the reverse complement.
TGGAGCAAAGGCCCTTGGCCATGGCAAATATAAAGTAAAACTTGAATCAGTGGGGCTGCATCCCTAGCTAATAATCAACCCCCACCTAACTTCTTTACTTTTTTAAGTCGGAGTATGACTACCCGCAAATAACGGGATAAAGGAGATAAAATATGTGGATCTATGAAAAAAAATTGCAGTATCCTGTGAAAGTAAGTACTTGTAATCCAGCACTTGCTAAATTATTAATAGAGCAGTATGGTGGGGCAGATGGCGAATTGGCCGCGGCTCTCCGCTATTTAAACCAGCGCTACACCATTCCTGATAAAGTAGTCGGTTTATTAACAGATATCGGTACAGAAGAATTTGCACATCTTGAGATGATTGCCACAATGGTGTATAAATTAACAAAAGATGCAACACCTGAACAAATGAAAGCAGCTGGACTAGATGCTCATTACGCCAATCACGATAGTGCACTATTTTATCACAATGCAGGCGGTGTTCCATTTACAGCCACATACATACAAGCAAAAGGTGATCCAATTGCAGATTTATATGAAGACATTGCTGCTGAAGAAAAAGCAAGAGCAACTTACCAGTGGTTAATTGATCTATCAGATGATCCTGATATAAATGATAGTCTACGCTTTTTACGCGAGCGTGAAATCGTTCATTCCCAACGCTTCCGAGAAGCTGTTGAAATTTTAAAAGAAGAACGCGATCGAAAAATATACTTTTAACTATTTCGTGCACATACCGAAACGGTATGTGCACGTTTCATACTAATATTTTTGAATAAAAAGGCTCCCTCCTTTACTCCACTCCGCATAACATACTTCTTTCAATTCTGTTCTCTGCTTCTTTAGCTCTTTACGCAACCATACTTCCTGTAATCCAAACTTTTTTAAATTGTATGTAATAAACTCCCCATCGCTAATAAGAACAACCGGCAATACATTTTCCTTTCCCTTTATTTTCAAATCTTTTCTTGTTGGTATATCTACATCATATTTTCTCATCACGCTTATCGACCCATCATTTTCTAAAATTGCAAATTCTACATCTTGCAGAGAAAATATATCCTTTGCACGAAGCAAATGCTGAAGCTGATCAACATCTAAACGGTTTTTCTTCATTTCGTTCCAATCTAGCTTTCCATTTGCAATTAAAATAGCTGGTTTTCCTTCAAGAAATAAACGTGCTTTTCTCCATTTTTGGGTGATAATTTCTGTAATGAGTATAAAAGCTCCCCACACAATAACTACAAAAACCATCCTTCCTATATGAGCCTCTTTATTATAAACAGCATTCCCTAAAAAATTTCCTAAAACGAGTGCTGAAATAAAATCAAATGGTGTAATTTGATTCATTTGTGTTTTCCCCAGGATTTTAACGACTAAAAACAACATAGCATATCCAAAGAGCAGTTCAATAAAAATTTCTACATAATCCATACTATTTCACCTTTCTCTACTTCACACATTTTTATCTCGCTATCCACAGTCAGTAAGACCTTCACCTCATGATTTAAGAAAAGGATTCTTTACTTTCTCAATCCAAAACACCTTTACTTGTAGTATGCCACCATAGATTTGAAAAGTATAAACGTATAATTATCCAACTTAACGCATTATTTTTAAAATTATTTAAAATTTCCTGTTGCTTTCTAGTCATCAGACTATTAAAATTATAACAGTTACTCGACAAATTATTTGAATTTTCGACAAAAATATCAATAGGAGGATTTTCCATATATGCGTACAACTTTAAAGCCATCGCAAATTCTCTCCATTAGCTTATTGCTATTTGCAGTATTTTTCGGCGCTGGTAATATGATTTTCCCACCTCTTCTTGGACTTTCTTCAGGAGAAAACATGTGGGTTTCTATTTCAGGATTTATCATTACAGATGTAGGTTTATCATTATTAGCAATCGTTGCTGTCGCCCTTGCAGGTGGTAGTTTTAAAAACTTAGCGAGCCGTGTTCATCCCAAATTCGCAGCAGTATTAGCTATCATTATCTATCTTTCCATCGGCCCACTATTTGTTATTCCACGGACTGGATCTGTTTCTTATGAGATTGGAATCGCGCCACTTTTTAAAGATCAATGGTATTCCATGTTACTATTTAGTTTTATTTTCTTTACGGTTGTTTACTTCTTATCATTAAACCCATCCAAATTAGTTGATCATATTGGAAAAATATTAACACCGATCTTACTTGGAATTATTGCGGTTATGGCAACAAAAGCAATTCTTTCTCCAACAGGCTCATTTGCGACTCCTGTCGGGGACTATAAAGAGATTCCGTTTTTCAAAGGGTTTTTAGAAGGATTTTTAACATTAGATGCGATTGGCGCTCTCGTTTTGTCGACAATTGTCGTAAATGCGATTCGTCAAAACGGTGTAACCGAAAAAGCTTCTATCGCAAAATACACAATTATTTGTGGAAGCATTGCTGCTTTCTTTTTAACAATCGTTTACTTCTTACTTGGCTATATCGGAGCATCAAATGGAAACTTAGGACAATTTGAAAATGGTGGACAGCTATTAGCAACTGTTATGTACCAATTATTTGGGACAAGCGGTAATATTTTGCTAAGCATCGCCATTATATTTGCGTGCTTAACAACAGCGATTGGCGTAGTTAGCGCGTTTGCCAACTATTTCACAAATGTATTAACAAACGTTTCTTATAAAAAGCTTGTATTATATGTTTGTATTTTTAGCTTTATCATTTCAAACTTAGGACTCAGCTTATTAATCAAAATTACGTTACCTGTGTTAATCATTCTGTATCCAGTTACAATCATCTTAATTTTTGTATCATTTATTGATAAATATACGAAGCGGAAACCATCTGTCTACATCGGTGCCATGATCGCTGCATTCATCATTAGCTGTATTCACGCACTTGATAATGTGGGAATGATGCCATATGCCATTACATCGATCGCAAGCACAATTCCTTTTTACAAATTAGGAATTGGTTGGATCGTCCCAGCAATTATTGGAGGTATTGTCGGATACTTAATTCCGCAAACACAAACAGAAGGCGAAGTTTCTACGAAATAACGAAAGAAGCAAGCATTTAAAAATGCTTGCTTCTTTTTATTTTCTATCATTCCATACAATGTTTGTATAAAAGCAAGCTGTTAACATGTAGTAGCAGAAGTAAATGACACCATATGCCAGCATACTTCCTGCAATTGGCACCATATATTCAAACATACCTCTGAAACCCATTAAACCTAAAAAGGCAAAGAACATGTGACAAATTGCTAATAGTAACGGTGCAAAGAACATAGCCCCGACTTGTTTTCTTACAGATTGCGTTGCTTCTTGTTTTGTTAATCCGATTTTCTTTAACATGTCATATGCAGGACGCTCTGCCATTGCTTCTGTTATTTGCTTAAAGTATAGGATACAACCTGTTGCTAAGATAAATACGATTCCTAAAAATACACTTGCGAATAACAGTACCGCTCCATCTTGTAGTTCAGATTGACTGGCCTGTTCAAATGACTGGAGTTTTGCTTCCTTTGGGATAATATTTATTAACATTTCCGTTAACTTTGCATCCCCATTTCCATCCACGATAAATCCATTTACGCGTGATACTGCCTTTCCTTGCTGGACTTTCTTGAACAATGAATCCTTAACAACAATTCCAATTGGAGCTAATTTTGCACTCACAACCGTCTCTTCTCTATGATCAACAAATGTCACTGTTTCATTATTAATCGATGCTGTTCTTCCTTTAAAAGATGTATTTTCCAAGTTATATGATTGATACGGATCTAATAAAACAGCATCTTTTTCAGAACGAAGTGTAACTGCGTCATTTTTTAATTGGGCAGACGCTCTATTATAATCCGATTCCTTTATAACTTGTATATTTCCATCACCGACTTGATAACCTGTCAAAACTGATGATCCATCTATACTCCCTTTCACTGAAAGTAATGATACAGACGTTTCTCCTTTTATATCATAGTGAGATTTTTGAATTGTCGTTTTTACTTTCTCATTTAAATCCTTACTATCTGTTATATATTCATAACTGACCGGATTCATCGTTGCTGCTGTTTTCTTCGCGCCGTAATACATACTAGAGCTCATTCCAATCGTACATAGCGTCACTGCACTTAAGAGAGATAAAAGCGCAAGCATTTTTACATTTCCTTTTATACGGAAAACCAAAGATGAAATCGATAAAATGTTTGTTCCGTTCCAATACTTTCCTTTATCTTCTTTTATTTTGTGCAGAGATTGAACTGTATATTGTTCAAATAATAAAAATGTCCCTTTTACGATCAATACAAAAATGATAAGTCCTGTTATAAAAACGGCACTAAATCCAAACAGCTGCGTTAATAATGCCACCACATAACCTGCTGCAAGGAATACAATTGCTTGTTTTGCTTTCTTATTTGTAAAGGTCGGTGCCTCTTCTTCTTGATTTTCACCATATAGTAATTCAACTAAACGGTGTTGATAAATGAGTTTTTTACTCTTCCATGATGCAATAACAAAAATAACACCTAATGTTACAAGAACTTCTACTATAGATAAAAATGATACTGAAAATGTAAACGTAAAAGCACTTCCCATTAATTTCACAAGTAGCCCAGCGCAAATATTTGCAACAAAAACACCAATTATAATTCCTACAATACTAGCACCTATACCAAGTAACAACGTTTCATAAAATAATAACTGAGCGATTTCTTTATTTCGGATTCCCAACAAACTATATAAAACAATTTCCTTTTTCTTCTTTCGTAAAAAGAATCCGTTACAATAAAAGATAAAAATCGTTAAAAAAATCATTAACAAAATTTGTGCAAACGTAAATGTCGTTTCGATCTTATCTGATTCTTTTAGAAGTGCGGTTACACTTTCATTTTGTTTAATTGAGACAAATGTAAAATAAATAACAATGCTACCTACTAAAGATATAAAATATAGTAAATAATCACGAATATTCCTCTTTATACTTCGCTTCGATACTTCCAAAAAATCCATTTGATTCTCACCTGCTCTCGTACATTTCGATATACACAGTGTACCGAAAATATGACATTCCCCCTATCGATTTTCATTACATGATTCTTACAATCTTGTAATGAGAAAATGAAGAAAGAGCCTAGTTTCCTAGGCTCTTCACATCGTATGTTTAAATGTAAATAACTCTTCTTTAGGAAGCGAAATAGATTTCACCTCTTCTACTTCCTCGTCTTTTTTCATTTCTCCTAATCTCACTTTTGTTATCGCATCCTCTATACTTCTTACAATCATGTTTCCTGAGAAAATAGTGAGTCCAAAAAAAGTAATTGGTACGAGCGGAATCCATGGATGTACTATTAGAGAACGAAAATATACGCCAATTAAACCAGACCATTCGTGTGTGTAAGAATCTACCTCAATTGGCCCAAAACTCACTGTCCCTCCAAAAAATACTTGAAGCAATCCTAGGTGAAGAAAGATAATAAGCGTTTGAATAAACTGCTGCATCAATACAAGTACAAATGTCATATATAAGTGCGGAAACAAATGTTTCACAATAATACGCCGTCTACTTCCACCTAATATACGAGCAGCATCTACAAACTCTTCCTTTCGTAATTTCCGCACTTCATTTGCAACATAAAGAGAAATTGTCGGAACTGCCAGGATAACAAGCAATATGACTTGAAAGGATGCTCTCTCAAAAAAACTGGTCGTCTCCTCTCCATTGGCAAAACTAGTTGCAAACTGAAGAAAAAAATACGCAATCATAACGGTTGGAATCACTGTAAAACTATCAAAAAACGCTTCAATTTTTGAAAACCCTCTTTTTACATATGTCCCTAATATAACACCAAAAAAGACACCTAAAGCCATCCGTATCATCGCAATAAAAACGGATATACCAATGGTCCACTTTGCTCCTTCAATAACTAGATTTAACAAATCATAACCTTTTCGATCTGTACCAAGTAAAAATTGCCATGAAGGCGCAAATGGTGGAGCTTCTACATTTCCTTGCGCATCATATTGTATTGAAACTTGGCGAATATGTCCTCCATTCCATAACGTATTCCCAATGCTAAGTCCAACTAACACGACAAGAAATAAAATACTAAACCAAAACTTTTTATCGCGCTTTATATATTTCCACATCTCTTATGCCCTCTCTTTCATCGCATCTGGAACGAAATAATGAAACGACTTAAATAGAATAAAGATCGGGATATAAATAAGTAAGATACTCACTGTAAAAACTTCAACCGGTTGATAATTTTTAATGAATACAAAAATACCATGTGTGTTAAAAAGCCATTCTATAATATACAAATTTGATAACATAAACCAAATATTTGTTTTCGCAAAAAACAATGTACTAAGCAACACATTCCGCAATACATGGCGATTTAAAATATAAAAGCGATCAAACCCTTTCGCCCGTGCAAATAACACATAATCTTTTTCTAATTCTGTTTCAAAACGAAGGAGTAATAGCTTTACAAACATAATTGTAGTGGGAATACTTAAACAAATAATAGGTAAGCCCCGAATAGACTCTCCTCTTAGCCCAGCAATTTTAACAGGTAAAAAACCTGTCTTTTGAAAAAACCATACGACAAGAATTTGTGATCCGATAATAAGAAGAATGTCTGGAATGGACTCAAGAAAAAGCAGAAATGATTTCATGCGACGCTGTATATGCAAACGACTTCTCATCATCATATACACAATGCAGAAAGCTATACATAATGAAATAAAAAATGAAGCTAAAAAAATAATCATCGTTTCTTTGTAATGAATAAATAGTTGCGGAAATAACGGCCGATTCATCCCATACGTTAAGTTTGGAACATCTATCAGCTTCATAACTGACATCTTTAAAGCCTGTACATACTGCGAAAAGTTAATATTTAACCCTTCAAATAATTTTGGAAGAGCACCTAAACAAATAATTCCGATGACAGAAAGAATAAATTGCACTGTAACCTCTACTCCATTTGAAATGACCCTTCTTGCCATTTTCCCCCTTCTCTCTATACAAATTTCCATTCTATTCCGTTTTATTTTATAAACTTTTTTGAAAATTGTAAATATTTGCTACAAAAAAGAATCACTAACTTATGATTCTAGTGATTCTTTATGCATATGTTTCTCATTTCTAGCAAACGGCATATAAAGTAATAAACATCCTATAAACACAGCGATTTCCAATGAAATACTATAACTATAGTATGGATGTGGACCTAACATATCAAGTAATGAAGCTGTTTCTGGTTTATGCGCCAACCTTACAAAACTGTAATGTTATTGTAAGCTAAAACGATTTGTCATATTTTCCTTCTCTTCTATACTAAAAACAGATACCAAAAACGAACGAAAAGGTGATAAATAAATGAAAAAGAAAAATAAAGTGTTAATTACGAGTGTAGTAGCTATTGGGATTGCAGCAGGTTCATATTTTGCTTTTGCTGGTGGCGGTTCTGACGTAGCTATGGCATACAGCAGTTATAAAGTAACAGAAAAACAAATTGAAAATGCACAAAAATTTGGCGGTGAAGTTATTCCAAATGGAATTGAAACAATCGCATTTGATCCATCAAAAGGAACATATGAACTAGCTGTAAAAAAAGGCGATGAAGTCAAAAAAGGACAGCTACTCTTTAAATACAATGACCCTACTATGAAATTAGGTGTAACGGAAGCAGAAATGCAAAAAAAACTTGCGAATAAAGAAGTAGAATTATTAAACAAACAACTAAATGCAGCAAAACAAAAATTACAAAAAGATAAAAACGCTGGTGCGCCTACTGAAATGCTAAAAGCAACAGAAACTGAAATCGCACAGCTTGAATCACAGCTTGAAATGAAAAAATTTGAGGTTGAAAAAGCTGATCAAATGATTCAAACAAGCAAAGAGAAATTAACTACTCTTTCTGTAACAAGTCCTGTTGATGGCGTAATTGATGATATTACAAAAAATGCAGACGAAAAAACAGGTATGAGCGGTATTACAATTCGTCACGCTGGTCCATTAAAAGTAAAAGGACAGCTATCAGAATATGAACTAGCTAACGTAAAAATTGGGCAAGAAGTAACTGTCACATCAAAAACGGTACCAGGAAAAACATGGACTGGAAAAGTCACAGAAATCGGTACAACACCAGTAAAAAGCATGGATGAAAACAAAACCGTTTCTAACTATCAATTTATCGTTACATTAGATAATAATGAAGAACTGCAAACGGGATTCCACGTATACGTAACAAGCAAGTCTGGCGAAGCAACTGGTACAGTGGTTCCAAAAAGTAGCATTGTGAAAAAAGGTGATAAAAACATTGTATTCATCGTGAAAGATGGGAAAGCAAAAGAACAAGCAGTTACTGTTGAATTTGAAACAGATAGCGAAGCAAAAGTATCTGGCGTAAAAAAAGGTGACCAAATCATCTCTAAACCAGAAAAAGACTTAAAAGATGGCATGGAGGTTAATGCCCAATGATTGACTTAAAAGGCATCACGAAATCCTTTCAAAACGGTGAAGAAACAGTGCAAATCTTACACGGTATTGATGTAACGCTGAATCAAGGCGAATTCACTTCTATTATGGGACCATCTGGATCTGGTAAATCAACATTAATGAATATTATCGGTTGCTTAGATAAACCAACAAGTGGAACGTATTCGTTAGCTGGACAGAACATTTCAAATATGTCTGAAACGGAGTTAGCTCATATTCGTAATAAAGAAATTGGATTTGTATTCCAAAACTTTATGCTGCTTCCTCGTCTTAATGCGCTGCAAAATGTAGAGTTACCACTTATCTACGCAGGGGTAGATAAAAAAGAACGACGTGAACGGGCGCTGGCTGCACTAACAAAAGTAGGTTTAGCAGACCGCGCAACACATTTACCAAACGAATTATCTGGTGGACAAAAACAGCGTGTTGCCGTTGCTCGCGCCATTGTAAATAATCCAAAGTTCATTTTAGCCGATGAACCAACTGGTGCACTTGATACAAAAACAAGCAAACAAATTATGGACCTCTTTTACGAATTAAACAAACAAGGCTCAACAATCATTATGATTACCCATGACCGTGAAATTGGGGAAGCGGCAGCACGCCAAATTGTAATTCGTGACGGAAATATCGTCCAAGATTGGAGAGGTTAATTTTGAACACAAATGAAAATATACGCATGGCCCTTTCCTCCATCTTCGCACATAAGATGCGTTCTGTATTAACGATGCTGGGGATTATAATTGGGGTTAGCGCCATTATTACCATCATCTCAATCGGAGACGGAACAAATGCAAAGTTCCGTGAACAAATCGGTAATGAAAAGAAAGATCAGTTTTCAGTGAACTATAGAACAGAAGATTATTCTGATATGGATGGAAAAATTTCCGCTAGTATGTATGACGATGTCTCCAAAATTTCCGGTGTTCAAGATGTGTACCCAGATGTTAGAGGCAAAGAAAAAGTGTATGCAGGGAAAAAGGAATTAGATATTGATATAACTGGTGTAAAAGGCGATTACTTTGAAGATACATCCCGCTTCAAACTAGAACACGGCAAATTGTTCACTGCCGCTGATTTAGATAAGCCTGGGCATACAATCGTATTACACAAAGATGCATTTAATAAATTATTCTCTTCATGGGAATCAAACTTGTATGTTGATATAAAAGGTACGCCCTATAAAGTAATTGGTGTATATTCTACTAAATCAACAGCAATGATGGGTGGCATGGAATTTAAAGAAGGTGCTATCTCCGCAGAAAACTGGCCTGTTCTATTTGGGAAAAATAATTATGACGGCTTAACAGTAAAAATTGCTCCAGGTCAAGATAAGGAAACTGTGCAAGATGCAGTTGTAAAATCATTAAATGATGCAAAAAAACCAGAGCATACAGGGAAATTTGAAGTACCAGACCCACAAGAAATGTTAAAAGAAATCGATAGCTTTACAGGCATATTAAAAAGCGTATTCGGTGGTATTGCCGCTATTTCACTACTTGTTGGTGGTATCGGTGTTATGAATATCATGCTCGTTTCTGTAACAGAACGTACGCGTGAAATCGGTATTCGTAAAGCACTTGGTGCAACGCGAGGGAAAGTATTAATGCAATTCCTTATTGAATCTTGTATTTTAACAGCATTAGGCGGATTTATCGGCTTCTTGCTTGGTATTTTCTTCGCTTGGATTGTCGCAATCTTTGCCGGATGGCCACTTGTTGTTTCTGTAAAATTAGGTTTAATCTCAGTAGCATTATCTATGTTAATCGGTATCCTATTCGGGTTACTACCAGCTAACAAAGCTGCGAAACTGGATCCAATTGAATGCTTACGATATGAATAATAGAAAAGGTTGCCTTATAATGGGCAACCTTTTTTACAACGTATTGGAAAACAAGAGCCAGTAGACTCTTGTTTTTTGTCGTTATTTGCCGGCTAGTCGATATCCTTTGTCGAATCGCCGATATATTCGAATTTGCGCCGATATATTGTAAGGAATGGTCGATATATTTGAAAAATCGCCGATAAAATTTCATTTACTAATCTACACAATCCAAATTATATACCTGAAGATTCCATACCGACTTGCAATTTTCTCATAAACTCACTCTTACTATTCTCGCGGGCAAAGGCAGTTTTAGGAACAATATTTGCACTCATTGAGCTCACATAAATAAAAATGTATGCCTCATTTTCTTCTACCTTCTCGATCCCTTTCCAATTCCGCTTTGTCTCTCCACCACTGTTTGTTTCAATAATTCCCTCATCTATTATTTGTAAATTGTGCTTACCTAGTAAATTGCTATAACTTCCTTCTCGAAGCATCTTCTTAATATTTCTTTCGATATGGTTATAGAAATACATAGGATAGAACACGATCCATATCACCCCTGCTAGAAAAAAAATAACAGGTAGCTCCGTATATACTTGACCTGGTGGTCCTAACAAAAAAGTACTAAGTGGAACAGCAAAAAAATAATAGCTACAATATAACGTTGAAGAAATAAAGAACGCTTTACTGTTTTAGAATGCTTTGCATAATGCAGATTAAATGCTATAAAATCTTGTTCCGTTAACATATATTCTACTTGCATTTCCCCCATTCCCTTCTAAAAGTTCCCTCTATTATATCATTTAGATACTTACGTTCCTCTAGATTTTTCTCGACAAAAAAGCCATCATGTATACATGATGGCTTCATACATATCAACCTATTATTTCTTTAATGCAAATCCAAATTTATCCCAAGCTTGTAAATAATCCAATAAGAAAATTTCTTCTTCTACAACACGACCAACCACATTTGTTTTCCCTGTATTCACCATATCTTTTAAAGCAATTTGTAATTCCCCTTTATATTGACCATATTGTTCATTATCAATAAGAAGATCACCACGTTTAATTGGTCTTGTATGATGAGGTTTAAACTCTTCTTTTTTATATTTCACACGACTTTGTGTAGAACGAATCATATATTCAGACACATCCCCGCGATAAAAATGTGGCTCTTCTAATACAATTTTTTTCTCTAATTCTGTTGTCGTTTCATAAATCTCTACATCAAACGTTTGCTTTTCTTTATTTACTTCTCCAAGCGCTTTTAATTCTTCTTCTGATGCATATGCATTCGCAATAATTACATCATCGATTAATTCTGTTGCAAATAAATGTTTCGCCTGCGTTGTCATTGGCAATTCACGATGTTGTTCAAGTGTACATAATCCTTCCGTTACCGGCCATGGACCATATGTCGCATCAAATGATGTAATAAAAGCAGCCGTTCTCATGCCGTAATCTTTAAATTGTTTTGAGCATTTTATAAAATGATTATAAGAAAGACCGGAATAACGATGCGGATAAAAGTTATGGCAACCAATTAAATTTTCACGGTTCGGACGATGACTCATAATATTATCAACGTATTTTGTACCGTTACTCATATTAATCTCAATTTTTAATCCATATGGGTTATATGTCATAATCGACTCTTCTAATCCCGAGAAACCAACATCTAGACGAATACCATACGCACCTAATTCATGGAAGAATGAAAGGTCGTTATAAGAAATTCCAAGTTGTTCAAAAACAGCTGGACTAATATCAACAAGTACTTGGAAACCTAATTTATTTGCATGCGAAACCGTTTCCTTAAACTCTTTCACAATTTTCTCTTTTTCTCCATCTACTGATAATAAACATGTAAATACACGTGTAAAACCATATTGATGTGCTAATGTTAAATATTCCTTATCTTTCTCTACTGTAGAATGTTCTGGATAAATAGAAATACCTAATCGTCTCATGCGTATACGCCTCTTTCTTCATCATCATTTTGTAAACCTTTTCAAATATATGTAGTAAAGTAGTAGAAACTCTCTTCTACTTCACCATTTATTTGAATCCGCTTTCTTTTTAGAGAAACATTTCTCTATCAATCATAACAACTAGCAGACTATACATCTATACTTTACCTTTTTTGATAACATTTGTGTAGTATTTACACAAATTTGTAAATTTTTTTACCCAGGAAAATTGTTATACCATTTCAGTTCACCTTTCTTGACTGTTACATTGACCACTACATATACTCGAAAGAACAGAGAAAAAATTTTAGGGGATGAATATATGGGAGAAGCAGCACTCGTAAAACGAGAACCATTATGGACAAAAGAATTTATTGCGCTTATTTTCGCTAACTTATGTATGTTTTTAGGATTTCAAATGTTAATCCCAACACTGCCTGTTTACGTGAAAGAAATTGGTGGTACGAGTTCAAACATCGGATTTGTTGTTGGAATGTTTACTGTGGCGGCTTTAATTATTCGGCCACTCACCGGAAATGCACTACAAAAATTTAGTAAAAAGCTCATTTTAATGACTGGTACTGCCATTTGCCTACTTGCCATGGGCAGCTACCTATTTGCCTCTACTGTCTTCCTTCTTCTTGCTGTTCGTATTTTACACGGAGCTGGTTTTGGAATTACCACTACAACATATGGGACTGTAGTCTCCTACTTAATTCCAGCAGCCCGACGTGGTGAGGGTATGGGGTATTTTGGGCTCTCTGGAACGATCGCTATGGCACTTGGCCCTCTTATCGGACTGTGGCTTATGCAAACTTATAACTTTACGATTCTTTTTTTATGTGCACTATCTTGCACAGTAGTTTCATTACTATTAACAAAATTACTCAAAATTCAAGCAACTGAAAAACCAATTCACCAAGCACACGAAACATTTTTAGATGGATTTATCGAAAAGAAAGCTTTACTTCCTTCATTATTAATATTATGTATTACATTAATGTATGGAGGGATCGGTAGCTTTATCACGTTATTTGCTACGCAAGTTGGTATTACTGATATTAGCCTTTTCTTCTTATTTAATGCCCTTGCCATCGCAGTAACACGTCCCTTCTCCGGAAGACTATACGATGTAAAAGGTCATGCATTTGTTATTATTCCCGGTGTTATTTTAACATTTGCAGGCATTATCCTATTATCATATACAACAACAATACCAAGTTTAATAATTGCAGCAAGCTGTTACGGAAGTGGATTCGGCGCTATTCAGCCCGCCTTACAAGCATGGATGATTGACCGTGTAGATCCTCATCGCCGCGGCGTTGCTACCGCAACATTCTTTTCTGCATTTGATCTTGGAATTGGAGCCGGAGCCATTATCTTTGGATTCATCGCACACTTTACAGACTATGCAACTGTATATCGCTATTCCTCTGTGTTACTGATCGCGTTTCTTTTTATTTACATTACAAATGTACGAAAGCAAAAACGACTGGATAAAAAACATGAGAAAGCTGCTGGATGATTCAGCAGCTTTTCATGTTATCCCTCTATTTGCGGGCAGTAAGACGACTAATAATCAGTGGGGCTTCGTCTACCACTGATTATTAGCCTTCACTTTATCTATATGATTTCAAATGTACATATTCCTAAATAGTTGCTCAATCATTTACTCCAAATTCCAATACATACACTTTATCCTCCAATTCAAATACAAAATGCTCTGCACTGACGTACCAATCGTAATCACTTTGGACTTCATACGTAATTACGTGTCTTCCATCAAAAAATGAGACTAATAGCTCAAGAAATGTTTGAACCCTATTGTCTTTCTCTACCTCATGTAACATTTGATTATCATATTTTAAATAAAACTCTCTTTCAAAAAACCATCGATCTAATACTTCTTGTAATCGTTCTTCATAATTATTACATATTTCATGACTGTGATACTCTCTCTCAAAATATGTTTGAATAGTGGCAAGAATCGTATCTTGTTTCACTATTTCATGAAACTGAAAAGTATATCCATGATTCGTCATATGATTAACCTGTTCCATCGCCAATAAATAACCATTTATTTTATCTAACACAATTTCCCCCTCCAATTATATATATGTACTTACAATTAAATCGCTTTTCTAAAATGAAATTTCTACTTTCATTCTTTACATACCTACCGTTAAATTCCACTTTTTTTGTTCCGTGCATATTCTCATCTCATACATACAAATACTATGACTATTACAGGTAAATTGTACAGAATAACATTACATTTAAACTATAATTCTCCATAATGTAAACGGTCTTTTTTTAAGGTTACGTAAATTTTTTAAAGCTTTGTAAATTTAATGTAAAGTTTGCATTGATATCATTTACATCACCTCAAATTTTAGTTAATAATTACACCGTACATGAAATTTAAGGAGTGAAATGTGTGGAATTTAATGTTCAAGACATGATCTTCCAGTTTATTGGTGGATTAGGTATTTTCTTATTCGGGATTAAGTACATGGGGGACGGACTGCAACAAGCAGCTGGTGATCGCCTACGTGACATTCTCGATCGTTTTACAACTAACCCACTTATGGGCGTACTAGCAGGTATGTTAGTTACCATACTGATTCAATCTAGCTCAGGAACAACCGCTTTAACAGTCGGACTTGTAAGTGCTGGATTTATGACACTAAGACAAGCAATTGGTGTTATTATGGGTGCTAACATTGGTACAACCGTTACAGCATTTATTATTGGAATTAAAATTGGAGAATATGCTCTTCCAATTATGGCAGTTGGAGCAATCTTACTATTCTTCTTTAAAAATAAAAAAGTACACTCTCTTGGACAAGTCATTTTCGGATTTGGTATGTTATTCTTCGGTTTAGAATTAATGAGCACAGGTATGAAGCCGCTGCGCTCTCTAGAATCATTCCAAGAATTAACTGTTAGCATGAGTAACAGCCCAATCTTAGGCGTTATCGTAGGTACAGTATTTACATTAATTGTACAAAGCTCAAGTGCAACAATCGGGATCCTACAAGAGTTATTTGGCCAAGGTGCAATTGATTTAAAAGCTGCTTTACCTGTACTATTTGGTGATAATATCGGTACAACAATTACCGCTGTATTAGCAGCGATTGGTACTTCTATTGCAGCAAGACGAGCAGCATTAGTACACGTTATCTTTAACATAGTTGGTACAATTATCTTTACAATTTTATTAGTACCATTTACAAATTTGATTCAATATTTCCAAACATCATTAAATTTAAATCCAGAAATGACAATTGCTTTTGCACATGGAACATTTAATGTAACGAATGCGATTATTCAGTTCCCATTCATTGCAGTGTTAGCATGGATTGTAACAAAAATTATTCGCGGTGAAGATGCTTCTATTGACTTTAAACCGCAGCACTTAAATCCAATCTTTATTGAACAATCTCCTGCCATTGCCTTAACAGAGGCACAAAAAGAAATTATTCGTATGGCAGAGTTCTCATTACACGGACTAAAAGAAGCAACTCTATTTTTAAATACAAAAGAAAAGAAACATGCTGATATGGCAGCACAATTAGAAGGCGCTATTAACAACTTAGATAGAAAAATTACCGATTATTTAGTACTACTTTCTGAAAAACCACTTTCACCAATGGATTCAGAAAAACATTCTGTCTTAGCATCTGTTGTCGGAGATATTGAACGAGTTGGAGACCATGTAGAAAATGTTGTGGAGCTTGTTGACTCCCAAATTTCTAATCGCGTTACACTATCAGAGGAAGCAATGGCAGAACTAAACGAAATGCTTGAACTAACAACTTCAACACTGCAAGATGCAATTAATGCTTTAACAAACTTTGATACTGAACTTGCACAAACAGTCATTACAAAAGAACGTAAAATTGACCAAATGGAACGTGTATTACGTAAACGCCACGTACTACGTCTAAATGAACGTAGTTGCTCAGGTGATGCAAGCATTATTTATGTTGATATGGTAAGTAACTTAGAGCGTATCGGCGACCATGCTGTAAATATTGCAGATGGCGTTTTAGGAGAACAAGGGAAGTTTGCTTTAAAACAAACTCTATAATACAAAAAAGACGACCTTGATAAGGTCGTCTTTTTCTATATCATGTCCTATACATACGATACTATAATACATTCACTATCGTTCTTCCCTTTAACTTCCCTTGCAATATAAGTTCAAATTTATCATTTACTTCTTCTAATGTGCATTCTGCCGTATAAGGTAATAAGTCTAAATTCTTCCACTCATCCCCTAGCATTGACCAAATCTGCTTTCTTACTATCATTGGACATTGTACAGAATCTATTCCTAACAGATTAATACTACGCAGGATAAATGGATATACAGACGTTTTAAATTCATGTCCTGCAACGTTCCCACACGTCGTTACACTTCCACCATATTGAACTACTTTTAAAGCAGTTGCTAACGTACTTCCACCAACTGTATCAATCACACCAGCATATCTTCCTTTTAACATCGGTTTTCCCGATTGATCATTTATTTCATCGCGATGAATCATCTCTTTTGCACCTAAATGAAATAACATTTCTTTCTCTTCCGTTTTCCCAGTCGCAGCTACGACATCATATCCTAACCTTGCTAAAATGCTAACTGCAACACTTCCAACTCCCCCTGTTGCTCCTGTAACAAGAATTCTTCCCATATCAGGTGTAATCCCTGCTGTAATTAATTTGTGTACAGACAAAGCAGCTGTAAATCCTGCTGTTCCATACATCATACTTTCTTTCAATGACAGCCCTTCTGGTAACGGTACAACCCATGATCCAGGGACACGAATATACTGACCAAATCCACCAGATGTATTCATTCCTAAATCATGCCCTGTTACAATTACTTGATCTCCTGTTTTAAAAGAAGGATCTTGACTACTAATCACTTCTCCTGCTGCATCAATTCCAGGAGTATGTGGATATTTCCTTGTAACTCCTCTATTCCCAGTAGCTGAAAGAGCATCTTTATAATTTAATGAAGAATGGCGAACACGTATTAGTACTTCTCCTTCTGGTAAATCGTTTATCTCTCTCTCAACCAAGGTTCTTTCAAATTGATTTTCTTCCTTCTCATTTACAAGAATTGCTCGAAACGATGTATGATTCATTATGCCTATCTCCTTTACTCCTAACAAGCGTTCTTTTACTTCATTATATTAAATTTATAGAAAGTGATATAATCGCCCTTTTGAACATATTTCAACAAATCTTACTTCTTTACTATTTTCTCATAATATATATTTCTATTTCCAATACAACAAATTATACTTGTTCTATCGTTCAACTCCCTAAAATTCGCTTTACAAAGAGTCGAAAAATCTGACTTTTTGTAAAATAAATTGAATTTTTGCGAAATGTAAATGATTTGTAATGTTCTTTTTCGCCAAACTTCATTATAATTAGGTGATATGAGTGTCGTATTTCAATCCAAATGAAGGAGTATATGAAATGGATCAAAACCCATCCTTGCAAGAAAATACACGAAATAATAATAAAAAAGGAAAGAAAAAAACAAAAGTTATCATAAGTGTCCTTTTATTATTTTTAATAATAGGAGGCGGGTATACTTGGTTTCTAGTAAATAAAGCATCCTCTGCTGTTCGAAATGCCGCTCACGATTTAGCACGCGGTGATAAATCAAATTTACGTGATAAAGCTGTTAAACCTATTACCAATAATGTATCTGTATTAATAATGGGCGTTGATGAAAGCGATGTACGTAGTAAAGAATACGGTGGTGCCATAAGAACAGATGCAATGTTACTTGCAACGTTTAATAAAGATAGTAAAACTGTTAAACTTTTAAGCATTCCGCGAGACACATATACTTATATCCCAATAGAAAAGAAAATGGATAAAATTACACATGCACATGCATATGGTTCTGCTAAAAATGGAAAAGATGGTGGACCACAAGCTAGTATTGATGCGGTAGAAAAATTACTCCATGTTCCTGTTGATTACTTTGTAAAATTCAACTTTAAATCATTTATGAAAATTGTAGATGATTTAGGTGGCATTAAAGTAGATGTTCCTGTTGAATTTACTGAACAAGATAGCAACGATAATGCAGAAGCAATCCACTTGAAAAAAGGTGTTCAAAAATTAAACGGTGAAGAAGCTCTTGCTCTTGCTAGAACACGCCACATTGATAGTGATGCAATGCGCGGTCAACGTCAACAACTTGTTATCGAGGCCATTTTGAAAAAAGTAACAAGCGTTGACTCTGTAACAAAAGTAGGAAGTATTATTGATGATATTAATGGACAATTTGTTACAAACCTAACATTTGACGATATGTTATCATTCTATAAATACGGTTCAGATTCTTCAATTGAAAAATTACAAATCAATGGTTCAGACTGTTACATGGCAAAAGGTGATGATACATGTAGTCGTTCTGCTGGTGATGGAAGAACATATTACTACCAACCAGATGAAAAAGACCTAACAAATCTAACAAATCAACTGCGTACTCATCTAGGACTACCTGAGTATAAGAAAGTTAATTCTAGTGATAAAGAAGACAAAAAGAAAACGAAAGATACAACTAACAAAAAAAATAACAGTAACAATGAAGACATAGATACAGAAACTACATTGAATGAAAAAACAAAAGATACAACTAACAATTCTACTAACAAAAAAAATAACAGTAACAATGAAGACATAGATACAGAAACTACATCGAATGAAAAAACAAAAGATACAACTAACAACTCTACTAACAAAAAAAATAACAATAACGATGAAGACACAGATACAGAAACTACATCGGATGAGAATTAATAAGAAACCCAGCTTTATGGAGATAGAGCTGGGTTTCTTCTCTTTTTATAAACTTCTATCTGCAAAGACCTTCTAAAATATTAAAAATTCTAACTTTTCAACTATCAATTTCCATATCTTTAAATTATAATAAAGGATAGATATATATTCTAATTAACAGGGGGCAAAAACCTATGAAAGCCGCAGTAAAACATAACGTTTCAGATTTTAAAGATTACCTAAAATCCAATGAAATACATATGGAAGAAAACATAGATGAAAATGATGGTTCCGTATTTTTTTCAGTAAACTTAGAAACAGAGAGCGGTGCAAAAGTTCGTCTTATCGCTGCCTTTCATAACGAGCATCCTACTGTCGATATATATTGCTTCAATGTCGCTCAAGTTCATGATGCAGCTAAGAAAAGCGAATTGTTACATGTAATCAACGAGTTAAATACAGCATATCGATTCGCAAAATTCACAATTAGTAAAAATGATTCAATCGACATTTCAACGTCCCTTGTATTTACAGAACCATATTTTAATCCTGCCCTTGTATTTGAACATACGAGACTATTATATAAAGCTGCAAATGATGAATATGAAAGTTTGATGAAGCTTATTTGGGCTTAATCATTGAACGCCACTGGTTCTCCAGTGGCGTTCATCGTTTTTTCTTAAGGAATTTATTTACTTATTAAATAAATAGATTCACATTTCCATCAGAAGCATCTGCTAAATAAGCTGCCACACCAGCAAACTCGGTATCTTCCATGATTTCTTCTTCTTTTAACCCCAATAAATCTACTGTCATTTGACAAGCTACAAGCTTAACACCTTGTTCTTTTGCCATATCAATTAAATCTGGCAGCGACATAGCATTATGCTTTTTTATAACGTGCTTAATCATTTTAGGGCCCATGCCAGCAAAATTCATTTTGGATAATCCCATCTGATTTGCTCCGCGAGGCATCATCTTTCCAAACATTCTCTCTAAGAAATTTTTCTTTACGTGTACATGTTCATCTTTCCTGAGTGCATTTAACCCCCAAAATGTATGAAAAATCGTTACTTCTTGATCATACGCTGCTGCACCGTTTGCAATAATATAAGCTGCCATCGCTTTATCATAATCTCCACTAAATAAGACAATTGTTGTTTTTTTCTGATTCTCCATGTTAACTCCTCCCCCCAAAATACCCATATGGGTATTTTGGGAAATGTACAAAATCCTTTATTAAAAAACTTTTCATCGTACCGTATTATTCTGTTTTACCTTCCCACTCTAACATACCGCCAGTCATATTTATAACATGGAAACCATTGCTCTCTAAAAGCTGAGCAGCTCGTGAACTTCTCCCACCAGAGCGACATACCATAATATATTCTTTACTTTTATCTAGTTCATGCATGCGAAATTCTAATAACCCAAGTGGAATATGAAGAGCTCCTGGAATTTTCCCTTCCTCTACTTCTTCTACTTCACGAACATCGATCATATTTAATACTTCATGATTCATTAATTTATTTTCTAATTCTTTGGCTGTCATTTCTTTCATTTGTCATTTCCTCCTTAATTCCAAGCATTTATACCACCCGAAACATTCGTAATATGTTGAAAGCCTAATTTCTTTAGCATTTTTACTGCGCGTTTACTTCTCATTCCACTTTGACAAATCACTATTACTTCTTTACTTTTATCTAAACGACTCGCTTTTTGTACTAATTCATTTAATGGGATATTTCGGAATCCTTGAATGTGATGCCCTCTAAATTCACCTTGTGTGCGAACATCAATCAATTGTTTATTCTTTTTATGAAGTAAACCTTTGAGCTCTTTCCCACTTATATTTTTAACACCCTTAACCGGTAAAAAGCGAGAAATGATAAACGAAGCAATAAGTATAGTTAAAATGATATTGAATACTACATTTGCACTCATCCGCCATCTCCTCCAATCCTTTTCTATGCAATTAGTCTCTTATTTTTTACGCCTTTTTAATCCAGAACTTCAGCACATCGTTTTCTTCTATATGTTGCAATACTTCATGTCCTCCTTTTTTCGACCAAGCTGGAATATCCTTTATTGCGCCTTTATCTGTTAAGTGAACCTCTAGCACTTCTCCAGATTGTAAAGCTTCCATAGCTTTTTTTGTTCTTACGATTGGCATTGGGCATGCTAAGCCTTTCACATCTAATACTTGTTTTGCATTCATGTTCTATACCTCCATCTGTTTCTTCTATTTTTCAATCCATACGCTCTACTTCATTACGAACACCTAAAATAAAACTTTCTCAGCAACATCTTTTGCTTATAATGCTAGGGCACCCACTCCATTACCCCCTATGGTATATTTTCATTTAAAAAAATTTAATATCCTATATTCTAACTCTAATTGTTTCCTAAAAAACCCATATACCTACAGGGGTATAAAAATAGTGTTTTAAAAATCTGTCAACACATTCGTTTGACAGATTATCTACTTTTCACAAGTAATTGTACAGCCTCTTTAATTAGATCTTCATTGGATGTATCACCTTTTGCAAATTGTTCTCGCAAACATTTTTCCAAATTTGTTCCGACAATTAATCCAATTGCGCGATCCATAGCAGAGCGTGATGCTGTTAATTGTGTAATTACCTCTTTACAATCTTTTTCTTCTTCAATCATTCGAAGGACACCACGAATTTGTCCTTCAATTCGCTTCAGCCTATTTTTAATATCTTGATTGTATTCCAATGCCCGATCACCTCAATACTTTCCAAAATATGCTTTATTTAAATAAATACTTACTGTAGTAAGATTTTAATTTGCATTTACAAACCATCATATACCCTTGAGGGTATTTTGTAAAGCACTATTTTACTTTATATGATTACAACCTTCTCATCTATTTATATACAATCTGACCTGGAAAAGCCGTTGCATACAATTTAAAACCACCATCGACATTCTTCACCTTATACCCTCTTTCCATTAACATACGTGCAGCAACATAGCCCCTCATACCGAGCTGGCATGTCATATATATTTCTTCATTTACTGGAATTTCATCCAATCTTTCGCGTAATTCATCTAATGGAATATTAACTGAACCCTTAATCATCCCTTGTTTTAACTCATTTGGTTCACGAACATCAATCAAATATCCACCATTTTGGACAATACGATCAATCTCATGCCACTGCACTGTATCTACAAGCCCTTCAATTATATTACTTGCAGCATACCCCACCATGTTTACTGGATCTTTTGCAGAAGAATATGGCGGTGCGTATGCTAATTCCAAATCTGGTAAATCTAATGCCTTTAGCTTCGCTTTCATTGCCGTTGCAATGACATCAATACGCTTATCTACACCGTCACGTCCAACCGCTTGCGCACCATAAATTTCGCCTGACTCTTTATTAAAGATCAATTTTAATAAAACAGGATGTGCATTTGGATAATAACCTGCATGGGAATTTGCTTGTACATGTACTACCTCATAGGATATATTTAAACGCTGCAACACCTTCTCATTTACTCCTGTTGAAGCAACTGTTAATTCAAAGACCTTTACAATCGATGTTCCCATCGTTCCTTTGTATACAGACTTTGCATGTTCATGAATGATATCCGCTAACAGACGACCTTGTCGATTTGCTGGCCATGCTAATGGAATCATTGTCTCTGTTTCTGTCACAAAATCTTTTACCTCAATTGCATCACCAATCGCATAAATAGACGAATCCGAAGTTTGTAGTTTTTCATTTACTTTAATTGTTCCTCTTACTCCAAGTTCTAACCCTGCTTCTTTTGCTAAACGACTCTCCGGCCCGACACCGATTGAAAGAATAATCATATCTGTATTGATTTTTGAACCACTTTTTAAGCGTACGACTGCTCCATCTTCTTCAAAAGCATCTACCCCGTCTTCCAAAATGAGCTGAACACCATGCTTTTTCATATGTTCATGTACATATGCCGCCATTTCATAATCAATTGGTGGCATGACTTGATCATTCATCTCAACAAGCGTCACATCTATTCCTTTTTCTCTCAAATTTTCTGCCATTTCAACACCAATAAATCCACCGCCAATGACAGTCGCATGACGTGGTTTCTTCTCATCAATATACCCTTTAATACGATCTGTATCTGGTACATTCCGTAATGTAAACAACGCCTTTGTTGTTTCAATTCCTTGGATAGGTGGCACTATTGGCTTAGATCCTGGTGAAAGAATTAAAATATCATACGACTCTTCATACGTTTCATTTGTCATTACATTTTTTACGATAATTGTTTTTTCTTCTTTATTAATTTTTATCACTTCACTTAAAATACGAATATCTAAATGGAATCGCTTTGACATCTTTTCAACGGTTTGCACTAATAGTTTCTGTCTCTCTTGAATCACACCGCCAATGTAATACGGCAATCCGCAGTTTGCAAAAGAAATATATTCCCCTCGCTCAAACATAATAATTTCATCCTCTTCGCTTAAACGACGAAGACGTGCTGCTACTGATGCTCCGCCGGCAACTCCACCAACTATGACGATTTTTTTACTCATATTTCCCTAACCTCCACAACTATTTTTGCTTACTGCTACAGATATACAACACCTTCAAATCACGTATACCCGTATAGGTATATAATAAACATAAAAAAATATAATGGCAATATATAGACTCAAATTTATACTTGTTCACAAATTTGAAACAAACTGAGCATTAAAAAAACCGCTGATCCCAGCGGCTTTATACATACTTCCGATGCACCATCTTCCCATCATAAGAAAAGACAACATTTTTATTCTCCACAACTGACTCCATATGAACCGTTCTTCCCCATAGCTGATGAATGTACGGCAGTACTTTCTCTAAGTATTTTAAATCAAGCTCAATTCCTTCATAACAATGTTTAATATACAGTTCACCGTTCTTTAAATGGTCTCCATCTTCCACTACTAAATATGGAAATCCACCATTTGTACGCATATTTACAAGTTGATCACGAACATGTTCCCACTCTTTATCAATGACTTTATACTCTTTTCCTTGGCGCTGGAATAAGTACATATCTTCCCTCATCACAAGTTCTTTATTTAAATAGTTTCTCAGGAACGATACGTCCCATTCAATTTCTCGCACTTCAAAGATTTTCTCACGACCTGATCCTGGTTTCACACCGCGTCTTTTCATCTCTTCCGTTGGATTATTGTAACGTTCTTCAATATCTTCAAAGACCTTGATACCAAGATAATATGGGTTAATGCTTGTTTTTGAAGGCTGTACAACTCCTGCGTTTAACTTGGCAAATTCAATTGCTTCGTCAGATGTTAAGTCCATTTCTCGAAGAATGCGCTGATGCCAGTAGGAAGCCCAGCCTTCGTTCATGATTTTCGTTTCTAATTGCGGCCAGAAATATAACATTTCTTCTCGCATCATCGTTAAAATATCACGTTGCCACTCATCTAGATCTCTACTATATTCTTCAATAAATAGAAGTAAATCTTTCTCTGGTTGCGGCGGGATTTTCTTTTTCTTCCGCATATTTGGTCGTTCTCGTTTTTTATTTCTATCATCTAAATTCCACAAATCATCATACTGTGAAACCCGTTTCTTTTCTACTTCTTCCTCTTCTAAGTCATCGATACTCCAAGCCAGTTTTGGTCGCATAAGCGATGGATCAATGTGTTCTTGAATTGCTAATACCGCATCTAAAAATGTTTCTACTTCTTTTTTTCCATATTTATGTTCATACGCTTTAATTCGTTCTGCTGTCGCTGCCATACTTTCAACCATATCGCGCTTCGTATTTGAAAAGCGAATATTATTTTTAAAGAAATCGCAGTGTGCTAATACGTGTGCTACAATTAATTTATTTTGAATGAGTGCATTGGTATCGAGTAAAAACGCATAACATGGATCAGAGTTGATGACAAGCTCATATATTTTACTAAGTCCCAAATCGTAATGCAGCTTCATTTTGAAGAACTGTTTCCCAAAACTCCAATGTGAAAATCGTGTTGGCATTCCATATGCACCAAACGTATAAATAATTTCCGCTGGGCATACTTCATAGCGCATCGGATAAAAATCCAGCCCAAATCCAGTCGCAATTTCAGTAATTTCAGCGATTGCATATTGTAGTGCTTTATCATCACTAGCTCTCATTATTTTCCCTCCTTACACTTTCCCTTAAGACAGTGTATGAAGGGAAACAAGCTTTCATGAAAAGTAAACAATTTTGTTTTATGAAATACTGTTCAAATAGCCAAGTAAATACAGGATACGGCGCTTCAAACGTGGAGTACCGTAAAACATGAAAAGAACATTACACTAAAAAACCGTTATAAAATACATTTTATAACGGTTCTTCTCCCCAAAATATTAGCTTATATGAACTATTAATGCGAATATCGTAAGTTTTTAATCACAAGAACATGGTGAATTACCACATGTAGGACATTCACTTCTTGCATACCAAGGTAAGCCACTTTCTCTTTCTTCAATTTCTTTTTGCCGATACCAATCAGGATATCCTGAAAACTCTTCTTCATTTCGTTTGTCGATCTCCCACTGTTTCATTCCCCAGTTGCTATGATCGTCTTCCTCATCATCATAACGGCTATAACTATTTGATTGAGAGTGATAATGATTTGTATCATCATAGAAATCATCCTCAGTATCATAGTTTGAATGATTTCGATAATCACCATCATTTGCAAATGAAAAATTAGGTGATGATGATGTGCTGCCATGATTATACGTACTTCCTAAACTTGCTATTCCTCCTCCCGCATACGATTTCGCTGTAGAATTTCGGGCAGACCACCAACTGAATGCTAGTACAACTAGTAATGCGAACGAGAAATACATAATGAATTCACCATATACTGGCTTGATTACCTCAGGAATCCATTCAAGATGATAACTCGAATAGTATAAAATAGAGCTTGTTAAAATTCCAAATCCAATATCACGAACTGCATGAGCAGTGAACTGCGTATATGAATGAAATAATACGATAGCCATTACAGGAATCACATAAATACTTCTAAAGAAGTCAAAATATGTGTATAAAAGCATCGCTAATAGAAGACTAAACGCAGATCCACCAATAACTCCTAGCCACGCTCCTCTTCTTATAGGATGACGAAATGTATTGGTACGTGTTATCATTCCAACTACAATTGATAGTGTGATTCCCCAACATATTTGACTTGTAATCGGAAATCCTGAAATCTCCCAATCCGAGATCAGAGATGACGGAAAAGGTAACCACTTATTCGCCAGTGTCCCTAATGGAAATCCAACAGCTACCGACCATAAAATTGTGTGAATTATATTTTCTTTTCTTTCATTTTCTATAAAATATATCAATATAGTACATAGGCCTATAATCCAAAAATTCCATTCCGAAACAGACTGAAACGAAATGGAATAAAAATATAAAGACAATACTAAAAGACACCCTGTTACTACTTTCATTTCCATTCTCCTTTCATATTTTTGATTAGGTCATAAAAAGAGATAAATGTTAATAAAACCCTATCTCTTTTTATAAGTTTTACTTTATACAGTCGCTCTATTTTGTAATTCTTGATATACCATAAAGTTATTCATAGCATTTCTAAATCCAATTTTTATAAATTCTTCCTTTGCAAGTGTTCCAGATTGCATATTACGTTCTAAAATTTTAAAAAATTGCTTATGCTTGAAAGTACTAAAGGCATGATGAAAACTTTCACCACCGCTATGTCCTTCAATATAGAACATAGGATTTTTCCCCCTCTTGAGTACTCTCGCAACACTAAAGGATCCCATATGATGTACAGTTGTTCCATAAACCCCCGTTCCATCAAAACGTGTTCCATATCTTTCCACAGCATGTAAATCTACCGAATACATTTTCCCTTTTCGAGTCAAGAAAAACAGATAATGATCTGTTAATGCTAAATTTCCTCTACCTTCTTATACATGATAACCATCGGCAATAAATTGAATTGGCTCTACTATATTCGCCTCTAAAATTTCCATTTCCTTTTTCTTTTTTTGAATATCAATACCAAACCCTAAATACCCTAGGGGTATAGAAAATAATAAAAAAATAAATACACCTTGAATTTCTCCACTAATTAAAAATAAAAAGGCAAATAGCATAGCAATGATAAAAAACGCCGAAAAGAAACCATTTCTCAAAGCTTTTGCAAACTAAACTTTTCCCATATTAATCCTCCTTTATCATATAAATCCATTATATATATCACATAAATAAAATAAAACATTTTTTTAATATTACATATAAGAAAAAGCACTTGAACAAATTATCAAGTGCTTTTCCTTATATATTTTCAATTATTTCTAACTTCTCTATAATCGGCGTACGCTCTTTTCCTTCTGGCTTCTTATCAAAATAGCCAATATGAAGGATTCCAACAATGCGTTGTCCTTTTGTTAACCCAAGTCCTTCTATAAATAAAGGATTATAATTCAGTCCGCCTGATTTCCAAACACAACCTAGTCCGCGCTCCCAAGCTAGTAGTTGGAAGTTTTGCATAAATGCACACACTGCTGCGTAGTCTTCATCACGCTGAATTTGACGCGGATCTTCATCCATATACACAACGATTTGAGCTGGTGTACTTAAAAAACGATCGGATAAAATTTTACCTCGTTTTGCTCTTTCTTCTTCTGTGAAGGAATTTAATACAGCATCTACTAACGTTTTACGGCCTTCTCCAATAAACAATTTACATTTCCATGGCTCACGATGCTGATGGTTTGGTGCCCACGTTGCATCATTTAATAATTCAATTAATAATTCTTTTTCTACTGCTTTATCTATAAATTTACGAATGGAACGTCTTTCTTTAATGATATTTGCAATGGAAGTATATGTAGTCATATGTTTCTCTCCCTTATTCTTATCTATATGTATACATTTATTATTGATATTGATTTTCAATTTCGATTATAACGCAGTTTTCTACCATTAATCAATGTTTTATGTTGTGAAACTAACAAAAAACTTTTTTGTTATATTGCAGAAAAACTTGCAATGTTCATAAGTTCTTCACAACTTCTCCACAACTTCAGGACATCCTATGTGTAAAGTTTTCCATTTCATTTAATTAGGAGGAATCTATATGTACAAAAAAGTAATAGCAAGCATCTTAGCAACAGGGCTTTTATGTGGAATGGCAGTCTTCCCTGCTGCAGCCGCTACACCAAAAGAAATTGCGCTACATCATCATAAGATAATTTCAGAAGAACAAATCCAGTCATTAGAAAAACAAGGTTACAAAAAACATGAAATTTGGAAAGCTGCACACATTGCGAAAATAAGTAAAAAAGATATCAATGACGTTTTATCGTACTATAAACAAAATAAATCTTGGAAAGAAACAGCGAAACATTTTGGCGTGGATCCAGAGAAAATGCATAAACATCATATGAGTAAAGAGATGAAAGCAGCACTATTGAAGAAAGTAGCTGAAATGCAAAAATCTACACCAGAACAAATGAAGAAAACAATGGAAGATAACCATCTTCACTTTCGTCACCTCGCAGTTTTAACCATCATTGCACAAAAAAGTAATACACCATTTAATAATGTATTACAAATGAAAAAAGATGGCATGCATGTCAAACAAATTGCCGAAAAATTAAATGTGAAAAGAGAAGATATAAGAACTGAAATGATGAAATTAATACAGTCTGTCAAACAAAAAAAGACAAGCTAACATAAAGAAAAGGAAGAGACAGAAACTCTTCCTTTTCTTTATGAACCTACTATAATAAAACCATCCGCCAGCGGATCAGATGGATCTAATAAAAATTGATGCATTCCCGCAATAAAGACCCTTCCTGTAATTTGTACCGTCATGGCATTTTGTGTGCATTCCATTAGTTTTGCTTCATATGTCCCGCCCGTAATATTTTCATGCTGTAAAGTCTCTCCTTCTTGTAACATACCTTCCTCTCTAAAAAGTGCTAAACATGCACATGTTGCTCTAACATATGGAGAGCGGCTTACGAGTCCATTCTTCTTCTGCAACATCGTTTTGAATCGTTTTTCCTCAATCTGCGCCGCATCTATTAAAATACCACTACATTCAGATGATAATGACGTTCTTGCCCTATGCGCCCAGTTCTTTAATTCTATTAAATCATCCATAGCTAGTTTGACACCAAGATGCTTTGTATGACTGATTACGTAGTGTTCATTTGGTCCAAATGAAACGACCGATTGAGAAGCATGATGTTGAAGTTCGTATTTACAATCTTTCTGTAAGGAAACAGCGTGTATCTCTCCATCTTCTATACAGATTTTCACAGAAAATATCCCATCAATTGTTTCCACCGCTACTACATCATTTTTTATTTGCACATTTCCCATTTCCACCATAACAACAGCAGCTATCATCACAAACTCTTCTATACTAGAGGTAAATTCATTCGCATCCATAAACAACGCTGCAAAATCTGCTTTTTTTGAACAAGGTGGTACAATCATACAGCCGTTCATCGCTGCATGACCACGTGGCTCTTGCATAAGAATTCTTCGAAATGCTTGATAGTTTTCAACTAGTTCATTTTGTTTTTCTTGCAAAGTATTTCCCTGTAATAAAGGTACGCCGTTCATAATGAGGCGTAGTGGCTCCCCAGCCATATGTGCATCAACTGTTGTAATCGCTTTTGCGAACTTCATTCAATCTCCCCCGTCTTCCATCTCTCCTGTTATTTAGCTAGTTTAAATATGGTTACATCAATGCCCTTCCATCGGTGGAATAAGAATAAATCCATCTTTCAAAATGTCTTCCTCATGATATAAAAATTGGTGCATTCCCATCATCCATGCTGATCCAGTAATTTCTGTAATTACAGCTTCTATTTCCCCTACATTTGTTGTGCTAACGATTTTCCCTTTAAATAGCGAACCGACAATACTTTCATGTACAAATAACTCTTCCTTATCAATCTTCTGATGAGCGTATAATGTAGCAAGTTTAGCTGATGTTCCTGTCCCGCACGGCGAACGATCAATCCCGCCCGGTGGCACAATTACTGTATTTTTCACATCAGCCTGTTCATTCGTTGGATCGCAAAAAAATTCAACATGTGTCACACCTTCGATGAAAGAAAATTCAGGATGGGAAATGGGTACAGTTGCATTAATAGCATCACGAATCCGAATCGCTGTTTCTATAATCTCTACAGAGTTATCTGTTGTTAGCTGCACACCTAACTTTCTCGCATCTGTAATTGCATAAAAATTACCACCATAGGCAATATCACAGTGTACATTCCCTATATTTTCGATATGTACTTCTACAGACTTTAATAAAAAAGCAGGCACGTTACAAAATGTTACTTCTTTTGCTTTTCCATTTTCCACATATACTTTTGTTGTAACAAGGCCTGCCGGTGTATCTAATTTAATATGGGTATACGGTTCTTTCACCTCAACCATACCTGTTTCAATTAAAGCGGTACAAACACCAATTGTATCGTGACCACACATTGGTAAATATCCGCCTGTTTCTATATAAATAACACCAACATCAGCTTCTGGGTCACATGGATCTGTTAATAACGCCCCAGACATTACATCATGACCACGTGGCTCAAACATAAGAAATGTACGAATCCAATCATACTTTTCTTTCATAAATAACATCTTTTCTGACATTGTATCCCCTTCTAGCTTCGGAAGACCATTTATGACTGTCCTTGTTGGATTCCCCCCCGTATGCGTATCAATTGTCGTAAACACTTTTTTTATATTCACACTCGTTCCATCCTTTCTTGAAATCGATTGTGACTCAGTGATTCAATCGGTACGGTTGTCCTTTGTTCCTCAATCAATTCCGCAATAAGCTTTCCTGTAATGGCTGCCAAGCTAATTCCATCACCTTCATGACCCGTAGCAATATAAAAACCCGGTACTTCTTCAACATGAGAAATAATTGGCAAATGGTCTGCCGTCCACGGACGTAACCCTGCATATGTTCGAATAAGCAACATATCAGCCATTTTCGGATAAAAGCGAATCGCTCGCTTCGCAATAGACTTGATAACACTTGTATCTACCTTCGTTTGAAAACCAACGAACTGCCTGCTACTTCCAATTAAGAAATTTTGACTTTCTGTCGGTTCAAACACAAGAGCAACTCCATATCTCTCCGTTTCCTCATCCACATGACGTACGCCGCCGAACTTACTAATCAAATAGCCAAACTCCATTACTTTTCTCATCCCAACCGGTCCTTGTCTTGAAGCCACAATAATATGACCTTTTCTCGGCTGAATTGGAATTTTCACATCTAACATCTCACCAATAACTGGCGACCATACTCCCGCTGCATTTACGACCTTATTCGCTGTAAATGTCCCCTTATTTGTTTCAACAATAAACACATCCGTTATATCTTTTCGAATACTATTTACTTCTGTATGGAGATACACATCTGTTCCTTGCCTTTTCGCTCCATCTAGCAAAGAAAACGATAATAAATACGGATTAACAGTCGAGTCCGTTGCACACTCTAATCCACCTAATAAGTCATCAGCAAAATATGGTGACTCTTGCCGAATATCTTGCCTGTCTAACATCCGAAATGGTAAACCTGCTTCTTTTTGCCGCTTTACCCATTTCTCTGCAGCGATCATCTCTTCTTCACTTTCACATACTAAAATACTGCCTGGTGCGCGGTATTCAAAAGGGTGGTGCAATTCTTTCGCTAGTTGATCAACGAGCTTTTGGCTCTCAAGAGACATTTGACTATCAAATCCAGGATCTTTATCAATTGCTAAAATGTTCCCATCACATCGCGACGATGTACCACTCGCTAATTCTCCCCTTTCTAATAACGTCACTTCTCTCCCGCATTTTGAAACATAATAGGCAATTGCACTTCCAATAATGCCTCCGCCTATGATAAGAACATCACAATGCTTTGTCATAATTCCCCCTCTTTTCTACTTATAAAGTGAAACTTATAGCATCTATCACCTTTTATACTCACATATTCTTTTACTTGCAATTAAAATGCCAACTTAATAAAAAGGAATTATTAACAAAGATTTCCTATTCCTCACTTCATGGTTTTACTTCTTAAGGCACTTAGAAGCTAATATTTTATTGTTCTCAAATAGCCATACGAAAACAGTTATCTAACTTTTCCGAAAAACATTTTACATGCACTTTAAAAATGTGTAAAAATAATGAAATAGTGTATAAAAAACTTACAGTCAATCCAATAAGGAGGCTTTAGTATGACAATCGAACTCCCTTCTATAGATCAACTTATGAATAAAGATTTTCTCTTCTTTCCATCGCTAGAAGAGTCGCAACAAAACAATCATACAAATCATAAAGATACAAGCGTTCTAATCAAAAGAAATAATGATATATACATGCTTACTGCTGACGGTACGTATCAACTTTGCTATACAACTTCTTACTATTCTTCTATTTCACATATATTAAAGAAACTAAAAAACTACCATGCCGTTATTCTTACAAATGCGTCTCATAAACCAATTGGTTTTATTACAGCTGTGATGTTAGCTGAAACTATTTTTCAGTCTTATGAATATTTACAAGCTTATTTTGAAACCGTTATCAAAACGACGGATGCGTCCGTCACTGTCATTGACGAGAACGAGAATGTCAATGTGTGGACAAACGGGGCAGAAGCAATTTTTTCCGTCAGACGGCAGGATATTTTAGGAAAACCTATCACCTCATTTTTTCATGAAAACATGCTAGAAATATTAAAAACTCTGCAAGAAGGTCGCTCACTACATAAACACCAACATCAACCGAGAGAAGATTTAATTGTACTCATTAACTCCAATCCCATTTACTTGCGCAATAAAATTATTGGAGCTGTTGTATCCGAAACAGATATTACGAGCCAAGTTCGGCTCAATCAGGAACTATTCTCTGTTTCTACCAAAATGCATCAATTAGAGAAACAAGTTGCTAAATTAACACCGCCTGTTGATCCCTTTCATGCGATTAAAGGAAACAGCTCCGCACTGCATCAAACAATTGAAACTGCGAAAAAGATATGTACAACAAAATCAACTGTGCTTATTTTAGGAGAAAGCGGCGTTGGAAAAGAGCTATTTGCAAAAGCGATTCATGAAGCGCGTGAAAATGAACAAGCACCGTTTATCTCTATTAACTGCGGCGCAATTCCTGAATCATTATTTGAAAGTGAACTTTTCGGCTATGAAAAAGGAGCTTTTTCTGGAGCTGATCAAAAAGGAAAAAAAGGAAAAATTGAGTTAGCAAAAGGGGGCACCTTATTTTTAGATGAAATTGGTGAAATGCCAATGGAAATGCAAGTAAAACTGCTTCGCGTTCTACAAGATAGAACCTTTTACCGCGTGGGTGGTATAAAAGAATTACATGCCGATTTTCATATTATTGCTGCTACGAATCGAAACTTAAAAGAACAAATTGCAAAAGGAAAATTTCGCGAAGATTTATTTTATCGTTTAAACGTTGTAAGCATTGATGTACCGCCACTGCGTGAAAGAAAAGAAGATATTGTGGAGCTCATCCACTCTTTCTTATATGAGTTTTCGATTCAATATAACCGTCCAATTCAAAGTATACCGCAAGACGTTATGTATGAATTGCTTGAGCATACATGGCCTGGAAACATTCGTGAACTACGTAATGCCATTGAACGACTCGTTGTTTTTGCATCAGATGGAATCATAAAACGAGAAGACCTTCCCTTCTCTACAAAAACACAAAAAGAACAACCGCCTGTTCCTCTTAGAGTAGATATAATGGAAGGCGAATTACTTGATGATGCTTTAAACAAATACGAAAGAAATATCATTCAACATGCACTTGAATTAGAAAATGGCAATAAACTCGCTTGTGCGAAACGGCTTGGAATTACACGGGCAACCTTATATAATCGCATGAAAAAATTAAGCATCCCCTTTTAATCCTTATCTAGATTGGCATGTATTTTGCATATAAATTAGTAAACAACCAATCTAACAAGGGGGCTTTGTCATGAACATTGCAGACGATTTTGTCATTTGTCGTTGTGAGGAAGTAACATACAAGGAACTTCTTCATACAGCGAACACATATAATTGCTCTACACGAGAATTGAAACTACGTACCCGGGCGGGCATGGGGTTTTGCGGGGGCCGAACATGCAGATGTGCACTAGAAAGTTTTATATCATCTCGAGAACAGAACCATCAGCCATTAAAACATCAACCACCGGTCCGTCCCATTACCTTTGACTTGTTAGGTGATAGAACATGAGTAATCGCATCATTCATCACCCAATTCTCGGTAACTTATCAGACAGCAAAACCGTCTCTTTTACATTTAACGGAACGAAGTGTGAAGGAATAGCTGGCGAAACCGTCGCTGCTTCCCTATTCGCCAATAACATTCGGACTTTTCGTGTTCATGAAGAAACCGGAGCACCGCGCTCTATTTATTGCAATATTGGCCATTGCTTTGAATGCCGCGTTACAATAAATGGCAAGCAAAATGTGCGTGCATGCATGACTGTAGTTGAAGATCAAATGGTAGTACAAAGCGGCCTGCAGCAACCCACTCCTTTAAAGAAGGAGGATCATATATGAATGATGTGATCATTATCGGGGCTGGTCCTGCTGGATTATGTGCAGCCATTGCCTGCAAAACGTATGGATTATCCGTTAAGGTTTTTGATGAATTTATAAAACCTGGTGGTCGCCTCCTTGGACAGCTTCATCAGGAACCAAATGGCACATGGTGGAATGGTATAGAAGAAACAAAGAAACTACAAAAACAGTTGCAAGACTTAGCACTCCCTATTGAATGTGGTGTAACCGTACATGATTTAGAAAAAGTTGAAAATGAATGGGCTGTTCATACGAATATCGGTCTCTTTCAAACAAAACATGTGCTCCTTGCAACAGGAGCAGCTGAGTTTCCAACTCCGCTTCCTGGGTGGACATTACCCGGCGTTATGTCCATTGGAGCTGCACAAGTTATGACGAATGTACACCGCGTCAAAGTTGGGAATAAAGGAATGATTATCGGAGCAAATATATTATCATTTGCGATTATGCATGAATTACAGCTTGCTGGAATAGAAATTGATAGCATCGTTTTACCACCGAAGCATACAGTAACAAAGCAAAGTGCACAACCGCTTCATGTTTTGAATTCTTTGCTTCACGTTGCTCACATCGCTCCTTCTCCTTTATTAAAAATTGGGAGCCGCTTTATGAAACAACATGCAATGCGAAAATTAGCCATTCAATTTTATCCAAAGCAAGGAATGAAAATTTGGAATGTACCGCTTCACTTACGAAAAGCCGCTGTTGAAATTATTGGCGACAAGCAAGCCGAAGCTGTGAAAATCGCAACGATTACATCAGATGGAGAGATCATTCCTGGAACTGAAGAAATACGTCCTGTTGATTTTGTCTGTATTGCTGGCGGGCTTTATCCACTAGCAGAATTAGCAGCTGTCGCTGGATGCCCTTTTCATTATATCGAAGAACTTGGCGGGCATATTCCGCTTCATAACGAAACAATGGCTACACCGCTTCCAGGCCTATATGTTGCTGGTAACATTACAGGGATTGAAAATGCGAAGGTCGCCATAGCACAGGGAACTGTTGCCGGAACTGCCATTGCAAAAGAAATACAACCATCTCATTCACATCTTGATTCTTTACTCCAGCGGGCAATTCAAGATGTGAAAAGAACGCGTGAAAATGCAACAATTCAATTTCACCCACATATTTCTAAAGGTCGCGAGCAACTGCTTGCCCTCTCTCAAGAAGTATGAAGCAAAACCTATATACCTTTTCCGGAATAAAAATTATATATTAAATTTTATATATAAATATCGAAAAAAGCTGTTCAAAAGGCACACAGTGTCTAACTTTTGGACAGTTTTTTATGTTTCCTGTATAAAATTCCGCCTTCCCCAAAAACTAACGAGAGCATTCCATATAAGGGAAAAGAGTGAAAAATATGTTTGGCTTACCACGAAAAAATTCTAAGGCTAAAAATAAAAAAACGAGCTGCACCATTCCAGAATTTATTCATGCGATGAAAGAATCTACTGATTTTGTTTCTTACAACATTACAGAAGACAGTGCACTATGTCTTTTTTATTATAAATCTGTCGTAGAAGCACTCATCATTAAACAATTTATTTTAACGCCTATCAAAAAGCAATTAGAACATGTTCAAGACATTGCTGACTTAACTAACATCGTCTCTATTGAAGACATTGTTATCTCACCTTCCATTGACGATATTCGTGAAAAATTATTGGGTGGATATGTACTCGTTAAACTACAAAACATATCAAAGGCTGCACAATATGCTCTAATTCGAGCAGAAAGTACCGTCCTTGGTAAGCGTTTATATAACGATACAGAAAATGAATATAGCGTAATTGGACCAAAGATTGGTTTTGTGGAAAACATTGATACGAATCTACATTTATTACGCCGCTCTATTGTAACAGAGCAATTAATTTTTAAAGAAATTGTTGTTGGATCCATATCCAAAACAAAAGTTGTAGTGGCCTATATAGACGGAATCACAAATGAACAACATATTAACACTGCTACACAACGTCTAGAGGACATTGATTTCGATGTTCCCTTTGATGCAACAATGATTGAACAATTTATTAGTGATAATAGTAATTCACCTTTTCCATTACTTTTACCAACAGAGAGGATTGATCGAGCTGTATTTGCTTTAATCAATGGTGAAGTGTTAATTTTAACAGACAATTCTCCCTATGCATTAGCTGGACCGACAACACTATTAGATTTTTTCATTTCACCAGAGGATTACTATTTGCCGTGGATGGTCGGCTCAGCTTTTAGATTGATTCGCTTTTTTGGGGCTATATTTTCTCTATTTTCCTCAGCAATCTATACTGCTGTATTAACATTTCATTATCAAATGATTCCAGCAGACTTACTAGGACCCATTATTTTTTCTAGAGCCAATGTACCCTTTCCGCCAATCCTAGAAGCACTTTTTTTAGAAATTACAATTGAGTTATTACGCGAAGCCGGCGCCCGCTTACCTACAAAAGTTGGGCAAACAATCGGTATCGTTGGTGGAATTGTAATCGGACAAGCTTCTGTTGAAGCAGCTTTAACAAGTACAATCCTATTAATCGCCGTGGCTTTATCTGCACTTGCTTCTTTCACAACACCAACTGTGAAAATGTCTACAACCATTCGCTTACTCCGATTCCCACTCATCCTTTTAGCGGGTGCGTTCGGAGGACTAGGCCTTATAATAGGATTTGTTTTTATATTGGCACATTTACTACACTTAAAATCACTTGGATCGCCTTACTTATTACCCTTATATCCATTTCGTGGTTTCGGTTCAGCAGAAGGTTTCATTCGCTGGCCATTTAGCCAAACGGCTCAGCGCCCTTCTTTTCTGCGACCAAAATCAAACTGGCGCTATAACCCAAACAAAGCAAAACAAAAACGTGATGGTGAGAAAACATGAGAAACGTTCTATTTCTAGCAGTAATTATTTTTTTATGCTTCCAATTTGGCTGCACGCAAACATATATAGTAGATACGCAACGAATGATTCAGGTAGCTGGATTTGATATAACAAAAGATAAAAAATTTCAAGGTACAATCTTATACCCCGACTACACACTTGGTGTAAAAACAAAACCAAAAACTCAGTCAACCACTGCAAGATCTCTTGAAACGATCGCTTCTCGTTTGAATGAAAAATCACCTCACAATGTTGTTTTAGGACAAATGCGTGTCGTATTATTTGGAAAATCTATTGGTTCACATGGAATTGATGAAATCATCAACAATTTACAACGTGATCCTAATATTGGACGAGATGTACAGTTAGCACTTGTAGATGGTTCAGTCGAAGAACTTCTAAATCATGTCGCACCAAACGGTTCATTGTACCTATCTGACTTACTTGAACAAAATATAATGAATGAAAATATTCCTCGGACAGCTTTAAATGTTTTTTTATATAATTATTATTCATTTGTATGCGATCCATTTCTTCCTTACATTCAAATCGCTGATAATCATGCAGCTTCTGTAAAAGGTCTTGCCTTTTTAAAAGAGGACAAAGTGGTAATGTATACCGATAAAAAAGACTCCTTTTTAGTAAAATTGCTCCTTAATCCGACTAAAAATGGTCGTTATGAAGCACAAATAAAAAAAGATAATCATAAAGGTCTTGTCGTAACACAAAATTTATCCGGAAAAAGTGCCTATCACGTTGATCAAACAGGCGCTACTCCTAAAGTAACCATCCGCTTAAAATTAAACGGATTAATAAAAAACTCCCCTAGTTGGCTTGATTTATCGAAAAAGGAACATATAAACTCTATAAAAAATCAAGTAGAGAAAAGTATTAGAAATCAGTCTCAAAAATTGGTTCAGCAATTCCAGCAAAAAAAAATAGACCCTTTAGGAATACGCGACCAAATTAGAAGTCGGTCAAGAAAATGGAGCATACAACAAATTCAAGCAATGTATCCATCTATAGATATTAATATTGAAGCTGATGTTAACGTTGTACAATCTGGTATCGGAGAATAGTGAGGTGATAAGATGGATACAACCAGTAAAGAAATAACTGTTTCCCCTTACTTCGTATTTTTTTTGATTCACTCTCTTCAAGTTGGAGTCGGAATTTTAGGTTATCAACGCATTATTACAAAAAGTGCCGGTTATGACGCTTGGATTTCCCTTATTCTCGCGGGAATTGCAACTCACCTTGTATTGTTTTGTATGCTAAAAATGTTGGAAAAAGATAACGACCTCATCAATATTCATACAACATGCTTTGGAAAATGGATCGGTTCCTTATTTTCTTTGCTTGTTACGATTTATTTTTTATTATTTTGTCTCACTGTCCTTCGTACATATGTCGAAGTAATTCAAGTTTGGGTATTCCCGACCCTTAAATTATGGAAACTAACTTTAATCTTTTTATTAATCACTTACTATATTATCAAAGGTGGGTTCCGTTCTGTAACTGGAATGTGTTTTTGGGGAATTATACTACCTATTTTCGTATTGTTCTTTTTAATTTTTCCAATGAAATACGCACATTTTCGTAATGTTCTACCCATTCTCACTCACTCACCTTTGGAGATTGTGAAATCAACGAAAGACTCTGCTTTAGAATTTCTAGGATTTGAAGCGCTACTTTTCTTTTATCCACTTATTGAAAAAGGAAAATCTCTAAAAAGATGGGCACATGGTGGTGCTGCTTTCACAACCATTCTTTATGTACTTTTAGCGCTTATCTCTTTTATGTACTATAGTGAAGGACTACTAAAGCATACAATTTGGCCTACATTAACCATGTTAAAAATTATTAAAATCCCTTTTATTCAGCGGTTTGAATATATTATTATTTTTATATGGTTTCTTATCATTTTGCCAAATCTCTGTTTAACAATATGGTCCTCTTGTCAGTCTATGAAGCGTTCATTCCGTATCCCATTTAAAATCACACTACCTTTTTTTATTCTTGTCGTATACATCGCTTCCTTATTTTTTACAAACCGAGAAAGTATCAACACATTAAATACAGTTTTATCCGAGACGGGTATGTACATTGTATATGTCTATATCCCTCTCCTTTTTCTATGGCACTCCATTCGATGGCGCCTAAAAAATAAACAAAATAAAACTTCTTCATAGGAAAGCATTAGAGAGTTTGATACAATTTTACTAACACAAAAACAAAGGGGACATGCAGATGAAAAAGTATCTATTCTCTCTACTTGTAATAAGCAGTCTTTTGCTTTCTGGATGCGGCGTTGCAGACAAACAACAATCTTCTGAACCTAAAGAAGCTAAAGAAGAACACGCTTCCCATTCTCAGCAAGGTGATATCCAAGAAACGACAAAAGGGATTGACACACTCCCAACATTTTTGGACAAACTAGACCCACAAATGAAGGATATCTATGCAGTTGCAGGAAAAAATGCCGAATTATTAAATTGGATACCTTGTTACTGTGGATGCGGAGAAAGTGTAGGACATAAAAACAATAAAAACTGTTTTATCCAAGAAATTAAACCAAGTGGAGAAGTTGTTTGGGATTCTCACGCAACTACCTGTGTAAACTGTTTAGAAATTGCGGTCGAATCTGCATCGATGCAACAAAAAGGAAAATCCACTCTTGAAATTCGAAACTACATTGATAATAAATATAAAGAGGGCTACGCAAAACCAACGCCTACCCCAATGCCAAACGCGTAAAAACGAGGAATTTCCTCGTTTTTTATTTTTCACATAACATTTTCCTTAACAAATTCTTTCAAGTGTTTTTCTTCTTGCTTGGTGTACACTATATATAACTCCTCAGTAAGGAGGGTACACAATGCACACATATAACGACTACGATAAAGCTCTCTATTACACGTATTGTTGTAATTGGGATAAGTTGCTTGTTTTAATGGTACAAACCGATGATCAATTATTTTCTAAACGAATCGAGCATTTTTTACATGCTTACAAATATGCAAAAGAACTACCAGAAGTGGACAAACAGCTGCAACTTCTATTTCAATATATCGACCATGCCTCACAAAAGTCACATATAGAAGAAATAGACCAAATGCAGATGTAAACGAAGCGCTATTCTCCCTCTCGAGAATAGCGATTTTTGAATATTTTTCCATATAACCGTTCATAATACATATATCAATAATGGATGGACGTGATTCTTTGCATAAATCCTTGTGCGTATTTCTCTGTATGATTATATTGCTTATCGGTTGTGAAAAAGCGAATAATCCTCATTCGTTTCACGGAGTAAAACAGGAAAAAGACGTATGGAATATCTTAATTATCGGCAGCGATTCACGAGGTGAACGACAAGCTCGTGCTGATACAATTATGATTGCCCAGTACAATAAAAAAGAAAAGACAGCAAAACTCGCTTCCATTATGCGGGATAGTTATGTAGAAATTCCTTCTTATGATAAAAAATATAATAAAATTAATGCTGCCCATTACTATGGTGGCCCTGAATTATTACGAAAGACAATCCAACATAATTTTGGAATCGACGTTTCTCATTACGTCACGATTGATTTTGAAGCATTTGTAAAAACTGTAGATACTGTCGCACCTGAAGGGATTGACGTAAATGTTACACAAACAATAATCGATGATATGGGATTACATTTACAGCCAGGCGTGCAAACTCTTCATGGGAAAGATTTACTAAAGTACGCACGTTTTCGTCATGATACTGAAAGTGATTTTGGACGGGTGAAACGGCAACAGGAAGTACTTCAAGCATTAAAACAAACGCTTACTGATAAGGTTCACTCTATAGACGGGGCCCTGAGTTTACCAATAATGGCACACGAACTCTCTCCGTATATAAAAACAAACTTAGATATAGGAACTCTATTTACACTTGGAAATAGTATTCTGTTTCAGCCCATTGATAAAATGGAAACGATGCGAATTCCAATTGATAAAGAATATGAATCAGCTTTTATCGAACATGCTGGTTCCGTCTTAAAAATGAATCAAGAAACAAATAAAGAAGCCATTCAAGAATTTTTCAATGTAACAAAAGCTGTAAACCGCCCTTAGGAACAAGGTGTATACACCTTGTTTTTTTCATTTCCAAGTTTTCTCCTCACAAAACTTTCCTTGATAAAAATATTTTCTCTTTATTTTCTTGTCCTCTTCATACTATAATTTAGTATGTAACTATTATAAGAGAGGTAAAAGACATGGAACGTGAGAAAAAACAAGAATATGCATTGTTTACTGCCTGGGGAGCTTCTTTTATTGCGACACTTGGAAGCTTATATTTTTCCGAAATCATGAAGTTTGAGCCTTGTGTACTTTGTTGGTATCAACGTATTTTTATGTATCCATTTGTTTTATGGCTCGGTATTGCAGTTGTAAAAAAAGACTACCGCATTGCTACATACTCTTTACCAATTGCAAGTATCGGTGCCTGTATTTCGCTCTATCATTATGCGATTCAAAAAGTTTCCGCATTCTCAGAAGCAGGAGCAGCTTGTGGTCGCGTGCCTTGTACGGGACAATATATAAATTGGTTTGGATTCGTCACAATCCCGTTTTTAGCACTTATCGGATTTATCACGATTGCAATTTGTAGCTTTATTGTAATTAAAAACAAATAAGGAGATGAAATCATGAAAAAAATGCTTATCTTCGGCGGTATTATTATCGTCTTATTTGCAGCTATTTTTGCTGTCACACAAATGGAAAGTAAAAATAAAGAAGAACAAGGAAAGAATTATTACACAAATAAAATTACCTCTTCAGATATTCGCAAAAATAATGAAGAAAAGAAAGAACAAACTGTGTATTTCTATCAAACAGGTTGTCAATATTGCGAGAAAGTTTCACCTATCGTTGTTCCAATGGCGAAAGACATGAACATTGATATGAAAGTTATTGATATTTTAAACGACAACTCAACTTGGGATGATTATAAAATTGAAGGAACGCCAACAATTATTCATTTCAAAGATGGCAAAGAGGTAAGTCGTATTCATGGCGAAAAGCCAAAAGAAACTTTTGAAAAATGGTTTAAGGAAAACAAAAAGTAACGAGAAAAGGAAACTCCTTCTATACATGAAAGCTAGGGAAATTCCCACACTAATGTATAAGGAGGGGATTTTATGCCAGAAGTACGCTGTTCTGTTTCCAATTGTTCATTTTGGGGACAAGGTAACTTTTGTCAAGCAAGCGCAATCTTTGTTCAGCCTGACGATCAAAACACGAATCAATCAGATACTGACTCTTATACAAATTCGGCCTTAACAGGCGAAACGCTTGAAAGTTCTGCGACAACAAGCGTTGAAACATGTTGCCAGACGTTTAGACCGAAATATTAATACATGAGTCCCCATCCCTTTTTGAGGTGGGGATTTTTCTTTCATACATAATATGTACAAACTATAGTGCAATCGCTTCTCTTCCAACGCTTAAAGATGTAGAAGCATACTGCTAAAAATATGCTTCTACATCATAATAATTCCATATTTCCAAGCATCATGCATCAGCGTCATATACAAAATCAATATAAAAACGCTTCCAAATAATGTTATCCAGCGATATATTCCATCTTCTCCTTCCCTTGCTTCAATAAAGGACCAAATAAAGCCAACTAAAAGTATTAAATCAATAAAGGTAATATAAAAACCAAACATAAATGACACATACAAATAAATAATAAATAAACAATTCGTTATCAAAAAGATTTTAAATGCAAATTGGCTATTCCCTTTTCTCATAACGCGTCCGCCCTCCAATCTGTACTGTATTATATTCACAAGAACAGAATAGTTGCGATTGGGCAGGCTAATTACATTTTTCTATATAAATTCATTTTGATTTTTCAACATATAAGCCGCTCCTATGCATGGACGAATCCTCTCTCCCACCCCCAAAAAGGAGGTTCGATTTTTATTTATACAATAAATAAGCTATCGTAAATAGACGATAGCTTTTACTGTACATTATATTTCCGTTTATAAATATTACTTAAAATGGAATAAGGAACTTGCTCATAACGAATTTTCTCCCCTGTTTCATCCATAATATACAAATTATTTCCTATATAATAGCTGCCATTTTGCCC
The DNA here is from genome assembly GCF_056711665.1 of Bacillus sp. Medicinal_06. Taxonomy (NCBI): domain Bacteria; kingdom Bacillati; phylum Bacillota; class Bacilli; order Caryophanales; family Bacillaceae; genus Bacillus; species Bacillus sp. Medicinal_06. The sequence continues at coordinate 31,424 of NZ_JBWYHD010000004.1, read as the reverse complement.
CTTTGAATAAATGGCATATCGTTCATTTGGTAATACCGTTTTTACTTTCGTAAATTGACCATTAGGTTCTTGCCAAAATATATTCATGCGATCCACAAGTGTTACTATTCCAATTTGTTCCTCTTCCATTACTCGTCCATTCCAGCTTGTAACACGATATCCAAGTTTATGAGCTGCATATTCTGGCGATGTATAAAACTGCGAAATAATGACTTTTGTTTGTAACGATACCCGGTCATATAACCATTGTATATCGCGATCATGCATACGAATACAACCATTTGATTCCCTTCCTCCAATGGTTCCTTCTCGATTTGTACCATGAATTGCATATTCTTTTTCATTTAAACCGAGCCACCTTGTTCCAAGTGGATTGTTCGGTGCACCACCTGGAATCTTCTTACGATGATATTCTTTGTTTTTATATTTATTAATGATACAAAATGTACCTTCAGGAGTCGGCGTTTGGCGCTTTCCAGTTGTAACAGGAAACGTTTTTATATAGTTTCCATTTTCAAAAAAAGATAATTGATTTGTCTTAAGGTTAATTAGTATTAAATGATCGCTACTAGCAAAAGTGCTAATTGGTAGACAGAAAAAGAGTACTACAACGAAACATACTTTTTTCATTCATATCCCCCCAAGCATCTCCCTTTAAAGTTGACCATAATATATAATGGCACAATATTAGCTTTTACTATGAGTTCTATTCTTATGAATGAAAATACAAAGCTCCTTCCCTCTTATTTTTATCCATTTACAATCACACCACCATTCACATGAAGAATCTGTCCTGATACGTATGTTGAATCTCCTGAAGCTAAATATACATATGCAGGTGCTAGTTCGTATGGTTGACCAGGTCTCTTCATGGGAACATTACTTCCAAATTCAGCTACCTTTTTCTTATCGAAACTTGCTGGAATAAGCGGTGTCCAAATCGGACCTGGCGCAACTCCATTTACACGAATCCCTTTTTGAACTAAAGACTTTGCGAGCGAACGCGTAAAAGCAACAATCGCTCCTTTTGTTGCAGAATAATCAATGAGTTGCTCATTTCCTTCATACGCTACAATAGAAGCTGTATTTATGATTACATCACCCTCTTTTAAATGTGCGAGAGCGGCTTTTGTAACGTGAAAATAAGAAAAAATATTAACGCGAAATGTTTTTTCAAGTTGCTGCGCTGTAATGTATTCCAAACTTTGCTGCGGATATTGCTGGGCAACATTATTTACAACAATATTCAGACCACCTAGTTGCGAAGCCGCTTCCTTTACAATGTTCTGACAATGTTGTTCACTACTTAAATCACCCGGAAATAATATACATTTCACACCTTGTTTTTCCACAAGTCTTGTCGTCTCATTTGCATCTGCATGCTCATCTAAATAAGCAATAGCAATATGTGCGCCCTCTTTAGCAAAAGCAATGGCAACTGCCCTTCCAATTCCACTATCTCCTCCTGTAATAAGTACATTTTTCCCTTTTAATTTTTCACTACCACGGTAATTAGGGTCCTCGTACTTCGGAAGAGGGTCCATCATCGATTCTATTCCTGGTTGTTTATTTTGGTGTTGCGGTGGCAACGTTAAAAACTTTTTTTGTTCTGTCATGTATCTTTCAGCTCCTTCTCATTTCTCTTTCTTATGATGTACACAATAATGAAAAGTACTTATACGTGAAAAGCCGAAATATAGAAGCAATCTTACGATTAATATTCGAAATTAAGACATAAAATATGAATTGTTATAAACTTTTTATGCAAAACTCTTGCAATACAGTTAAAAAACGAATATTATATATAACTGTTGTGACAATTATTCGTGAACAGAAAGGATGTTTATATGTTTAACCTTTCAAAACATAAAACTTCTATTAAAACTGAAATTATGGCAGGTATCATTACCTTCTTAACAATGGCATATATTATTGTCGTAAATCCTATCATCCTTGGTGATGCAGGTGTTCCATTTGAACAAGCATTTACAGCGACAATTATTGCAGCTGTTGTCGGAACATTATTTATGGCAATCTTCACAAACTTACCAATTGCAATTGCACCGGGTATGGGGCTTAACGCTTATTTCTCTTACTCTGTTGTAAAAGCGCATGAAGGCATGACATTTACAATTGCATTCTCTGCTGTATTCGTAGCAGGCATGATTTTAATTTTGTTATCATTCACATCATTCCGTACAAAACTAATGGAAGCTATTCCTGAAAACTTAAAACATGCAATTACTGCTGGGATTGGCTTATTTATTGCTTTTATCGGTTTACGTATGACAGGAATTGTAGTGAAACATGACTCAAACTTAGTTGGCCTTGGAGACCTTCACTCTGCTCCAGTACTACTTGCATTAGCTGGTCTTGGAATCACACTTATTCTTATGTCTTTAAACATAAACGGCGCATTATTCTTCGGTATGTTATTAACAGGAATTATCGCTTATTTCACAGGACAGTTAACATTCTCAAACGGCATTACATCAATGCCTGGATTACCAGAAGGAATTATTGTTTCTAACCCAATTACAGCTGTTTCTGATGTCATTAATTACGGACTATACGGCGTAGTATTCTCTTTCTTCCTTGTTACGCTATTCGATACAACAGGTACACTACTTGGTGTTGCACAGCAAGGTGGATTTATGAAAGATGGCAAACTGCCGAAATCAGGACGCGCTCTTTTATCTGATTCTTTCTCAGCAACGATCGGTTCTATGTTCGGAACAACACCATCAACAGCGTACATTGAATCATCTGCAGGTGTTGCAGCTGGTGGACGTACTGGTTTAACAACAATTACAGTTGCTGCATTATTTGCGGTTGCTGCATTCTTCGGTCCTCTAGTAGGCGCTGTTTCTGGCGTATCAGCAATTACATCTCCATCATTAATTATTGTTGGTAGCTTAATGATGGGCTCTGTACGTCACATCGATTGGGATACATTCGACGAAGCATTCCCTGCATTCTTAGTAATCTTAAGCATGCCACTTACATCAAGTATCGCAACAGGTATTGCACTTGGATTCATTTCATATCCACTTATGAAAATGGCAAAAGGACAATTCCGCGCTGTACATCCACTTGTATACGTATTTGGTATTTTGTTTGCTTATCAGTTGATTTTCTTACCGCATTAAAATTCCTCGTAATGAGGAATTTTTTTTATGAAAAGTGTTTGACAACATTATATAAATGTGGAATAATTCGAACTAGTTGAATATTTGATGTCTTATCAAGAGCAGGTGGAGGGATGAGCCCTACGAAGCCCGGCAACCGACCCATAATGGGCACGGTGCTAATTCTTACAACACATTGTGTTGAAAGATAAGAGTAACGTGATAAGACGTCTTTTCTCTTTGAAAAGGCGTTTTTTATTTCCTCTCCTCCCCTCTCTTCTTACATTCAGGAGGGATTTTTTTATGAAGAAATTATGTTCCATCTTATTAATCATTCTCTTGTTCACATTAACAGCTTGTACAAATGAACAAGATGCTGTTTCTTCACAGAAACAACAAACCGTAAAAAAAGAAACGACCTCTTCACAAAGTAATTCACAGACAGAAATTCCAAAACAAGTGCAAAAACCGTTAAAAGTTGCTTTAATTATGCAAATGTCTATCGGAACATTCTCCTCCCAATATATTGAGGGGGTAAAAAAGCAAATTGAACAATTTGGTGGTAGCGTACAAGTATACAATTCCGACAATGACTTAGCGAAAATGGCAGCAAATCTAGATACTGCGATTAATTCAAAAGTTGATGGGATTTTAATTGATCACGGTCGCTCTGAGGCACTAAAGCCAGGCGTAGAAAAAGCCTTACAAGCAAACATTCCAATAGTCGCATTTGATAATGATTTACGTTTACCTGGTGTAACCGTTATTGATCAAGATGACTATAGTCTCGCATGGAAGTCGTTAAAAACATTAGCTGAAGATTTAAATGGAAAAGGAAATATAGCTGTAGTATGGGTTGGCGGCTTTGCTCCAATGGAACGTCGCAGCGTTATCATTGATGCATTTTATAAACGTTATCCAAATATAAAAGAAGTAGCTCGATTCGGTACTGCTAGTAATAACACGCCACTAGATACACAAACACAAGTAGAAGCATTATTAAAGAAATATCCTAACAAAGGCGATTTACATGCTATTTTTGCTTCTTGGGATGAATTTGCCAAAGGGGCTGTAAAAGCACTTGAACAAGCTGGTCGCACTGATATAAAAGTATACGGCATTGATTTAAGCAACGAAGATTTACAATTAATGCAAAAAGAAAACTCACCTTGGGCTGCCACAACTGCAACTGATCCAGCTGAAGTAGGTAAAGTACAGGTACGCTTCCTGTATAAAAAAATTGCCGGCGAACATACGCCAGATATTTACTCGTTAGACCCATACATTGTAAAGAAAAATAGTTTACCTACAGAAAGTATCACTATGGAACAATTGTCTAAATACATAAGCGGCTGGGGAAATTCAAAAGATGCGTACTCACCTTGGATGAACAAATTAGAGAAGGAGAAAAAACGATGACATTCTCACTTCAAAACATCACACATTCTTATACAACTACCCCTGTGCTACAAGATGTTTCCATAGAGGTACAAAAGGGAAAAATTCATGCGTTACTTGGAATGAATGGTGCAGGAAAAAGCACCTTATTAAAAATAGCAACTGGCGAAATCCGTCCAGTTGCCGGCAAGATAAAAATTAATGAACAAACCATTTCTTTCACTTCGCCAAGAGATGCAAAAAAACATGGTATTGCTTTCGTTACACAAGAAGTAGATCACGGGCTTATTCCAAATTTGTCTGTATTAGAAAATCTACTAATCGATTATTTAGCACTAAATAGTAAAATTCTATTCTCAAAATCACAACTAACACAGCTTGCTAAAAAATATTTGCAAGCCGTGCACATCGATTTAAACGTTTGGGAAGATATTTCAAACTGTTCTTTACATGAAAAACAATTACTTCTTATTGCAAGAGCATTATCTAATAACACAAGTTATCTTTTATTAGATGAACCAACTTCTTCACTTGGGCCAAAAGAAGTTGAAAACTTTGGTAAGCTATTGCAGCAATTAAAGGCGCAAGGAATTGGAATCGTATTAATTTCCCATCGCTTATCAGAAATCAGAAAATTTGCAGATGTTGTAACTATATTACGAAATGGTACCGTTGCATTATCAGAAACGATCACAAAGATTACTGACCAAAAAATTGTTGAAGCAATGACAGGAAAACAGCTTTCAATTCCTGTAAATACAAAAACGAAGCAACATACAGAAGATATATTTCAAGTTCATCATCTTCAGTTACACAAAAATCGTTCTCCTGTTTCGCTTACTATTCGAAAAGGAGAAACAATTGTTATATATGGATTAATCGGAAGCGGGAAAACAACACTTGCGGAAACATTATTTGGTGCTCGCCATGCTTATCAAGCAACGATAAATGATAAAAATATAACCATTAAGACACCACGCGATGCCATTGAAGCAAAGATTGCACTTGTACCTGAAGAAAGACGAAAACAAGGATTATTCTTATCTGAAAACATTATAGAGCATATGAATTTACATCAATTAGGTTGGAAACAAAAAAAATTAGAAATCAGCTGTGCTGAAACGGCTATCACTTCTTTCAGCATTTCACCAAGTAATCCAAAAACTTCCGTCCATTCACTTAGCGGTGGTAATCAGCAAAAAGTTTCTATTGCGAAATGGACTGGCTTTAAGCCCAATCTCTTTCTTTTAGATGAACCAACAAAAGGTGTCGACGTAGCTGCAAAACAAGACATTTTTCAATTTATTCGGCACATTACAGAGAAGGGAAGTTCCGTTCTCTACTTTACAGGCGAACAGGATGAAGCATTACACATTGCTGATCGTATTTTAATACTAGTGAATGGAGAATTTATAGGTGAATACCTTCCTCATGAACTTTCACCTGAACAACTTTTACATTTATCTGAAGGGAGCTATTCCGTTGAATCTAGTTCACGAAACTAAAACGAAAAAAACATTCCTATCTACTAATCTTTTTTATCAATTTAGTACAATTGCTATTATTATAGGCGTGACAATTTTCTTCTCAATTGTAAATGATTCTTTTTTAACTTATAACAATATTAGTGACATTTTACGTTCCGTTTCTATCGTTACATTACTTGCAATTGGGGTCACCTTCACATTAATTGTTGATGGATTTGATTTGTCAGTTGGCTCTACAGCTAGCCTAGCAACAATCGCCTCTGCTGCATGTCTCGTTTTATATCGCCAAGAATTATGGATGACACTCCTTATCCCTATTCTTTGTGGCCTATTAGTCGGGTTGTTAAATGCACTACTTATTATTCGTATTAAATTACCTGACTTACTAGCTACACTAAGTGTCATGTATATTGTTAATGGCGTACACTTAACATTTTCAAAAGGATCTTCTATTTACGAAGGAATGTCTGGAGCAAACGGAACTGCTTCAGGACATTTTATTCCATCCTTTCTATTTATCGGTCAAGGGGCTCTTGCTAGCATCCCAGTTCCTGTTATTATCATGCTTACAGCAGTTCTCATTTCCTATCTATTTCTAGAAAAAACAACGTATGGTCGTTTCTTTTATATAACAGGTGGAAATCGCGAAGCTGCTAGACTAGCTGGAATTCCTACAGATCGTTATCGTTTATATGCTTATATGATTAGTGGTTTATTCGCCTCGATTGGTGGGATTATTTTGAGTAGCAGAATTGGAACAGGGCAAGTTTCAGCTGGCGCACCATTGCTAATGGATGCCGTTGCAGCTGCTTATATTGGCTATGCAATGTTTGGCGCAAAAAAGCCAAATGTAATTGGAACATTTCTTGGTTCTATCTTAATTGGAATTATATTAAATGGTTTAACAATGATGAATGTTCCTTATTATGCACAAGATATTATAAAAGGTAGTATCTTAATTGGTGCACTTGCATTTTCATTTACAAAAAAGAAGCTTACTCGCAAATAGCGAGGGAAACAAAAAGCCTTGGTTCACAAATTTTGAGTGAACCAAGGCTTTTTTCTAATACTCTTCATTCATTTGCAATTCTTTACTATACTTTTGAATCAAAAACGAAGAAATAAACATCACCAGTCCCGCGCTGAAACCAATGAGTTGATCTAATAAAAATTCATCATGAATCATAAAGCGTAATAGAAATACGCCGCCAAAAATAATCATTGCCAAATACCCAGTGTGCCGAAGTCCTTTATATACATTTCCCATATGTACCATTCCTTCAAATGTTATATCCATATTATACCACATATTGAAAAGTAATAGATTTTATATTCAATCTATTTAAAAAACAAGAAAACCTCTTTAAGAGGTTTTCCATCCATTAACTTTGTAAAAACGCCTGTAAATCCGCAAACTGTCTCGCAGCATCCTTATATCCTTGCTCATATAAATTTTGCAGTTTTTGTGGGTCTTTTTCCATTCGGTCTACTTGAAGTGGCACTTCTGGACGAATGACGAATAGATTGCCAGCTAATTCTTCTTTTTCAATGTAATGAAGCGTCTCATTGTATGTTTCATAGCGAGTTAGCATTGTATTTACAAGGTGTGGATATTTCTTATAAGCCTTCGCTGCAATCCATCCAAATTTTGATTTTTTCTTAGCATATCCATGATTTCTCGTTAAAATAACAACTGATTTCTCATAGCCATCTTTTTGCGCTTTTCGAACTGGAATTGGGTCCGAAATGCCGCCATCCAATAATTGTTTACCACGATAATTTACAACTGGTGCGATAAATGGCAATGAGCTAGATGCTTGTAGTAACGTCAATGCATCTTCATTTGTACCTTCTTTTTCAAAATACATTGGTTTACCTGTTTCACAGTCTGTCGTCCCTACTAGAAAACGCTCTGCACTATTAAAATATGTGTCAAAATCAAATGGCACGTGCTTTTCTGGAATTTCACGAAAAATAAAGTCCATATCAAATAGCTGTCGTTTTTTCCATAAATTTTTGTAAGATAAGTATCTTGGATGTGTTGCATAATCAATATTTACTGTTTTATTTCGATTTCTTTGTCTTGAAATATATGACGCCGCATGACAAGCTCCTGCTGAAACACCAATAATATATGGGAAATATAAATCCTGTTCCATAAAGTATTCTAGTATTCCCCCCGTATATACGCCGCGCATACCGCCGCCTTCTAATACTAACCCCGTATTTTCAAGCATTGTTTTCTCTCCTCTTTATATATATAGACTCTTTAATTATTCATCTTGTTAAGTATCTCTTTCTATTATATACGAGTCTCTCCAAAAACCATATTCAGAAGGCTTAATGCGAGCAGAAATTATTCCTCTACTTTTCTAAATGCGCTCCTACATCCTTTATAAACCTTTGAATCAATGACAATTCCTCTTCTGTATATTGACTTAAAAGTAATAGCCACTTCTCTTCAGCTTGTTGATGAAGTGTCTCATGTGCTATATAAATTTCATTTCCACTATCTGTTAAACGGAAAAATATTTCTTTTTGATTATCTAGCATTTTCATCTTTTCAACAAATTGTTTATGAAACAATTTTGTACAAATTTTAGAAATGGCTCCCTTTGTCATTCCCATCTCTTCCGTAATCGCTGTCACATTCATTAAACCTTTTGTTCCTATGCATTGAATTACGTGTAGTTCTGATAGAGACATACCGCTTACACCTGTCTCACGAAGAAACCGCTCATCATTTTCCTTCATATGCTCTTCTTTCTTATGAACAAGTGTGCGAATATCCGAAAGTATTTCTATTTGCCTTAATGTACGGTCCAAATCGGATCCCCTCCATAATACGGTTTAAGTTTCCATAGAAACAATTTAACTATATACCATTGTAAAATCATTTTTTTATCTTTACAAGTGAGAAAATAATGTTAAAATTAATTTAGTTTCCGAGGAAACTAAATTAAGGAGGGTTTATTATGAGACATTCATTATCTTCATCAAGATTAAACTCCATTCTATACATTGTTTGCCTGAGTGCTCTATTAGGTTCTTTTGCTCAAAATATTTACACACCTATTTTACCAATGATTCAAGATTCCTTTCACACCTCTCTTTATCTTGTAAATTTAACTGTCTCTATTTTTACTTTTGTTCTTGCCATTATGCAGCTTATTTATGGACCATTCATTGATACAAAAGGGCGAAAATATATTTTGATTCCTAGCCTATTCATCAGTACAATCGGTACCATTGGCTGTGCTTTTACAGCAAATATTTATATATTTCTTATTTTCAGAGCCGTTCAAGCAATAGGAATAGCAGCCATTCCTGTTGTAGCTGCTACCATTATTGGTGACTTATTCGAAGGAAAGGAACGCGGAAAAGCGATGAGTCTTTACCAAATGATACTTGCCCTTGCTCCTGCTGTAGGTCCTCTCATAGGCGGTTATCTTGGAAATATAAATGGTCACGTATCTATTTTTCTATTCTTATCTACAATTGGTGTATTCCTGTTAATTGTAAATGTTACATTGCTACCAGAAACAAAACCCGCTCTGCCTAAAACAGCTAAAAAAGCTAAGCCTTATCGGAGTATTTTAAGAAATAACACTGGATTTTCTATCGCAATCATTGGCTTTATACAGTTTTGTATTTACTTTTGTTTTCTCGTTTTTTTACCTAGCATACTCACAAATTTATTTCATCAAAATGCAGGTGAAATTGGAATGATATTTGTACCAATGTCCTTATGTATTATGCTAGGAAGTTATTGCTACAAGTTTTTACAAAGATTCCTTACTACAAAACAAGCTTTACTGATTACTAGCTTTTTCAATATCATATGCGTCATTCTATTCTCTTTCACATACCATCTAAGTATTCCCACGGTTCTCCTTGTCATATCCCTATACGGTTTTAGCATGGGGTTATCCATGCCGACACATACCACTTTATTAACAGAAGAATTTGTAGAAGAAAGAGCAACTGCCATTGGAATTTATAACTTTATTCGTTATATTGGAATGGGCATGGGACCAATTGTAGGTGGTTTTCTATTATTTAATCAAAATTACTTTTGGATCTTCTTTACAGGGGCAGTTCTTTTTCTAATCGTGGTCTTATATTCGATGAAAAAGCTAGCTCATCATCCTGTAAGAAACGCAGAAATTCAAAAGGCTAAATAACAAGCAAAAAAGAGAGTATCCGAGAACAGCTCTTTTCCTGGACTTAGACATTCTCGCTTTATGTAGTTTTTGAATAAAGTCTGATTAAAAACACCCCACAAACTTATATTTTAAAGTATATAAGAAGACTCCATTTTGAAAAAAGATTGATCAAAATGGAGTCTTCTTCAGCAAATTTAAATTTTTTTATAAAAAGTTTGATCGTTTTAAGATACGTTTTATCGAACATTAGCACCTATTAGTTGATTAGTAATAGCGGCTTTCTTCAGTGGCAATTGCTTTTGTTTCATGAACTGTACCATACGGATGCTCTGGCGGTGCATAGATAGCGTAAATTTTAAGTGGTATATTACCCATATTGGTTACATTATGCCATTTTCCAGCAGGTATCATAATCGCATAGTCATCATAGGCCATTTCTTGAAAATCTAATTTATCTTTGCTATCCCCCATTTGAACAAGCCCCTGACCTTCTTCAATACGTATGAATTGATCAGTTGTCGGGTGGACCTCTAAACCGATATCACCTCCAACATGAATACTCATCAGAGTCACCTGTAAGTTTTCCCCTGTCCATAAAGCGGTGCGGTAAGTATTATTTTGCTTAGTAGCTTGGTCAATATTCACTACAAATGGTTTCGGTCCATAATCTGTTAATCTGCTGCTTCCGTAATAAGGATTCCAGTTGTTATTGTTCCTATTACAATAATAAGGATTCCAATTATATATCCAATTGTTGTTATTCCAATTGCTATGCATTGGATTTTCCCACTGATAGTGATGGCATGATTTACGGTACATATTCATGCTCCTCTCATGATTTCATTTACCTTTTATCCTATGCAGCTGCCTATTTATATGGATGCAAAATGGGGATAAATGGGCAGTAATAGATGATCAAACTTTATTTCAAAGAAACACTTTACACTCTTTGATCAGCAACAATATGAATATCAATATGCTTCGTTTGCCTCATAATTTCATTTACAATAGATCCTTTTCTAATTTCTTCCCATCTTGTTCTTGCTGATTGACCGAGTAAAATTTGAGTGACCTGTAATCGTTTTGCAACTTCAATAATGACATCAGCTGGTTTTCTTCCTTTTGCTTCTTCCAACAAAAACGTAGCATGAAATTGATTCGTCAATGATTGCCACTCATCAATTGTTTGCCTTTTGCTTACCGATAATGATTCTATCTTTTCTCTTTCAACATTTAATACATATAATTCAGCATTTAATCGATCTGCCATACGCCAACCACGCCGTATTAATTTCTCTGCTGTTGAACTATATTGCACACAAACGAGAATTTTTTCCTTTACACCTATTGGATCCATTACCGATTGGCTAATTTTATCATCCATATCGTCTGCAACTTCTCTAAGCGATAACTCTCTCAAAGCTCCTAAATTATTAACTGTAAAAAAGTTTTGTAAGCTTTTCTGAATTTTTTCTTCCTTATATATCTTTCCATCAATTAATCGTTTCCGCAGCACTTCCGGTGTTACATCAACAAGTTGAATCTCATTTGCTTTTTGTAAAATAAAATCTGGAATGCGCTCTCGTACTTTTACGTTTGTAATTTGTTCTACAATATCATGAACGCTTTCTAAATGTTGGATATTAAACGCTGATAATACTGATATTCCCGCCTCTAATAGTTCTTCTACATCCATATATCTCTTTTTATGTTTTGATCCTGGGATATTGCTATGTGCTAGTTCATCGACAACAACTACTTGTGGTGCTCTCTTTATAATCCCTTCTACATGAAGCTCATAAAATACTTTTCCTTTATAGTTTATTTCTTTTAAAGGGACTTTTTCTAAATCAGCAATTGCTTCTTCTGTCTCTTTTCTTCCATGTGTTTCAATTAAACCAATGACAATATCAATGTTCTCTTTTTTCATTTCCTGCGCATCAAACAACATTTTATAACTTTTTCCTACTCCTGGAGCAGCACCTACATATAGCTTCAATTTCCCTCGATTCATTCTCCTTATTTCCTCTAAATATTCCTCTGGTGATCTTCTTTGAAATGTGGGTTCATCATTTTCAGCGTACATATTCTTATCACATCCTTACAAAACGAACTACCTCAATCGATATGGATTGAGGTAGTTTATCTATTATTTTGTTAGTTTTTGCACTTCGATGTTTAACTTTAATACATTGACACGTTCTTCCCCATATAAACCAAGTGCACGACCTTCTGTATGTGAAGCAATCATATCTTTTAATTTGTCTTTTGAAATTTGTGTTTCTTTCGCAACACGATCCACCTGTGCGTATGCGGATTTTGGACTAATATCTGGATCAAGTCCAGAAGCTGAATTTGTAATTAGATCCATCGGCACTTCAGTTACTGGTACAGAAGGATTATCTTTTTTCCATTTTTCAATACTTTGTTCTGTACGTTGCAGTAGTTCCGGATTAGAAGGCGCATAGTTATTAGATCCAGAACCTTCTGCTTTATACTCAATACTGGATATACGCCCTTGAAAATATTTTGGAGATTTAAATTCTTGACCGATTAATTTAGAACCAATTACTTTACCTTTATCATATATTAAACTTCCATCTGCATTATCCTTCATCGTTATTTGTGCAACCCCAGTTACCGCAGATGGATAAATCAATCCACATAACACAACAAGCACACCAGTTAAACGAACGACGGGTCCTAAGAAACTTTGTTTTTCTGTCATGAGTATGTCCCCTTCTCTATTAAATGAATAGTCCAACGACTAAATCAATGAGTTTAATACCGATAAATGGTACAAGTACACCGCCAAAACCGTAAATAAATAAGTTACGCGAGAGCAATGCATTCGAACTCATCGGTTTATAAGAAATTCCTTTCATTGCTAGCGGAATCAACATTGGGATGATGATTGCGTTAAAAATGAGCGCTGAAAGAATGGCTGAAAATGGCGAATGTAACCCCATAATGTTTAATGCTTCCATTTGCGGAATTGCCACTGTAAACATTGCAGGTATAATCGCAAAATACTTCGCAATATCATTTGCAATACTAAATGTCGTTAATGCACCACGCGTCATCAATAACTGTTTTCCAATTGCTACCACTTCAATAATTTTCGTTGGATTGGAATCTAAATCAATCATATTCGCTGCTTCTTTCGCCGCCGCTGTACCACTATTCATCGCAAGGCCAACATCAGCCTGTGCAAGTGCCGGTGCATCGTTCGTACCATCACCCGTCATTGCAACTAATTTTCCTTTTTCTTGCTCTGCTTTAATAACAGCTATTTTATCTTCTGGCTTACATTCTGCTACAAATTCATCTACCCCCGCTTCTTTGGCAATCGTTGCCGCTGTTAATGGATTATCACCCGTACACATTACGGTTTTAATCCCCATTTGACGAAGTTGTTCAAATCGCTCACGCATACCCGGTTTTACAGTATCCTTTAAATAGATTAAACCGAAAATACGATTCCCCGCTGCAACCGCAAGTGGTGTTCCACCTTCTTTTGCAATCAAATCTGCCTTTTGATGTAAATCTTTCGGAATCGTTCCACCTTGAGACTGCACCCAATCAACGACCGCTCCAACAGCTCCTTTTCTTACCTTTACTCCATCGTTTAAATCAACACCACTCATTCTTGTTTCTGCTTTGAATGGAACAAATTCTCCTGTTTCTGCTTCTGACGCATTGTAAGAAAGACCTTTTGAGTTTACATACTCAATAACGGAACGGCCTTCTGGTGTTTCATCTAATACAGAGCTAAGCGCCGCCCATTTTGCTAATTTTTCAATTGTTTCATTTCCGGCAGGTAACAAAGTATGCGCCATACGATTCCCAAATGTAATGGTACCCGTTTTATCTAAGATGATCGTATTGATATCCCCTGCTGCTTCTACTGCTTTCCCGCTCATTGCAAGTACATTAAACTTTGTGACACGATCCATCCCAGCTATCCCAATCGCAGATAACAATCCACCAATTGTTGTTGGAATTAAACAAACAAGTAAGGCAACGAGAATCGATGTATCAATTTGAAAACCTAAATAATTCGTAAATAACGGCAGTGTGACAACTACAATTAAAAAGATTAATGTTAAGCTAGTTAGTACTGTATTTAACGCAATTTCATTTGGCGTTTTTTGACGTGTTGCTCCTTCGACTAACGAAATCATTTTATCTAAAAACGACTCACCTGGATTACTTGTAATCTGTATCGTAATTTCATCACTCACAACCATCGTTCCGCCTGTCACAGAACAAAAATCGCCGCCCGCTTCTTTCATTACTGGGGCTGATTCCCCTGTAATAGCGGATTCATCTACCGATGCTAAACCGCGTATAACTTCTCCATCACCTGGGATCATCTCGCCTTGTTTCACAAGAACGATGTCACCCTTTTTCAAACTAGATGCTGAAACTCTCGTAACCTCTCCATTTTCTTTTACAATATTAGCAAAGACATCTTTTTTCGACTGTTTTAACGAATCAGCTTGTGCCTTTCCCCGTCCTTCTGCCAACGCTTCTGCAAAATTTGCAAAGAGAACTGTAAATAATAGAACGAGTGTAACTGTTATATTGAACCATAATGGAACATTTGTTGATAAGCTCGGTACAATTGATAAAATCAATGTAATGAAAAAGCCAATTTCCACAACAAACATAATTGGATTTTTAACCATTTGCTTCGGATTTAACTTTACAATGGATTGTTTTAAAGCAGTTGATACAATATCACGATCCATTGTTTTCGCGCTTCTTATTTCACCATCTTCTCGTTTTGGAGATGGCACGGCTTGTATATGCTTCTCTTTCACCATAGCTGGTCTCATGTTTATTCCCCTCGCTTCTTTCTTATAGAGTTAGAAACTCTGCAATTGGCCCTAATACTAATACTGGGAAGAATGTTAATGCACCAACAATAAAAATTGTGCCAACGAAAATTCCACCAAATAAACCGTTATCCGTTCTGAATGTTCCGACTGTTTCCGGTACTAATGTTTTCTCTTTCAATGAAGCTGCCACTGCAAGCATTGTGACTAAGCCAAAGAAACGAGCTAAATACATCACAAGTCCGGTTGAAATATTCCAAAATGGTGTATTATCTGCTAATCCTTCAAAACCAGAACCATTATTTGCTGCCGATGAAGTAAATTCATAGATTACTTGTGTAATACCATGGAATCCTGAATTTGTAATTGCATCCGTGCCTAAACTTGTAGAAAAAGCAATCGCTGATGCACCCAAAATTAATAATGGTTGGAATAATAATGTTACTGCGATTAGCTTCATTTCTTTTCCTTCTAGCTTTTTACCAAGAAACTCTGGTGTACGTCCGACCATTAAACCTGAAATAAAGACCGCAATCATCGCATACATCATAACATTTATAAATCCTGCCCCGACACCGCCAAACACTGTATTTAACAGCATATTCACAAGTGGTAACATCCCGCCAATTGGCGTAAATGTATCATGCATCGCGTTAACCCCACCTGTTTCAGAAGCAGTTGTTACTGTCGCAAATAAAGATGTCATTACTGTTCCTAATCGAACTTCTTTCCCTTCCATATTCCCCTCTGTACTATCCATTCCTAAATGATTTAATACTGGATTTCCTTGTAATTCAGCCGTTACAACTGTACCAAATCCAATAATAAACATCATGAGCATGGATACAAATAAAATTCTTCCTTGTTTTTTACTGCCTATCATTCTTCCATATGTGAATGGAATTGATGTTGTAATCAACATCATAAGCATCATTTGTAATACATTTGTAATTGCTGTTGGGTTCTCAAAAGGATGTGCCGAGTTAACCCCAAAGAATCCTCCACCGTTATTCCCTAGCATTTTAATAGATTCTAAAGATGCTAACGGACCGCGCGGAATCATCTGTTTTGCACCTTCAAGTGTATGTGCTACCGCAGTGCCACTGAACGTTTGTGGCATTCCTTGTGCTATGAATACAAGTGCCATAACAAATGCGATTGGCATTAACACCCTTATAATTGATCGAACAAAATCAACGAAGAAATTTCCTAATTCTTTTCCTGCTAGACCACGAATAAATGCAATTGCTAACGCTAATGTTGTCGCTGGTGCAGTAAACATCATAAACGTAATTCCAATCATCTGTGATAAATACGACAAACCACTTTCACCGCTATAATGTTGTAAATTTGTATTCGTCATAAAACTAATTGCTGTATTAAATGCAAGTGTAGGTTCCATACCCTCCACTTTACTTGGATTTAATGGGAGAATACCTTGCAATCTAAAAACAAGATAAACAAATAGAATCATAAGTCCATTTGTTAACAACATCGCTAATGCGTATTGTACCCATGTCTGATTACACTGCTTTATACCACCACATTTAAAAATGACTCCTTCAATTGGTCCAAATACTTTCTCTAATGTTTTACTACCTTGAAACGCTTTTTCTAAATAAGCCCCCATCGGTTTCGCTAGTAGCACAAATAATAATATCGTTACGATAGCTGCCACCCATACCATCATCGCCTTTTCCCCCTAATTAAAACTTCTCCGGATTTAATAACGCATAAACTAAATACACAGTAATCGCTGCTACAATAACTGATAAGGCAATCATCATGATTGCTTCCCTTCTTTCACAACTTTATCTGACCAGCTCGTAAGCCCTATCATCGATGCTACTAATACAACAAAGATTCCGATTATCACTACATCTAGCATTCCAATCCCTCATTTCAAAATGTTAAAATTTACCATTTACCTATCAAAAAAAGAACACTGAGGCTCTACTCAGTGTTCAAAAATGAACAACACAAAAGTAAACCTCCTCTCCAAACGCTTACGAGGTTAGCTGTCGGATTCGGGCCTAAAGAGTAGCCCTACTTTCGTAATGAAAGATTCACCCCAAGTGACAATGCACAAAATTGGTTCCCCCGCTCCAAATAATTGGACTCAGCGATATCAGGTTGTTTTTGGAAATTTTTATGAACAATTTATGAATGTAAATATACTCCTCTCTATTTCACTTGTAAAGAGGAAAATTACCTAAAATAAGAAAATATCCCGCCGTTTAAGCGTTTACATTAAGGGTTTTTAATATTTTCTCATCTGTTTCCTTGTCTTTCCTTTCTTTTTCATTAATCATCTTTTAAATATGAAAGAAAAAAGAGCGAATGATTTTAAGTGTATAGTTTGTAACACTTAAAACTCGCTCTCTTTTCTATTCAAAACTTATTCTCTTTGTAAAAATGAACGTAAATTTCTCCCTCGAATATAAATTTGTGACAGCTCCACATGCAGTTTCTCATATTCAATAATATCCGCTTCTAAATACAAATTATCTTTCGATGGCAAGACTATATATGGATCTGGAAAAATAGGATCTTGCATGGCTAATTCTTGAACTCGCTCCAATGATACCGCCCAACGATTTGCTATATCCTCACGTAATAACACCTTCATCTTCACTTCCTCCGCCCTATTCAAAAAATAAAAAAGAAATGTTATCACAATTTGTAAACACTACAAATTTAGCTCCAATTGTTTCATAGAGCCTTACGGGATATCGTTTATTCCTTGTAACAACTGTAATAGGCGCTTGAAAAGAAAAGCGAATGCGCTCCGTAAAGAAACTAACCGTTGGAAGTTCATCTCCTAGTAAGATTACTTTTTTTATTCCGTTACAAATACTTGTTATATTTAGTTCCTTATTGCAGTAATACGTTGATTCAAAGCCATATGCTCGCACTTCATCTGCTATTTGTTCATTTGCTGTAAAAATAATTAAATCACTTTGAAAAGATATTAACTTTCTTAAACTATTTACTTTACTTTCTTCCCCTACACAAACGAGTGTTAATTCTTTTTCCTCATCCATGTACATCTTCCTCCTTAGCATAAAAGAATTCGAATATAGATTGATATTCTCCTATACTAATCAGACCGATGAAGCGATATATCCATCCATGCACCATCCTCTCCCAAGACGCTTACGAAGTTAGCTGTCGGATTCGGACTTTGAGAGTAGCCCTACTTTCATCATGAAAGATTCACCCCTAGTGACCATGCACAATTTGGTTCCTCCGCTCCAAATGAATTGGACTCAGCGTTACAAAAAAAGATTCTGGCTGATATAATACTCCTAAATATGGAAAAAGTAAACAACAAAAAAGCCAGTTATATGACCGTTAAACGGGAGAGATAGAATTTTTAGCAAGAGCGCTGTAGAGAAAAATTGGCAAATGAAATTTTATCGGCGCAAATCCAAATATATCGACCGTTTCTCAACATATATCAGCGATTTTTTCAATATATCGGCGATTCGACAAAGGATATCGACCGCGCGACAAATAACGACAAAAACAGGAGCCTGCTAGCTCCTGTTTCCGAATACGAATATTTATACACGTGTTTCTTGTCGTTTATATGCAAAATGATTCGTTGGTCCATGACCACTTCCAATATTTAATTGCTGTTCAATTGCTATGCTAATAAACTGTTTCGCTTCTTGAACCGCTTCTTCAATCGGATACCCTTTTGCAAGTCCCGCCGTTACAGCAGATGCAAATGTACAACCACTACCATGCGTTTGTTTTGAATCAATTCTTTCGCTTCTAAATTCAACAAACTGCTGACCATCAAAAAGTAAATCAATTACTTCGTTACCTTGGTATTCAGCATGTCCACCTTTCATAAGAACATACTGAGCACCTAATTTGTGCAATACTTTTACAGCTTCTTTGCTATCTTCTATATTATGAATCTCCATTCCTGTTAATACTTCTGCTTCCGGTACATTGGGAGTTATAACTGTGGCAATTGGTAGTAAATATTCCTTTAATGCTTGCACAGCTTCTTGTTGTAATAGAGATGCTCCACCTTTTGCAATCATAACAGGGTCTAGTACAATATTATTCCAGCCAAATTTTTTAATGTTTTCTGCAACAACCTTAATAATTTCGCTACTAAATAGCATACCAAGCTTCACAGCATCTGGTGTTAAATCTGTACCAATAGAATTTAATTGCTCCTGAATCCCTTCTATTGCAACTGGATATACACCTTGCACACCAAGTGTATTTTGGGCTGTAATAGCAGTAATAACCGTCATTCCATATACACCTAGCTCTTGAAATGTTTTTAAATCTGCTTGAATCCCAGCACCACCGCCGCTATCAGATCCAGCAATTGTTAAAGCTTTATTCACTTTCATCTCACTCACCCTTTTCCTATCCAAAATAACGATGGTAAATTGTTTTTGCTTCTACTATATCTTTCGTTCCATGTACAAGAACCCGGCCATCTTGAAACGCAACTAGTCTCTTATCTTCAACCGAAAATGATAATAAATATGGATTCACCATTAAATCAGTTACACGATCGCGCAGCAGTTCTTTATACCGTTCAAAATCTAATTGTTCTTTATGGGGAGGTCTAATTTGAACTGTATTTCTCCCGCATAAAACTGCAGTTTTTGACGTATTATCCTTATTTAAATACGGATACACAGCTTCCTCACCACATGAAGGACAATTATGTTTTCGAAGTTTTTGTACATTCATACATGAATATTCATTTTTCCATACATCAAACGATACAAGCTCTTCCCTAAGTGCCTCATCATCTCCTACTAAAAGTTTAAGAGTTTCCGTTACTTGGTGAGAAACAACGAGAGATACAGCAGGTGAAATGATCCCTGCTGTATCACATGTCGCTCCGCCAAGCGGGATGGATTGTAATAAACAAGATAGACACGGAGTCTTTCCTGGTAAAATCGTATAAGAAAGACCGTAGCTTCCTACACACGCCCCGTAAATCCACGGAATAGAATACTTTTGTGATATATCATTAACGATAAAACGTGTTTCAAAATTATCAGTCGCATCAATCATGATATCAACATTTTTAACGAGCTCTTCTAATTCTTCAGCTGTTACATCCTGGACAAGAGCCTTTATCGTTACATGACTATTAATTGCTTGCAAGCGCCTTTGGGCTGCTATAGCCTTGGGAAGATTATTTTCTACATCCTCCTCACAATATAGCTGCTGACGTTGTAAATTACTCCAATCAATATAATCGCGATCGACAATTGTTACACGGCCAACACCAGCTCTCACAAGCATCTCTGCATTCGCACTACCAAGTGCTCCCGCCCCGATAATTAGTACATGCTTTTCTCCTATCTTTTGTTGCCCTTTTTCTCTAATTGGAGAAAATAGCTCTTGGCGAGAATATCGATTATTCAACTACACTCATTCCTTCTAAAGGACTACTTGCCGTCGCGCAGCGCTTACGTGCAATACGCCCTGCTTCAAATCCTAAGCGCCCTGCATGAATACCTAGTTTCATTGCGGATGCCATTTTAATAGGGTCTTTCGCGCCTGATACAGCTGTATTTAATAACACGCCATCTGCTCCCAATTCCATTGCAAACGCAGCATCCGCTGGGCTACCAACACCAGCATCAACAATAACTGGTACTTTTGCTTGCTCAATAATAAAGCTTAAGTTTAATGGGTTCACAATGCCAAGACCTGAACCAATTGGTGATGCACCAGGCATAATCGCGTGAACACCAAGCTCTTGTAATTTACGAGCTAATACAACATCATCTGATGTGTAAGGAAGAACGATAAAACCTTCTTCTAGTAGCATTTCAGAGGCTTTTAATGTCTCTACTGGATCTGGTAATAACGTTCTGTCATCTCCAATAACCTCTACTTTTACCATGTCACAAAGCCCTGAAGCTTTTGCTAATTTCGCAATACGAACTGCTTCCTCAGCATTTTTCGCTCCTGCTGTATTTGGTAGTAATGTATACTTTTTCACATCAATTTTTTCTAACAAATTCGGTTGGTCTGCATCAAATATATCCATACGACGTACTGCAAATGTTAAAATTTCTGCTTCTGATACTTCAATTGCTTTTCTTTGTACATCATAATCTGAAAATTTTCCTGTTCCTAATAAAAGTCTAGAATTGAATGTAAATGGTCCAATGTTTAACATAATCAACCGCCTCCTACGAAAGTTACAATCTCAATTTGGTCTCCATCAAAAACAGATACGCTTTGATGGTCTTCTTTTGTTAAAATATCTGTATTGCGTTCTACTACAACAATCTTTGTATCTAATCCTAAATGCGTAAGCAGTTCTGCTACTGTCTTAACACTCCCAGGTACCTCTACTTGCTTACCATTAATTTTTAAGTTCAAGCTTCCATCCCCTTTCTAAACCGTTTTAGAAAGCAATGAATCTAGTAAATGACTCCCCTGCTTTCCTTCTATTACATCTGCCATATATTGACCAGAAACAGGACTTAATAAAATTCCGTTTCGGTAATGGCCTGTACAAGCATACAATCCCTTTATTTCCTCATGCGCTCCCATATAAGGAACTTCGTGATTAGATTGCGGGCGTAACCCCGCCCAAGCACTTTCCCATTCTGCTTCTTTCAAAGCTGGTAAGATTGTATAAGCACGCTCTAGTATTGAAGTGATACTTTCTGGTTGTACAGATTTATTAAAGGTATGAGGCTTCATTGTTGCTCCAATTACATAACGTCCACCACGTTTTGGCGCGATATAAAATCGTTCTTGAAAAATAGGAGATTTTAGTAGGGGTTTACGGCTCTTTACAGCAACAACTTCTCCTTTCACAGGGTATGTACCCCACTCTTTATCAAAATGATGAAGAAGTTTTGTGCTCCATGAGCCCCCGGCAATTACTACCTTTTCACATAGAATCATACCTTCATTCGTAATAATCCCTACTACTCGATTGTTCTCTATTTTGATATCAAATACTTCTGTTTGTTCATATATATCAGCTCCAGAAACGGCTGCAGAATGCGCAAATGCTTTCGTAAGTTCCGGCGCAGTGACATGACCATCTTTCGGATAGTATACAGCCCCCATAATGGATGAAGAGAGGAATGGCTCTTTTTCACGAAGCTCATCCCCGGTCATAAAATATGATTCTTCACCTGTTTTCTGTTGCCAGCCCATAATATCTAGTATTCTTGCCTTCTCATCTTCAGTTTGAGCAATACGATAGATACCTTTCTCTTCATACCCAATATCAATACCCGTTTTTTCACGTAACGTTTCTGCAAGTTGCGGAAATATTTCACGGCTTTTCCTAGCAAGCTCAAATAGTGGATCATACGCATCCCACTCCGCCTGTACACCAAGCAAACCTGCCGCTGCTTTAGAAGCTTCAGATGCAATTCTTTGTTTCTCAACAATCACCACTTGGTATCCTCTTTCCGCTAGAAAATGTGCAACTGAACTACCCATTACACCACCGCCAATAATGGCTACATCATATACCTTACTCATGATTTTCCGCCCACTTTCTTATTGTTTCCTTATACAATCTTGCTTTCTCGTATGGAGTACGATTACTGACAATTCCAGACATAACAGCAATACCACTCACACCAGACCGAAGAACCTCTGCTGTATTTTCAGGTGTTACCCCTCCAATAGCTGTAATCGGTATCGTTAATCGCCTTGCCATATCTGAAATTTCTTCTAATCCTCTTGCCGGAACGCCCCTCTTACAATCCGTTGGAAATACATGGCCATAAACAAGAGAATCTGCACCGTTTTTGAAAGCTGTTATCGCTTCTTCCAAAGAATGCACAGAATACCCAACATGCAAATACGAAAACTTTTCTTTCACAGACCTAACATCTGCACTTCGATATCCCAATTGGACGCGAGGGATATGTAATAAAATTGCAATATCGATTCGGTCATTTATCACAAGCTTAGATGCTGGAAAGCCCCTCTTTAGGAGACCTTCCACACCTTCATACAACTCTTTCGTACTTTTTTCTCGCTCACGAATATGCAAATAATCAATCTCACTCTCAATTTGCATCGCTACATTCGTTAACTCTTCGAATGTCATCTGACCATTTGAGATAACATGGAGCTCGCCTTTCATATTCACTCGCCTACTTTAAAATATTTTCAAATAATTCATTGGCAGGAATGCTTTCTTTTGTCATTCCTTTTTCTTTCAACCATTTATTTTGTTTTTCCCATGACTCTTTTGTGTCTGATAAAAATGGCTCATCTTTCGTTTCCATTTTCTCTAATAAAATTTTCATACTTTCTTTTTCAACTTCCGGAACAAGCGGGAAGTTTTCTTTTTCTTGATGATCTAATAAAATATTTAGTGCTTCATCTGGGTTTTTCTTCATGAAGTCGTAGCCCTTTTTCGCACCACGTAAAAATGCTTGTAATGATTCTTTATCTTTCTTCAATGTTTTATCACCTGTGACAAAAACAAGTTCATGATAATTTGGTACACCATACTCAGCTGGATTAAAGTATGCTGGCTCATGGCCTTGATGGCGCATAACAGGAACTTCATGGTTAATGTAAGCACCTGTGACAGCATCTACCTTTTTCGTAATTAACGCCGGCACCAAATCAAATCCAACATCTACTACTTTCACAGCACTAGGATTTCCACCAGCTTCTTTTACCATCGTTTTTAAATATGCCTCACTTAAAGGTGTTCCAGAATAACCAACTGTTTTACCTTCTAAGTCTTTTGGTGATTTAATACCTGCTGATTTTAACGATACAACATGATTTAGTGGTGAACGGACCACAGCTCCAATTGATTTCACTGGAATTTGTTCATTTGCTCTTGCGATGACAACATCTGGCTGATAGTATAGACCAACTGTTACTTTTCCTGCTGCCGCTAACGTTAATGGATCGGTTGGATTAGATGGGAATTTAATATTCACCTTTACTCCTTCTTCTTTAAAGTAGCCCTTTTCAATCGCTGCATAGATAAAACTATGAACCGCGTTTGGATACCAATCGAGCATCACTGTAATTTCTTTCTCTTTCTTTTGCTTCTCTAATACTGAATTGCTAGAACATCCTGCAATCATTACAACTAATAATGTAAACACAAAGATGCGCTTGAATAATTTCATGAATGTTTCCTCCAACTAATGAATTTCTTTTCTAATATCGAAACGAGTAATACAAAGAAAATAGCTAGTAATGATAACAGTACAATCGGTGCAAATACGCCTGCCCCATCTAACTGCGTCATCATTCGTTTACTAAAGTATCCTAAACCCGCTTGTGCACCAAGCCACTCGCCAATCGCTGCTCCAATTACACTAAGCGGAACAGCTATTTTTAAAGCAGAGAAAAAGTACGGAAGTGCAGATGGCAATTTTAACTTTAGAAAAATATCTTTTTTCGTTGCACCATATGTAACTAAAAGCTCCTCCCATTCCTTTTTCGTACTGCGTAACCCATCATACGTATTTACGGCAATTGGGAAAAATGTAATCAAAACGGTCACAACTACTTTGCTCCAAATTGAATATCCAAACCATAAAACAAACAATGGTGCTAGCGCTGTAATTGGAATCGTTTGTGATGCAACTAGTAACGGATAAAATGCTCTTTCTATCCATGTGCTAGCATTCATTAACATCGCGAGCCCCACACCAAGTACAATGGAAATAACAACTCCTATCAAAACCACGTATAACGTTGCCGGCAAATGAACTGTAAGCAATATATCTTGCAACGCCCACATTTTCGCTAGAATTGCAGTAGGAGATGGCAATATGTACATCTCGTCAACAATTCTAGCTCCCACCTCCCAAGCTATGAGCAGTATGCTACTTAAAATCAGTGCAGGTAATAACTCTGTCACACGCTTCATACGAGCACCTGCCTTTGCAGCATACTAAGTAATTCATCTTTTAAAGCTAATATCTCAGGTTTATGCAAATCTTTTCTTGAGCGATCTATTCCAAGTGGTACAATACGCTCCGTCAAAGTGGTAATAGGCTGCTCGGTCACAACTAAAATTCGATTGGAAAGAAAAAGCGCTTCCTCCACATCATGTGTGATAAATAAAATTGTTTTTTGCCACTGTTTCCATTGTTCAAACAACCATTCTTGCAACGTTGCTTTCGTTAAAGCATCTAATGCGCTAAAAGGTTCATCTAACAACAAAACGTCCCCGCCTGTTAATAAGGTTCGAATAAAGGATACTCGTTGCCGCATACCACCTGATAAATCTTTCGGATATTTGTTCTCGTATCCTTGTAAACCAAATTGTTCTAACAGCTCTTTTGCTTTTACATGTGCTTCTTTTTTCTTTATCCCCTGGCACTCTAACGGCAATGCTGCATTTTCAATAATCGTTCTCCACGGCAGAAGCATATCTTTTTGTGGCATATACCCTACAGGATGACTCGTTGTTTCTGTCAGTTGAATATTTCCAGCCGTAGGTTCTTCTAATCCTGTAATTAAACGAAACAATGTACTTTTGCCACAGCCACTCG
The DNA here is from genome assembly GCF_056711665.1 of Bacillus sp. Medicinal_06. Classification (NCBI taxonomy): domain Bacteria; kingdom Bacillati; phylum Bacillota; class Bacilli; order Caryophanales; family Bacillaceae; genus Bacillus; species Bacillus sp. Medicinal_06. The sequence continues at coordinate 5,893 of NZ_JBWYHD010000004.1, read as the reverse complement.
GCCCAATAATGCTAACAAACTCTTTTTCTTGCACGGAAGCATCTAGACCGTTTATGATTGGCTTTTCATCATAATGAAAGGAAACATTATGAAATTGTAGTATGCTCTTGCTCCTCAAAACCCCACATCTCCTTACGATACGCCATATCCCAGAATAAATACTCAAATCGGCTAGAATATAAGAAAATCTCTTCTAATCTAGCTAGCTCTTGTTCAGATTTCCCTTCAGCTAGTTCATTTAATAAATCCATTAGCCAAATGCAAAGACTTCCATACTCTTCTGAGCTATATCCTTGAATCCACTCTCCGAAGAACTCATGATCCCTCGCTCCTGGAATATCATTTAAACGCTTTCCAATTTCCCAATAACTCCACATACATGGAAGAAGAGCCGCAATTAACTCTGCAAGCGTGCCATTTTGAGATACTGACATCATATAGTTTGTATACGCTAAATTTTTAGCAGATGGCTTTGCTTCCTCCATCTCTTGTATAGAAATACCAAGACGTTTTGCATACTGTTTATGAATCGTCATTTCTCCATTTAAAATACCATCTATTTGTTCTGCAAATTTCCCCATCACATATGGATTCGTTGCCTTTACAACTCCAATTGCATAAACCTTCGCATAGTCTAGCAAATATAAATAATCTTGTACGATGTAATATTGGAATTTGTCTTTTTCTAACGTGCCATCCCCCATTCCAGTTACAAATGGATGGTTATGACTTTTCTCCCAAACAGGCTGCACAGTTTCAAATAACCTCTCACAAAATTTCATTTATATTTCCCCTTCCTTTATATCTATTTATTAAAATAAAAAACCACTTCTATATAAGAAGTGGTTCAGCAAATAAAAATACATTTATTCGTTGCTCCACTTCCCTTCGCTAGTATTACCTAGATCAGGTCCGTAAGGGTTAAGGATTATTCCTCTCTCAGCATGCAAAGCACCCCTAGTGGTTTTCACTATTAAATTGGCAAATAAAAAAGCCCCGTTTCTTTACGCAAAGAAACGGGGACCTAATGTTCATGTCCGAATTGCTTCCCTACGCTAGCATAATCTAGATCAGGTAGTAAAAGGATAAAAGACTTTCGGTCTTACTCTCAGCTGGCAACACCAGCTCTCCTAGCACAATATGAAATTACCATAGTCAGTATAACATTGTCATGTGTTATCAGCAACTGTTTTAAATTAGCATGGCACTTAAAAAGGATCTGGTCGCTTCTATGCATAGGCGGATTCTCTTCCCCACCTAAAAACGTTCTTCTTCCATTTTTTCAATTTGTATTTCTATATTTATTCTGAAAATACTATATAACTCCATTTTGATTTTTCGACATATGAGCTACGGCTATGAAAGCAAAAACAATTCTCCATTTATCCCCACTTTTTGTTTTCACACGGCATGGGGCAGAAAAAGGCCCTGACCGCTTCTATCCATGGACGGATCCTCTCTCCCACTCAAAAAGAAAGGTTTTATGTCGATTTTTTAACTGATATTTATATAATTATCTTTTATCCAAACTCTAATGATTGTTTATCTGTTATTCTTGTAATATATTTCGATTCCATTAAAAAGTCGTTATTTTTTTCACATATCATATTACAGTTATGTGAACAATGCACAAAATATTATATCTTTATACTATAATAAAAAATATATTAATACATCGATGGGGGGCTAATATTAGATGAAACAGAAAGCTACAGCTTTAACGGCAACTACTGTCGCAGTCACATCTCTACTTCCATCCATAAATCAAGTAGACACACGTACTGCAGCAGCCCAAGAATTGCCTACACAAAACATTCAACATATAAAACCAGGCCCAGAAATATTATATTTGAATAATAGGATAAATACAAGAGATAAAACTAACTCCTTAAAAAAAACAAATATTGCGTTTACTAAATATACTGAACGGAACAATAGTTATATCGTAAATGCCAATGTGTTAAATATTCGTTCTAAACCAAATATCAAATCCTCTATTATTGATAGATTATCCAATGGTAAATTCATCTCCGTCCAAGAAACAAAAGGGGATTGGTATAAAGTCTCACATAATGGGCAACAAGGATATGTAAAAAAAGAATTTGTATCTCATACATCAGAAGCATTAGTAAAAGGGGTTACAATACAAAATGAATCTTCCTTTTACGTTGCTACACCTACCTTAAAAGTCCGCCGTGGAGCTGGAACAGATACTGCTGTAATTGGGGCTTTACAAAACGGAACACAAGTCACTGTTATAGAAACAGTTGGTACCTGGTACAAAGTTCGCTTCGGAACATCTTACGGATTTGTAGCAAAGCATTATATTATTCAAAAACAACCACAAACGAGACAAGCCGCTCCTTCTATTCCTGCTGTTTTTAAATTCCCTACTCAAGGAACGATTAGTTCTACATTTGATATGCGCTGGGAACAAATGCATTATGGTATAGATATTTCCGCACCAGGTAATGTTTCAATTCATGCAGCTGCTGCAGGTAAAGTTATAAAGTCTTATTACTCTGCTAGCTATGGAAATGTCGTATTTGTAGCACATCATATTCGAGGTAAACTATATACAACCGTTTACGCTCATATGAAAGACCGTTCAGTACAAGTTGGTGATCAAGTTCAAACCGGGCAATTATTAGGATATATGGGAAATACAGGTCATTCATTTGGACAACATCTCCATTTTGAATTACATAATGGTGAATGGAATTTTGAAAAGACAAACGCAGTAAATCCACTGCCTTATTTGGTTCGGTAATATTATATGTCACGTAATATACCATTAATAATTGAGTATATAGCTTTTCTCGGTTTAATCTGTTGCTTAGTCATTTACAATACGAACCTTGTCTTTTTGGGTATCGTCATCTCATTTGTTGCTATTGAATCATTGATGGAAGCATTCAAAATTCGACTGAAGAAACAAATTTCTCATATATATACTGCATTTATTATTATAAGCGGCTTAATAACAAATATTATTTATAGTGGTTTTCATATGGCTGCTATATTCCCTGTATTTTTTATAGGGGTGCTAACCATCATTTCCCAATATATTTATATTCCTGAACACCGTAAGAACCAACAAGAAGCTTAGAACAGCCTTCTACATTTACGACGAAAAAAGGGGTCTCACTTAAAATGAGACCCCTTTTTTCATCTATACATTATATTGAAAAATTTCTTTTTATCCACACGCATATCGTTCATAAATAAAACTTAAATTATATTTCTTCTCTAAGCCCATTCGTTGTTCATCATCACACCAGTAAAATAAAATATCATGAATCGTTGCATAACGCTTATTCTTTAGAAATTGCTTAATAAATGACGGTAAACAATCGTGTAATTGTATAAATATATAATTCCGCAGGATTTCTTCTTTATGTTCAATTCCTTTACAAACATACATCAACTCTTCACAATAATATGCATGTTGCGGAACTTGAATCATTTCAAAAAATGGTACATATGATAATAGTTTTCCAATGAAGTGCTCGTATCGATTCATAAACTCAAATGACATATGCTCCATCATTTCCTTCATTACATAAAGATAATCATCCACATGAGTAGTTTTTAGCGGATTAAGGCGGTCAGAAATTTGAGCGATTACAGCCCTTTGACATGCAACAACAGAACGACTCGGTCCATAATATGTTAAAAAATCCGTACACTTACGATATTTTTTTAATAAGTCATATATGTATAAGTCATAAACGTATGTATTACAGTATATTGCTAAATTCATCATCTCTTGATCCAATTCTTCTTTGGACAATCGTTTTGCCTGTTTGCAAATATAAAAAAATGTAAGTTCCATTACTTCCTTATGAGATAATAGCTTTTCACATTTTTCAATACATTCCTCATTAAATTTAATTCTTTCCCATATCATTACATCTCTATTTTCCGATTTCCCGATGCGATATTTTACAATTAAGTAGTTCCAAGCCACAACTTGGGTTAAAACATCCCACGTTTCATATTCCATAGATGTATGTACAAATTCATCTAATTTATGGTTCACCATAAATGTATAAGCTTCCTTATACCAACCGATGTCCTGACATAAACGAACAATACGAACTAAAGTTGGTATTTCATCTTTATGAAACTGTGGCAACTCCTTCACTTTATTCATTCCATATAAAATAAACGGAGCCAAGTTTTCCTGTTTATAAAATTCTTTTTCTTTCCAAGCTAAAATTGTCCGTTCTTTTCCTTCGCCTTTTGGATGATTTGGTACAAGTAAGGAAAATAAATCTGCAAAATTAGTTGGTTCCACATAAGCCTCTGTAACCAAATTCCAATTTGGATTACTCTGTACCTCCCTCATATTATTTCCCCTCCGTTTCTATTTATATAAAATCTTTGATAGTTTAGTAGATAATCATAATATTATAAATATTATTATATTCAAAATTCCTTATGAAGCTTTTATTTATTATTATATCATTTTTTAACATAACAAAAATTAGTAATGGAAATTGTTAAATAAAATTTCAAATGAACTTAACATATGTCATTCTCCAGATACATTTAATGAAGCATATTTATATCTATGCGTAATATTTTGGATACGCTTTAATCACAATATAGCTTTATTTACATTATTAATAAAACGTATCCAATCTTACCTATTCTCTAAACGAAAAATAATCTGCAGATATTCCTTTATTCTGTATGCTCGGAAATTTCACTTAAAGCAAATCCTGCTTGATCATCAGCTTTCTCTGCTATTGCTAAATCACCTAACGCTAACATCCCAACAAGCCCGCCATTCTCAACTACAGGTAGTCTTCTAATTTGGTGCTGCGCCATTAACTCTGTAGCCTTTTCAATAGAGTCATCAGGAGAAACAGACACAATTCCTGTAGTCATGATATTTGTAATTTTATTAGACCCGGGATGTTTCTCAGCAATTCCACGAACAACTAAATCACGATCAGTGACAAGACCAACCACTTGATTGTTCTCTACAACTGGAATCATTCCAATGTCCTCTTCTTTCATTTTCACAGCAGCTTCATATACATTATCTAGCGGTGTACACTGTACAATATCGGTACTCATAAATTCTCTAACTGTTGTCATGTAGCTTTATTCCCTCCTTCTTATACATACTATAGTTTTTCCAAATTCCCTTTATTTATTATGAAATAAAGGGAATTTCAAATTAATGTTATCGTATATACAAAAGGAAAAAGCTTTCGCATTATATTTTCACAAGAAAAAAGAGTCAGCTAATTGCTGACTCTTTTTTATGACCCGTACGGGATTCGAACCCGTGTTACCGCCGTGAAAGGGCGGTGTCTTAACCACTTGACCAACGGGCCATGGCTCCGCAGGTAGGACTCGAACCTACGACCGATCGGTTAACAGCCGATAGCTCTACCACTGAGCTACTGCGGAATATGGTGGGCCTAAATGGACTCGAACCATCGACCTCACGCTTATCAGGCGTGCGCTCTAACCAGCTGAGCTATAGGCCCATATTTCTTACAGGGGCAGTAGGAATCGAACCCACACCGGAGGTTTTGGAGACCTCTGTTCTACCTTTAAACTATGCCCCTAAGTGGTGCCGGCTAGAGGACTTGAACCCCCAACCTACTGATTACAAGTCAGTTGCTCTACCAATTGAGCTAAGCCGGCTTTTCAAAAAAAAAAAGATGGCTCGGGACGGAATCGAACCGCCGACACGAGGATTTTCAGTCCTCTGCTCTACCGACTGAGCTACCGAGCCTTTATGTAAATGGCGGTCCCGACCGGGGTCGAACCGGCGATCTCCTGCGTGACAGGCAGGCATGTTAACCACTACACCACGGGACCATTTGGTTGCGGGGACAGGATTTGAACCTGCGACCTTCGGGTTATGAGC